>NZ_CP015089.1 GCF_001975705.1 Salipiger abyssi
GGGTAACGATCAGCGTGCCGCCGCGCAGCGAGCTGGCATCGCCCAGCGAGGAGACCACCACGTCGATGGGCGAGCCGCGGCGTGCAAAGGGCGGCAGCATGGCGGTGACCATCACCGCGGCGGTGTTCTCGGTCTTGATCCGGTCGTCCGAGAGATTGCCCACGCCCAGCCGTTCCAGCATTGCCTCGATGCTCTTCTCGGTGAAGGGGCTGTTGCGGAGGCTGTCGCCGGTGCCGTTGAGGCCGACCACCAGCCCATAGCCCACGAGCTGGTTTTCGCGCACGCCCTCGAAAGTGGCGATATCCTTGATCCGGACATCGGCCTGCGCCGGCAGGGCCAGACAAAAGGCGGCGATCAGGGCGCCGATGCGGGCTGCGATCCTCATGGGACTCCGGGGGCGAAAAGGGACTCTCTCTGGCAAGATTAAACATAGAAATTGGAGAAATCGCAATGATTAAATCACATATAATCATGCTATCCTTGTCTAATGCTTGACCCGGGGAAAAATACTGCGCATGATCATGCTGTCCAGCCATGGATAATAAGACCAAAAAATGTCCCATCGGGAGAGCGTGGTGCATATCTACCTTTACGAGCCGCGATCCAACGCCCTGGCCGGCCTGCTGTCCGAGCTGAACGAGGCGCATTGGGAACCCGTGGCGGTGACTGACGATTTCTTCGAGCGTCAGCTCGACCTGCTGGGCAGCGACGGCTATGCCGACCGCCCGGTCCTGCTCTCCGGTCATCCGCGCATCGTCGAGCATATCGCGCGGCTGCGCAAATCCGGCTGCCGCAATCCGATCCTCGTGCTGCGCGACCAGCGCGACCCCGAAGCGGCGATGGAAGCGCTCGATGCCGGCGCCGATGACGATATCGTCGGCCCGGTGACAGGGCTGGAACTGCGCAGCCGGGTCAACGCGATCACCCGGCGCTTCCATGGCCACGCGGCGGCCTCGGTGCATATCGGCGACGTGACCGCCTATTTCGACGGGCGCGACCCGGATGTGGCGGGCCAGCCGATGAAGCTGTCGCAGCGCGAACTGGCGATCTTTCAGCAGATCGCGCTGGCGGCGCCGCGCTTGGTGTCGAAATCTCGGATCTACGATGCGGTCTACGGCATGGCCGAAGAGCAGCCCTTCGACAAGGTGATCGACGTCTATATCTGCCGGATCCGCAAGAAGATCGAAGAGATGTCGCCGCTGGGCGATCCGCATATCCGCACGATCCGGGGCCGTGGCTACAAGCTGGCGCCGGAGATCGTCGAGAAGGCCGACGGCCCGGTCGCGCTGCGGCCCTCAGACCATTCAGAACATGAAGTTCAGAAAGCTCAGCTGGGATAGCCGCGAGGTGGCGGCATAGCTTGCCTGAAGCTGCGCCTCCAGTGCCTTGATGTCGGTTGCGGCCTCGTACTCGTCTACGCCGACCAGATCGGAGATCCGGTTCTTGTAGAGCAGCGCGCGGTCTTCCATGCGTGTGTTCGCGGTCTCGATCCGCGCCGAGGCGGTGTCGAGCTGGGTCTGACTGTCGAGCAGCCTCGAGAGCCCGGCATTCAGTCGTTCCGTTGCGGTGCCGACCCAGGCCGCATAGGCCTCGTCATCGGGGATGGCCGTGGCATCGGTGGCGGCGAGCATCGAAAGGCCCTGAAGCACCTGGCGGAAGGCCGCGTCATTGGCCTGCACGCCATAGCTGAGCGTCTCGCCATCGCCGATGCTGGCCGACATGCGCGCGTCGCCGGTGCTGCCGGTGAAGAACATATTGTCAAAGTTTTCTTCCGGATCGGCAGCGCTGTTGGCAAAGATCGCATCGAGCTCTGCGATGCGGTCGGCGACCTCCGCCGGCGTGCCCATGCCCTGAGCGATCACATCCCCGATCACCCCTTGCGGCGAGAGGCCGGTATCGGCGCGCGGACGATCCCAGACTTGCAGAGCGGTGGTGCCGTCGGCGATGCCTGCGAACATCGGCTGCCCGCCATAGTTCAGGTTGGCCTGGGCGATCACCATGTCGAGCGCCGCGCGCGCGGAGGTCTGAAGCCCCTCCGCCGTTCCGCCTTCCGGCGCACCATTGGCCAGCGCCAGCTCCAGCGTCGACTGTACCGCTTCGCGCATGGTGCCGATGGCCTGGCTCATGGTGTCGAGGCGGCTGCCGAGCAGCGAATTGGCGGCGGTCTGTGCCTCGTCGCGCTCCAGCGCGGCGTTGAGATTCAGCGCCTCGACGGCGCCGGTACCCAGCGACTTGTAGATATCGGTCTTTACGCCGGAGGACAGCTCCTGCTCGGCATTGGCAAGCTGGGTCTGCATCTCGGCATTGGCATTGCGGCGCAGCAGGTTGCTGTAGAGCGTCGAGGGGCCCCGGTTCATCAGGTAGATCATGACAGGTCTCCGGGTCAGACCGCGTTGAGCAGGGTGTCGATCATCTCGGAGACGACCGTCAGCACCTGCGCGTTCGCGCCGTAGGATTGTTCGATGGCGGTGAGTTGTTGCAGCTCGTCATCCACATTGACGCCCATGAAGGACATGCGCGTGCTCTGCACCGCGATCGCGCCGGCGGCGAGGCTCTCGGCAGAGCTTTCCGCCTCCGCGCGGGCGCTGTTCTGGCTGGCGATCAGCGTGGCGACATAGCTCGACAGGGTGGCACTTTCCCCGAGCCCGGCCTCCGGATCGAAGGCCATGTCACCATCGAGCACGGCGATAAACGCCTCGATCTGGGTGTTGTCGCCAGCGGCTCCGGGCACATCGGCACCCATGCCGTCGCGGATCCGCCAATAGGCGCCACCCTGCTCGGGCAGCACCGCACCGTTCACCGCGATGCGCAGCGCCAGCCCGGGCGCGGCGGGATCGCTCAGGACGCCTCCGGCATCGGTGAACAGCCCCGCCTCACCGGGCGCGAGGCTGGCATCGGCGTCTTCCATGCCCGCGATTAGCGCGCGCGCGACCTCGTCGAGCTGCGCCTGCATCTCGGGGAGCGTCTCGCTGAAAAGCTCGATCTTGCCGGCAAGCGCACCTTCGGAGATGCCGCGCACACCGGGCACGCCCGGGGTGATCTCGAACTCCCCCGCGCTCAGGGTGCCGGTTGCCGCGTCAAAGCTCAGCACCTGCGCCGCGTTTCCGGTCAGCAGCGGAGCGCCGCCCGCCGCAAACAGCTCGATCCGCCCCTGAGCATCGGTGCGCAGGGTGAAATCCATGTATTCGGCCAGCGCGTCCAGTTCGGCGCCGATCTTGTCCTGAAGCGCAAGCTGCGCCTCGCTGGCGCCGAGCCCGCCGGAGGAGAGCTGTTCGTTATAGCCGTCGAGACGGCTCAGCGCCGCGTTGATCTCGGCGATATCCGCGCCGATCCCGTCCTCGGCGCTGTCCATGGCGTCGGCCAGTTCGGAGCCGGCGCTGTTCAGCGTGCGCGCCAGCTCCTGCGCCTCCGCCACAGTGCTGCGCTGCAATGCGCCGTCGGAGGGCGAGACCGAGAGCAGCCCCAGCGCGTTCTGGAAATCCGTCAGCCGCGTGAGGATGGTGTTGCTGCTCTGGCTGTCGCCGAGCAGCGAGGTGTAGGCGGAAAGCCCGCTGGCAATAGCGTCCTGCCGCGCGGTGCGGCCGACCTCGTCGCGATACATCGCATCGAGAGAGCTATCCACCGCGCGGGTGATTTCGCTCACCGTCGCCGCTCCCTGCGCGTTGGTCGCGATATGTGTATCGCGGCGCGCAAAGTTCGGGTTGTTGGCGTTGGCAATGTTCGACGACACGCTTTCGGCCCAGCGTGAGGTCACGCCCATGCCGCTGCGCGCCGCGTTGAAGGCAGATGTCAGCCCCATGTCACGCTCCTATCCAGCGCCTCAGCGCTTCAGGTTCACCGTTTCCGTAAGCATCTCGTCGGCGGTGGTGATGATCTTGGCATTCGACGAATAGGCGCGCTGGCGCTGAATGAGGCTGGTCAGCTCTTCGGCGATGTCCACATTGGCCGATTCCACGCCGCCCGAGGTCAGCGTGCCGCTTTCGCCGCTGCCGGCCTGTCCGAGATAGAAGTCACCCGAATCCATCGACATGGAAAAGGTCGAATTGTTCGAGGTTTCCAGCCCGTTGGGGTTGGCGAAGGTGGCCAGCGGGATCGAATAGAGCGCCTTGCGGGTGCCGTTGTCGAACACGCCCCAGACATCGCCGAACTCGTCGAATTCGACGCGGGTGAGCGTGCCGCTTTCGCTGCCGTCGGGCTCGATATTCATCGGGGTGTAGTCGCCGGAGAACTGGGTCAGCCCGTCGAAGCTGTCGGGCGCGCCGAGCGACACGGTGACCACCTGGGGGGCATCGGCATTGTCGATGGTCAGGGTCATCTCGCCGGTGGCGGGATCGAAGGCAAAGCCCGCCGGCGCGGTGGCGCTGGCGACGATATCGCCATAGCTGGCCGGGGCGCCGACATTGGCGCCGCTGTCGTTGAAATCGACCGTTACGCTTCCGTATTCGGTGGTGTCGTCCGAGATCGTCACAACCCACTGGTCGTCGGTGGTGTTGGGCTGGAAGGACAGGGTCAGATACTCGGCCTCACCCAGCGCGTTGTAATATTCCACCGACGAGACAAAGGCATCGCCCGGCGTGTCGAGCCCGGTTTCCTGCGACGGCAGGTTGCCGCTGACCGAAACGTTTCCGGTCATGGCGCCGCTGATGGTCTGGTTGGCGATGTTCACCGGCTCGAGGTCGTTGAAGCTGCTCCGGTCGACCGCGCCCAGCGTGCCATCGGCACCGTAAGCATAGCCCATCAGGTAGAGCCCTGCCGCGTTGACCAGATTGCCGTTTTCGTCGGGCTCGAAGCTGCCGACGCGGGTGAACATGTTGCCCGAGGTATAGGAGGCATCGATATTCGAGTTCACCACGAAGAAGCCGTTGCCGCTGATCGTGAGGTTCGAGGCGACGGAGGTTTCGGAAAAGCTGCCATCGACCCCGTTGGCATGCGTGACATTCGTGCGCACGCCGGTGGCAAAGCTGCCCGCCGCGTTTGTCGACCCGGAGGTGACCATCTGCGCGAAGCTGCGGCGGTAGCCCACCGTATCCGCGTTTGCGATATTGTAGGAAATGCGCTCAACCGCCGTGGAGTTCGCCAGAAGACCGCTGACACCGGATGCCATCGCGTTGGAAATGCTCATAACCGCCTCGCCGTTTCGATCAGTGATGAATTCACCGTTCGTTAACCACATAGCAGATTGCGGTTACACCATGGTTAAAGCTTTCTTTACTTGTTGGTCTTTCGCAATCTTTTGTCTGTTTTTGTTCATACGATGCGCGCCCCGAGGATTGTTCAAGAATCCACCGGTTGCCGCATCTTGGTTCGGGCTGGGGATGGCTAGTTGAGCTTGCCGGACTCGGGCAGGCTGTCGAGCATGTCCTGCGCATTCCGGATCCGGGCGCGCGCGGTTTCTTCGCGCAGCGGCAAAAGCTCGGGCGCGGCGATTGCCAGGCTCTTGGCGATCTCTGCCCATCCCGGCAGTTCGGTCAGGCTGGGGAAATCCTGTGCCAGCTCGGCGGTCTTGGCGCTGTCGCCACTGCGATGGGCGGCCAGCAGATAGCGGATCGCGTCGGGCAATGGCAGCTCGCCGTCCAGACTGGCGCGCAGCCTGCCATAGGCCTCCAGCGCGGCGGGCCAGTCCTCGCGTTCGAACTGGGCCTGCGCGCGCAGTCGGAGGATCTGGCTCGGCAGCGGGCCGTTGACCTCGTCAAGCAGCTCTGCGCGGCGCCCTGTCTCGTCGAGATAGCGCGCCGAGATCAGCCGAAAGCGCCGCGCGAGCTCCGGATCGTCGAGGCTCGGCGGCTGCGCGAGGAGCGCGCCCAGCGTGTCGAACTGCCCGCCCTCCAGAAGCGCTTCCGCCTCCTTCACGGTGAGGCGGTCGATCTGACCCGGTTCGGCCTCGGCGATGCCGAGATCCTGCGCGGCGGTCAGATAATCGCGGATCGTGGCGTATTCGCGGGCCGCCGCGACGGTTGCGCCCGCGCGCAGAAACCGGTCGGCAAAGCTCTCGGCGGCATGGGCGAAACTGACGGTAAAGCGGAAATAGGGCGCGATGCGTTCATGCCAGGACATGAAACGCCCCAGCATGATCTCGTCGTTCGCACCCTGCTTATACAGCTCTTCGATCAGAACCCGCGCCTTTTGCTGCGCCGCATCCGCCAGCGGCGTGCCGGCCTGGCGCTGGATCATGCGGCCATAGCTCTCGATAGCGGACACCTTGTCTCCCGCGATGGCCTGAAGCGAGGCGAGATCGTCCAGCGTCTCGCCGGCATAGCGGTCGCCACGCCAGAGCTCGGCTTCCTGCGACAGCAGCACCACGGCCTGCTCGGTGGTGATCGCCTCTTCGCGCAGGCTGAGATCGACCAGCGCACGGCGGGCACGATGCGCCCAGAGATCCTTGCCGTCCTGCGCCAGCACATAGCTGTCGAAGGCCGCCAGCGGTTCGTTCCCCATCTCGGCGACGCGGCCGAGCAGGAAGTGATAGGCCGGGCTGTCCTTCAGCGCTGGGTAGCTGTCGAAGGCGGCGGCGATATCGCGCGCCAGCCGCCATTGCTCGGTTTCGATGGCGCATTCCAGAAAGCCCGGCAGCACGCGCTCCTGCACCGGCTTGGGAAAGCGCGCCAGCCGCATCACAGCGTCGGTCAGCAGCGGTCCGGCTTCGGCGCACTCGGCGGCCCGCAAATGCGACAGCGTGAGAAACAGCGGCTGGTCGGCCCAGTCCGAATGTGCCGGTGTCAGCAGGGCCCGGGCGCGGTCGGTGAGCGGACGCTCGCGCGGGTCGATCAGCCCCAGCGCCAGCTCGAACGCGGCGGCGCGCAGATCGTGGGCCGGTGGCACGTCCTCGCCGCCGACCTGCCCCAGCACCGAGAGCCCTTCGGGCGCCATGGCATGGGCAAAGAAGAACTCCGCCAGATCGGTGAGCGCGCGGGCCAGATCCGGCTGGCGGTCGCCGGCGGCCACCACGGCATCCATCAGAGCGCGGCGTTCTTCAAGGAAGGGCTGCGTCTCACGCTGTGCAAGATAGAGCTGAGGTGGATCAATCACCCGCATGGGGCTGAGCAAGGCCGGGGTGAGCCGCTCTTCGAGCATGCGCACGCCCTCTTCAGGGCCGGGCTGGGCCAGCACCGGACAGGCACAGAGCAGCACCGCCATGACCGCCGCGTGACGCCCCCGGAACGCACAAGAATAGGCCACTTTAATTTGCTCGCCTCACCATGAATATGCTTGCTTTATCTTAACGGAAATCGCATCTTCGGCAAGGAAAGAATGTTTGTCCAAATATTGACGGGCTTGGTGCATGGATAATTCGACTTATGTCGCACTGTCTCAGTTGACGGCGCTTGAGCGGCAGCTCGACGTAACCGCGAACAATATCGCCAATGCCAATTCCAACGGGTTCAAGGCCGCGCGGGTGCTGTTCGAAAGCTATCTGCAACAGGATGATGCGTCGGCCTCTGGCGAGGGCACCAATTACCTGATCGACCGGGGTTCTTATCTCGACGATGCGCCGGGCGCTCTGGTGCAGACCGGCAACGCGCTCGACATGGCGCTGACGGGACAGGGCTGGTTTGCCTATGAGCTCGCCGACGGGCGCACCGCTTACGGGCGCGACGGCAGCTTCGTGCTCGACGCGCAGGGTCGGATGGTCACCGCGAGCGGCGCGCAGGTGCTGGATGCGGGTGGTGCGCCGCTGAACATTCCGCCGGAATTCGCCAGCACGGTGAGCATTTCGGCAGACGGTGTGATCTCCTCGACCGAGGGCGGTGTTCTGGGGCAGGTGGGCGTCTTCACCCTGCCCGACCGGCAAAGCCTGTCGCGCACCGGCGGCGGCATGTTCCTGCCGGAGAACGGCAACGCGCAGCTCCAGCCTGACGACACCGGCACCCAGATCCTTCAGGGCGCGGTCGAGAGCAGCAATGTGCAGGCGGTGAGCGAGGTCACGCGGCTGATCGACATCCAGCAGGCCTATCAGCACGCGCTCAACCTGGTTTCCTCCGAGGACGACCTGAAGAAAGAAATGCTGAGCCGCATCGGCCAGACCAGCTAAACGAGGGAAAAGACGATGAAAGCTCTGAGCATCGCCGCGACCGGCATGATGGCGCAGCAGACCAATGTCGATGTCATCTCGAACAATATCGCCAACGCCAACACCACCGGGTTCAAGAGTGCCCGGGCGTCCTTTACCGATCTCATCTACGAGAACATGTCGCGCGAGGGCGCTGTGACCGCCGAAGAGGGCAACACCCGGCCCGTCGGGCTCGACGTGGGTCTGGGGGTGCAGACCGTGGGCACGGTGCGGCTCAACACCCAGGGCGGGCTGGCGCTGACCGAGAACCAGCTCGATCTGGCGATCGACGGGCGCGGCTATTTCACCATCAACCTGCCCGATGGCGGTCAGGCCTATACCCGCGATGGCAGTTTCCGGCTTTCGGCCGAGGGGCAGATCGTCAACCAGCAGGGTTTTGAAGTCGATCCGGGCATCGTGCTGCCCGACAACACCACCGCCGTCGAGATCAGCGACACCGGCATCGTCAGCGCCTATGTGGAGAACGACACCGTGCCCGTGGAAGTCGGCCAGTTCACCCTGACCACCTTCGTCAACGACGCCGGCATGCGCCCGCTGGGCGACAACATGCTGGAGGCCACGGTGGCCTCGGGCGATCCGATCCCGGCGCTGCCGGGCGATGCGGGTATCGGCATCCTGCGCCAAGGCTATCTGGAAAGCTCGAATGTCGACATCGTGCGCCAGATCACCGATCTCATCCAGGCGCAGCGCGCCTATGAGATGAATTCCAAGGCCATCGAAACCGCCGATCAGATGATGTCGGCAGCCAACCAGATCAAGTAAGCCATGCTGCGCCGCCTTCTCCCTCTGCTCTGCGCCCTTGCCCTGATGCCGTTCGCCGCTCTGGCCGAGGCGCCCGAGGTGTTGATCGAAGAGCAGGCACGGCAGAGCTGGGGCAACGAGCTGCCGCCCGAAGCGCGCATCCATGTGCGCTTTTCCGGCAGCCGGATCGACGAGGCCGATCTGATCTCGGCCTTCTGGATGGATCGCGACAGCGGCCAGTTCCTCGCCAACGCGGTGACGCCCGAGGGGGTGACGCACCGCTTGCAGGGGCGGCTTTTGGCGGTGCAGGCGCTGCCGGTGCCCACCCGCCGGCTGATGCCGGGCGATCTGGTCGGCGTGGATGACGTCAAGACCGTCGAGCTGCCGGTCAAGCGTGTCGGGGCCTACACGATCACCGAGACGGACAAGCTCGAAGGCATGCAGGTGCGCCGGATGCTGGCGGCAGGCCGCCCGGTGATGACGCAATCGGTGATGGAGCCGTTGGTTATCGGCCGTGGTGACAAGGTCTCCATTCGCTACGACGACGGCCGGCTGGTTGTGACCGCCCCGGGCCGCGCGCTGGACGACGCCCATCGCGGGCAGGAGCTGCGCATCGTCAATCTGGTCAGCAACAAACCGCTTCAGGCCGTGGCCCGGGGCGAAGGACTCGTGGAGGTGATCCGATGACCGGTCTGCGCCCTGCCCTTCTCACCGCCTCCGTGCTGGCGATGCTCGCCGGCTGCGGCACGCCCGCCTTCGACCGCGATCCGGAACTGAGCCGCCTCGGCGTCGATCCCGGCGATCTTGCCGCCGCGCGCAACGTCAATGTGCCGATGCCGCCCCCCGAGCAGGAGCGCATCCCCTATCGCGCCGAGGCCGCCTCGCTCTGGGAGCGCGGCTCGGGCGGCTTTTTTGCCGATCAGCGCGCCACCACCATCGGCGATCTACTGACTATCGTCATCGAGATCGAGGACGAGGCCAGCCTGCGCAATGAATCGGAACGCTCGCGCACCGGCGGCAGCACCATGGCCTTCCCGAAATTCTTTGGCTACGGCTCCCAGATCGATCAGATCCTGCCCGGCGTCGAGCCGGAGGATCTGCCCTCCGACAATATCGTCGACATCACCTCGACCACCGGCGCCTCCGGGGACGGCCGGATCGACCGCAACGAGTCGATCTCGCTGCGCATGGCGGCGCTTGTGGTGCAGGAGCTGCCCAACGGCAATCTCGTCGTGGTCGGCCGGCAGGAGGTCAAGGTCAACGAGGAGCTGCGCGAGCTGCGGGTCTCGGGGATCATCCGGCCGCAGGACATCGACCGGGGCAATACCATCGCCTATGACAAGATGGCCGAAGCCCGGATCAGCTATGGCGGGCGCGGTTCGATCAGCCGGCAGCAGAGCCAGGGCTATGGGGAGGATGTCATGGACATTATCCTGCCTTATTGAACCGGAATTTAGTCATCATTTAAATAAACTATCGCCAGAATCCCGCGCCATACCAGAGGCTGAAGCAGCCAGTGCGGGATTCGGAAATGAAAAAAGCTCTTGTCGCCTTTGCCACCCTGCCCGTCCTCTTTGGCGCCGCAGGATACGGAGCTGGGCAGCTTCTGCCTAAGGCAGAGGAACACAGCCCGCAGCAGCATGCTGTCGAAGAGCCCGGTCGCACCGATGCCGAAAAGGTTCTCGACCATATGGCGAGCCACTCGGTCGAGAATCCGGGTGCTGCCGTTGAGCAGGAACCGCACAAGCTGATCAAGCCGGCGGCGGAAGTCATCCACAAACCCGATGCGTCCGAGGCGAGCCTGATCCGCAAGGATCCGCTCGGCGACAGCAGCGTGGTCAAGCTGGGCCGTATGAGCTTTCCGGTCTATCGCGCCAACAGCGTGACCTATGTGGTCTCCGAGGTCGGTGTGGCGATGCGCGACACCAAGGTCGCCGAAGTGTTCAACGAGGCGGAAAACGCCTCGCGCCTGCGCGACGCGGTGCTGACCTCCATGCACAAGGCGGCCAGCAGTTCCTCCATGCAGGGCGTGAGCATCGACACGCACAAGCTGTCGGAAACGCTGGCAACCGACCTGCGCGCCGGGTTCGGCGAGGATGTCTCGAACGTGCTCTTCCTGTCGCTGGTCAAGGCCGACGTGCCGCGCAGCTGAGGCGGTGCGCTCAGCGCACCTCTTCGATCACCCCGGCAAGGACGGTGTCGTCATTCGCGAGATGCAGCGTCGCCAGACCGCTTTCGTAGGTCATGCTCAGCACCTCTGAAGAGGCATAGGTTTGCGATGGAATCGTGTTGCCCTCGGAATCGAGCGCCTCGACCGTCATGACATATTGCCCCTCGGGCAGCGGCAGCCCTTCGTAATCCAGCCCGTCCCAGGTCACCTCGTGCAAGGTGTTCGCGGTGGCCGGCAGATCGCTGTACTGGCGCAAAACGGTGCCGTCGGCGGCACGGATCGTCAGCGCCACGCTTTCCGCATCGGTCCCGAGCCGGTAGCCGGCGACGGCGCTACCGTCGTTCAGCGCGATCTGATCGGTTGGCGCGACCACCGTCCTGCCGATCAGCGACAGCCCGGTGATCGCCGACATGCTGGAGAGCTGCGAGGCGATGCCTTCGAGGTTGGAATTGGTCGCCACCGCCTGCTCGACCTGGCTCAGCTGCGCGAGCTGCGAGATGAAGGTCGTGCTGTCCATCGGCTCCAGCGGATCCTGGTTCTGGATCTGCGCCGTCAGCAAGGTGATGAAGCTCTCGTAATCCTCGCTGAGCTGGCTCATCGCGGTGGAGGATGTGGTGGCGGTGCCTGCGGGGGCGCCAAGGCCGAACGGGTCGATTGCCATCGGGATTCCCTCTCAACTCAAACCTGAATATCGACGCCGCCCGCCTGCGGGTGCGTCTGGTGTCTTGGATCCGGTGCGGGCTCTACCGCGTCCTCCGGGCCCATGCCGTCGAAATGCTGCCCCGAGAAGGGCGTGGCGCTCTGGCCCTGGGACTGTCCCTGCCCGGGGTTGCGCGCGCCGAGATCGGAGAAGCTGAGCCCGCGCGCATCCACCTGATGGCCGCCGTCCCGCAGCAGCGTCAGCAGCCCGTCGCGCTCGGTGCGCAGCAGAGACAGGACAGAGGGCTGGTCCGCCCGCACCGCGACCCGAAGTTGTCCGTTGTCGTCCGGGGTCAACTCGATTTCGACCTGTCCCAGCCCCTCCGGCTTCAGCGCGACGCGGATTTGACCGTCCTGACCGAGCTGCGCGCGCACCTGGCCGAAGATCTGCTCGGAGCTTGGCAGCGACGGCGCCGCGCGCGGTGGCATCGGGGCTTCGGGCGTCGCCGGAACAATCGGTGGCGTCGTGACCGGGGCTGAAGTGATGGGCGGCAGCAATGCGGCCTCTCCCCCCGGTCCGGTAGTGGTGCGCAGCGGCGCAGCAACAACCGATGCTGCGGGCGCTGCGAGCGAGGCTTGCAGCGCGGTGGGGGACGAGGCCGTCAGCTTGTAGGCCTTGAGGGGCTCTTCCTGGCTCGCCGCCACCATGTCCGGCGCCTTGTCTGAGATGACCTGCATCCCTGGCAGAGCGTTTGTGCGGTCGATCTCGCGACGGGCAACCGGGGCTGCGGGTGCCTCAGCGGGGTCGGTACGGGCCGCCTTTCCAGCGACATCCCTGACAGCCGCCGCAAGACTTGCATCGTGCGCCATCGCCACGGGTTCCAGCGGCACCTCCGCATTGGCGGTGGGGTCCGCGGCCGCCAAGACCGAAAGGTTTGCAGGCGCGGTCCCGGCTGGGGCTACCGAGCGCGGCATGTGCGATGCGGGTGTGGCCACGGATCTCGCCGCCGCGATGTCCTCCAGCACAGGGTTCGGCGGCATCGTGGGAAGGTCGGAGCGCGCAGATGCGGCCGAAACCAGGCCTTGCACGGCTCCGGAAACCGGTACCGGAGCATCGCCTTGCACCGGCGGCACACTGGCCTGCGTTGGGCGTGCCAGCTCGGAAGCCTCCCGCATGATGCGCGCGACCAGATCCGGCAGCGCCTCGGAAGAGGCGTCAGCCTCTTCGGCAGCTGGGGGCATTCCCGGCTGGCTGTCAAAGAGCTGCCGCCGCAGCGCCGGGAGCGCCTCGGCGAGCGCCCTCCAGGGGGCCGGGCCGGTTTGGGTCTGCGGCTCCGTCGCGATGCGCTCCACGCCCGCGCGCATCTGGTTCAGCCGCTCCGGCGCCATCGCCAGGATCTGCGCCAGATCCGAGATCAGCGGCGCGACAATATCGGCCAGCTCGTCATCGGTGAGATCGGGATCCGTCAGCGCCGTCTCGGCCTCGGCGAGGCGCGCATCCATCGCGTCACCGGCATCGCCGGCAGTGTTCCGCATTGTCTCCGGCGCCTCATCTCCGGATCGCAGAAGCGAAAGCAGCGAGGCAAAGATCCGGCTTTGCGGCGCGTTGCCAGCATGCGCCGGCGCCTTGCCAGCCTCGGGTGTGGCGGCGGTGAGCAGGGAAAACAGTTTGATCATGACAGAACATTTCTTGAAAAGCCGCCGTCGATAAGGTTGCGCCGCAGCCGCAGCATGGCGCGTTTTTCGAGCTGGCGAAGCCGATCCTGCGACATGCCGAGATCGGAGGCGATGGCGCAGAACGGTTCGGGCTCGGGCTGAAGCCGGCGGCGGCGGATCACCTCGGCCTCTTCGGGGTTCAGCGGGGCAAGCGCATCGGCAAGGATCCGGTGAAGCTGCTTGTGACGACTCTTCTGGCTCACCCATTCCTCGGGGCTCATGTCGCCCGACACAAGAATATCGCGGGTCTCTGACGGATCGTCCGTCCCGCTGTCGATGGTCACCGTCGGTTGCGCGGCAAGACGCACCAGCGCGCCCTCGTCCTCGGGCAGTCGTCCGAGCTGCGCATCGAGATAGGTGCGCGCGGGAATGTCGATCACCGCCTTGATCCGCGACAAGGCGCTCGACACGCCGTTCATCACCCACCAGGCGGCATAGGTGGAAAAGCGCACCTCCTGGCTGCGGTCGAAACTGTCGGCGGCGCGCAGCAGCCCCAGCATGCCCTCGGCGGCGAGATCTTCGAGATGGGTCGGATTGTCGGTATGGCGCGCCGCCTGCGACCAGGCCTGTCGCGCATGCGCGCGCAGCAACAGCTCGAGCGCCTTTCGGTCGCCACGGTCCTGCCAGCCGCCGATCGCGTCGCGCTCCTGCTCGAAACTGAGCAGGGGCTCGCGCATCGCGGCCTGATACGACATGGACATCATGAAGAAACGCTTGCCCCATCCTTGCGTGCAAGAACAGGTAATCATAATTCTTCATGTGTCGGAAGAATTTAATGATTTATTGAAGATTAAAGCGCGATGACAGGCCGGTTTGCAGGGGGGTCGCAACGCGCTCCGGGGCGCCGAGCGTGGCCCGCAGAACGATCTCCATGCGCTCCGCCCATTCTTCGAGATCCAGCGGGTCGTCGGACACGCACAGCAGATCGTCGTCGATCATCTGCGGATCCGGCGCGGAGAACCCGGGGTCGAGATCGCGCAGATACCGGGTCAGTTGCGGCTGCCAGAGGAAATCCGGTCGCGCGAAGAGGTTGGGATCGGGCAGAAGCGGGCGCTGATCGGCCAGCCAGTAGCGATGCAGGCTTTGCCCGAGCCCCTGGCAAAAGCCACGCATGTCGAGCACGACCCCGGTTGCGCGCAACGCGGTGAAACGCCGGGCAGCCGCGTGGGCCATGACATAGAGCGCATCGGTCTCGCGCTCCATCGGCACGCTGGCAAGGCTGAGCAGAAGCTGGAGGCTTTCGCCCACCGCGGCGCCCAAAAGCTGTGCCATATCGGTCTGAGCGCGCGGCAGAAACAGCACCAGCGTGCCATAGGGCAGATCCAGCGGCAGCTCTTCGACCAGCACGTCGCCGAGCGGCAGGGCGGGGGCGAGTTCGAGCCCGTCCGACATCGCCAGAGGCCGCTCGCAGGCGCCGCCGGCCGTCAGCGCCTCAAATCGCACCGGCAGAATTTGAGAAAACAGCTTTTTGAACGTACCGTAGGCCTGCGGATCGGGCAGGCTCACGTCGTCCTGCCAGATCAGATCAAGCACCTTTCCCCTGCGCATTGTCACCCTGTCCCACTGCTTTTTTTGTCCCTGCGATCACCGTATTTCCCGGTTAAACCTGCTGAAACCCACCAAATGTAAAGCGGGACACTAAATCTAGGCGGAGACCGCATGCGCATCGCTATATAGAGCCTCGCTTGCGTGAGAGCTAAGCCCCTGTTGTTGTTGTATTTTGTGTATTGCACGGCAGAAAGTCGCTGCCGAAATCGCTTAGCCACACCCTCTGTGTTTTCTTAACGTAACGAAAAAAACTTGTGGATATATGGCGAGACTTGGGAAGCGAGACACAAAATATGGCCACATACGCGACGATTTCCCCAAGCTCTTCGGGGGCCATACGGCAGAAAAGTGCCGGAGCTGCGCAAGACTCCGCGAATGTTGGTTTGGGGAATCGCAAAAACTGCCGGGCGAGTCGACCGCCCGGTCTGACGCTACTGGGAGCTGCGCGCGCTTTCCGGATAGCGCAGCGTAACGCTGATCCGGCGGTTTTCCGGCGCGTCGGGCTGGGCCGGATCGAGCGGCGCGGTATCGGCGAGGCCGGAAATACCGGTGATCCGCGCGGCGCTGACACCGTTTTCAACCAGCACCCGGCGGGTGGCATTGGCGCGGTCGGCTGACAGCTCCCAGTTGGAATAGGTGCCGGCGCCGGAATAGGGCACCGAATCCGTATGTCCTGAAATCGTCAGGGCGTTGGGCAGATCGACCACCGCATCGGCGATGATGCGCAGCAGGTCGCGCGTCTTGTCGGCGATGCGCGCGCTGCCGGTGGCGAACATCGAGCTGCCGGTCTTGTCGACGATCTGGATCTCCAGCCCGTTCTCCGTCCGGTCGAACCGCAGATGCTCGGAGAGGTTCTGAAGCTCCGGCGTGGCGATCACCTGCGCGGTGATCTGCTGCTCGAGCCGGTCCTGCGCCGCCTCCCAGTCTTCCTGGGCGCGCTCCGCTTCCGCGGCGGCTTGTGCGGCCTCGATGCCGTCCGGGCCCGACTCGTTGATCGTGGCAACCTCGCGGTCACCCTCGGGGCGGGTGTCGTACTCCACCACCACATTCGGCGCACTGTCGCGCAGCCGGCTGTCAAAGACCGCCAGCGGGTTTTCCTGCCCAAAGCTCGGAAGCTGCACCGGTGTGGCCGGCCCGTCAGTGCCGCTCATCACGCCATCTTCGGCAAGTACGGTACCATCGAGAAGCCCTTCTCCGCGTCCGCCGCTCTCCGACAGGCTGGGCGTGAAATAATCGGCAAGCCCGCGCAGTTTCTCCTCGTCCGAGGCGGCAAGAATCCACAGCAGCAGGAAAAACGCCATCATCGCGGTCATGAAGTCGGCATAGGCCACCTTCCAGGCACCGCCGTGATGGCCGTGTCCGCCGTCTTCCTCGATCCGCTTGATGATGATCGCTTGTTCGTTGTTTCCGGCCATGGGTCAGCTCGCGCTTATTCCGTGACGACCGAACGGTCGTATTTGCCCAGGCCCGCCTCCTTGGCGTGGCTGGCCTTTTTGCGCGAATAGCTGGGGGCGACCAGCGGCATATCCTCGGGCAGACCGAAAGCGGCGCGATATTCCGCCTCTGTCATACCGTGTTCGGCGCCGAGATGCCGTTTGAGCATCTTGAAGCCGCGGCCACAGCACAGGCAATAAACCTTGTCCTCGGTCACCGCCTGGTCGATGGGCAGTGCCGGTTGCATGAGCGTGTCGCCACGGGGCACGGGACTCGCAGCGGGGGCCTCCGTCATTTCGCCGTTGAGGCGCCGGTAGAGCGCGACGATCTCATCCGGGCTGACATCCGGGCGCGAGGCATAGGCCGCGACGATGCGGCTGACCGTTTCCTGCTTCACATCCTGTTCGCTCATCCTGCTTTCCTGCCGTTTGTTCTGTGAAAGCCCCTGCCGATCCGGATCGGTTGGTCTTGCCTGTTGTTGTAATGTCCTTGCTTCACTCACACCGCGACGGGTCTTTGTGAAGAAGCCTAGCGGAAATTGGCACTCTACGGAACACTATCCTTGAAACTTCATGGATCTGGCGGCTTTTCGCCGCTCTGCATAGGCGCGCGAGACCATGGGATAGTCTTCGGGCAGGCCCCATTTCTTGCGGTATTCTTCCGGGCTCATGCCGAATGTCTCGCGGATATGGCGCCGCAACAGCGGCATGCGCTGCCCTGTCTCCTGGCAGGTCAGGTAGTGATCACCCGGCGCGGGCGCCGCTTCCGGTGGAGTCCGGCGGGCCAGACGCGCCAGAATGCGGCGCAGGAGGGTCTTCATCTTGCAGACCTCTTCTTGTTTGTCTTTTTCATATCATCGCCCGGGAAATAGGATCTCAAGGTTAATCCTTGTTGAAAACATCGAAAAAAATTCGCACAAACCTTGTCGTTTTGGGCGAAACCACAGGTGGGGACGATGGCGACGGCACAACGGGCCTCTTTCGCGGTGGTTGTCGAGCGCGACACGACGCGGCGCAATGTCTGGGCGGCGATGCTGCGCAAGGCGGGCATGCGGCGGGTTCTGCGCCGGGCGCGACCCGGTGAGATGTCCGATCTGATTGCGCCGGGCACGCCGCTCACCGCGATGATCGTGGGTCTCTCGGCGCATATGCCGCGTGACGACGACATGCTGGCGCTGATCGCCAGCACCCGCCGCCATGCGCCGGACGCTGTCATCCTCGCTGTCGACCACGGCAACCGCCCGCGCGGTGCGGCAGAGGCCTTTGCCGCCGGCGCCGACGACGCGCTGCGCGCAGATCACGACCCCAGCGAATTGCAGGCCCGGCTGGCGGTGCGGCTGCAAAGCGCCGCGCAGGTCAGCCAGCGGGCGGCGCGGCTGGTACAGCTTGGGCTCACCCCCATCGAAGAGCGGATCTTTGTCTACCTCAACGCCCATCGCGACGAGATCGTCGATCGCCCAACCCTGGCGCGCGTGCTGGGCGAAGAGACCTGGGCCTATGGCGACCGGCGCTTCGATGTGCATATCGTGCGGATCCGGCAGAAGCTCGAGGCGCATTTCGGAGACAGCCTTAGAGTGCGCACGATCCGTGCGCAGGGGTATGTTCTGGAGGGCGAGGCGCGGTTTTAGCTAATTCGTGAAGCACGCCGAGAGCGCGGCCAGCGGCGCCGACCAGTCGCCCGCCTCTCGCTGGCGATGCAGGTGCAGCGCGCCGTACCAGGGATCCTGTGCCCCCTCGCCCCCCCAGTACCACATGCATTCCGACCCGGCGGGCAGCAGCAGATGCGCATCCGGATGACCGAGCGCGCCCGCCAGATGCGCGGTGGTGTTGTCGATGGTGATCACATGGTCCAACGCTGCGAGCTGTGCCGCGAAGCCGGCGAGATCGGTCATCTGGTCGATGGCAGGATCGTGGTGGAAGGTCAGATCGGGCCGCGCAGCCTGTGCGGCGGCGATCTCGTCGCGGGTGTCGCCATATTGCAGGTCGACGACAAGCGCGCCCTCGGGCAGCGCCGCGATCATCTCGGTCAGCGGCAGCGAGCGCAGCGCCCCGATCAGCGAGCGGCTGGCCCAGGCAAGACCAAAGATCGGGCGCCCACCGGCCAGCGCCTCATAGCGCGCGCGGATCTCCTGAGCCGCATCGGCATCCGGCGCGAGATAGGGCCCGTGCCGCGCCTCGGGTGCACTTTCAGGCAAGTATCGGGTCAGGTCGCCGAGAAACACCATCTCCTGCGGCGCGACCGGCGGTGTAACCTTGTTCAGCTCGGGTTGAGACAGATGCCCGATGCCCAGCCCATTGTCGTGCAGCAGTGCCCCATGCCTCGGATCGCCGACAAAGGTCACCTCGGCGCCCTGTTTGAGAGGCGCAATGCGCAGCAGTGACAGCAATGCGATCTGATCGCCGATGCCCTGCTCGGCCATGACAAAAAGCCGATCTTGCGCGCTCAGATTCTCCGACGCGGCATTTTCCACAGGCAGCTTGCGGCGCTGCGCTTCGGGCAGGCGTTTCTCGTAATGCGGCGCACCCTCGGCATAGCGCCCGTCGCGATAGCAGAAGACCCCATAGGCCTTGCGGATGCGCGGCTGCTCGCCGGCGATATGCATCGCCTCCTGATAGGCGGCCTCTGCGCCCTTCATGTCGCCGCGATCCTGCAAGACGTTCGCCACCATGCCGCGCGCCTGCGCGAAGCCTTCGGGCGTGGCGAATTCGAAGCTCTCGGCAAAGGTCAGCGCTTCATCGCCCCTGCGCTGAAGCCGCAGCGCCGTGAGCAGCACCAGTGCCAGCTGGTCGCGGTCTTCGAGCCGGTCGAGAAGTTCACGTGCGCGGGCTTCGGCCTCTGCGATCTGTTGGGTGTAGAGCAGTGCCTGCGTCTGCGCGATCTGATGCGCCTCGGGCGTCGGATCGAGCGCATAGGCGCGCTGGAAGCAGGCCGCGGCGCGTCTGATCTCATCAACCTCCTGAAGCGACAGGCCCAGCTTGTAGGCCAGATCGGCGCTGTCGAGCTTCTGCGCCAGCGGCTCCAGCCGTTTCGCCGCGTGCAGGCGCCGGCCCAGCCGCCCGGTCAGATCGAGATAGAGCAGCAGCATGGGCACATCCTTGCTGCCCGCCTCGATCGCCCGCTCCATCACCGCCACCGCCGGCTCGACCTCGGCACAAAGCACATGCGCCTTGCCGAGCCCGGCCAGCGCTCTTGCGCCGCGCGGCGCGCAGTCGACCGCCTGTGAAAAGAACGCCTTCGCGGTCTCGCCCTCGCGCTGGGTCAACGCCGCGCTGCCGAGCAGGATCCAGCCATGCGGATTTTTCGGATGACGCTGGGTAACCGGATGCGCCAACCGCAGTGCGCCGCCCAGATCGCCTTTTTGCATGGCCAGATAGGCGTTGTGGATCGCCAGCGCGTCATCCCCCTTGAGCCCGTAGAGTTTCGAGGCCTTGGCGATGGCGGCGCGTTTTTCCTTGCGGGAAAGGGTCTGCGTGGTCATGGCCTGTCCTTCGGTACGGCGAAATAATCCATGGTGTTGCGGTAAGGGGTGCTGTCGGCGACGCGGTAGCCGGCCTTGCGGCACCAGTTCTGCACAAAGCCCATCACGTTGGGGCGCAGCACCTCGACCCAGATCACCGGGCGGTCGCGGGCGATCAGCTCCGCCGCGCCGTCGAGCACTTCGAGTTCCATGCCCTCGGCGTCGATCTTGATGAAATCGACCCTGTCCTCGCCCAAAAGCGCATCCAGCGAGCGGGTTTCGATGCCGCCATCCTCCGCGGCGACCAGCCGTGTGGCGCCGAGATTGTCGGCGTCAGCGGTCTCGGCCACGAAGCGCCCTTCGCCGGCGCCAGCGCCCAGCCCCATGCCGCGCCGGTCGATCACATCGCTCAGCCCGTTCGCGGCGATATTGGCGTCGAGCAGCGCCAGCGCCTCGGGGTTGGGCTCTACCGGGTAGATCTTCGACGCGCCGAGATGGCGGGCATACCAGACGACGTGATTGCCAATATTTGCCCCAACCTCGACGATGCGCGGCGCCGGGCGATCGATCAGCTTTTTCAGCTTTTCCAGCGAGTCCGTCTCGAAATAGCGGCCCTGAAGGTAAGAGGCCTGAATGAGATCCCCGGGATTGGTGAGCCGCATCCGCACCGGTGTCTCGCCGCCGTCGTCGAATTCCGCCCAGGCGGTGACCTCGGCGAGCTGCGCTTTCCACTGCTGCTGGACAGAGCGCGCCCAGTCGGCCCCGGTGGCCGAGCGCGGGCCGGTGGAATGCTGGCCGCGCTGGTTGACGAAAAAGATCTCGGGCCGCTTGGCGCAGCGCGCCTCTGCCCAGAGCTGGCAATAGAACTTGTAATCCTCGCCGGTATCCATCGCGGTGTCGAACCCGACCCGCGCCGCCAGCGCCGTGCGGAAGAAGCCGCCGATCTGCACCGCGTTATAGGGCTGCACCGAAAGGAACGCCTCGCGCGTGTCGATGCGCTCCGGCTGGCCCTCGCGAAGCTGCGGCTCGCCGCCCGCATCCAGCGTGCAGATCAGACCCCATACCGCCTCAAGATCGGGTTCGGCCTCGATCACCCGTCCGAAGGCCTCGAAGGCGTTCGGCGTCAGGATATCGTCGGCATCGAGGAAGAACACCCAGTCCACACCCTCGGTCAGCGCCCGCTGCAAGGCCTCGTTGCGCCGCGCCGAGCGCCCGTGCCGGCCCTGCGTGTCGTCCATCGCATAATGGCGGATCTCGGAGAACGGCCCTTTGTTCCACGCCTCTGCCTGCGCCACCGACGGCGCGCAGACCTGCTGGAACAGCGTCTCATGGCCCGGGCCGATCGGCGTGATGATCGCGCAGATCACCGGCGCGACCGCGGCGCCTCGGAGGCGATCTGTTGCGGCAGGAGGTCGTTGAACCCGCCGGGAAGTTCGACCGCATTGATCATCGTACCGGTTGCCACGCCCAGCCCTGCCAGCGCCACCAGCGCTGCACGCGCCGGGGTAAAGAAGCGGCGGCGCTTTTTGGCCGGAGCAGGCTCTGTTTCGGCCACCTCGGGCTGCGGAATCGCGGCGCCCGGCGCTACGAAAACACCCTGCGGTGTCACCGTCACCTCCGCCAGGCGCGGCCCCTTGGCAAAACGCTGGCGCAGGCCCTCGGGGAAGAAGCTTTCGGGGATGTCGATCACCAGCGGCTCGCCCAGCTCCCAACCGTCGACCGCCTTGCGGGGCAGCACGAAGCGCGAGAAGTCGTCGCGAAAGCCGACCTCCTGCACCAGCTGCGTGCGGGTCTTGATGGTCACCTGTTCGGGCGCCAGCATCAGACGCACGCCGCGATGACCGAGGCTCAGCTCGCCCTCGGCGATGCGGCATTCGCGATCCTTCACCGCCTCTGCGGCAGCATAGCCCTCGGGCATGCTGGAGGCCGGTTTCGGCTCTTTCGCGGTGCGGCGCCCGGCGTCGCGGATCTCGGAGAAATGCAGGCGCGGGCGCCAGCGGAACGGCTCCAGCGCTTTCTGCACCGGGGCCGGGGCGGGCGCTGCGGGCTCGGGGGCCTTGGCCTTGCGAGTCTTCTCGAACTGGTAGTTGATCAGGTAATCCGCCGCCATCTCGGCCAGATCCGTCTCGTCCTCGACCAGCGCCAGCAGCTTTTGCTCGTCCGAGAACATCACCCGCCGCGTCGGATAGCCCTCGACCGCCGGGACCACCGCGAACTCTCCCGGCGGGCAGTTCAGCACCGCGCCGGCCTTGCGGAACACCGCCTTGCCCTCTTCGCGATGATGCAGAAGCATTTCGCAGGTGCCCGCCTCGTCAAGACACAGAACCAGCCCGATCTCCTCCGGCCAGTCGGAAAAAACGCTCATGAGGTCGGCAGCCTCAAAGAAATACGCGAGTTTTTCGGCGATCATGATGGTGAGCCCCGCACTGTTCTTCTATTTGCTCAATCTATCCTTGTTTATGCTTGAAAGAAAGTCAAATTTACTTATGATTTAACATGAATTGCCGGATCAACCCGGCGCGCGAAACCAGAACAGAGACCACATCCAATGACGCTGATTCTCGGACTTGTCCTTGTGTTTGGCCTTGTTTTCGGGGGGTTCATCCTGTCGGGCGGCAAGATGGACATTGTGCTGCACGCCCTGCCCTTTGAGGGCATGATGATCGGCGGCGCGGCCCTCGGGGCCTTTGTGATCGCCAACAGTCTCGATGTCATCAAAAGCTCCTTTGCGGGCGTCTTCAAGGTGCTCAAGGGGCCGAAATGGAAGGCCAAGGATTACAGCGATCTGCTGAACCTGCTGTTCGAACTGACGCGGATCTACAAGGCCAAGGGCATCCTGGCGCTCGACAGCCATATTGAATCGCCCAAGGATAGCGAGATTTTTTCCCGCTACCCGCGCATCGCCTCGGATCACTTCGCCATCGACCTGATCCGCGACAGTTTCCGCATGCTGTCCATGCAGTTCGACGACAAATACGCCACCGAAGACGTGATCAACCGGAAGATCAAGAAACACCACCATGAATCGCTGGCCTCTGTGCATGCGATTCAAGCGGTGGCCGACGGGCTGCCTGCCATCGGCATCGTCGCGGCGGTTCTCGGTGTGATCAAGACCATGTCCTCGATCGACCAGCCGCCGGAGATCCTCGGCGGCATGATCGGCGGCGCGCTCGTGGGGACGTTCCTCGGCGTGTTCCTGGCCTATTGTATGGTGCAGCCGGTCTCGGGCCGTCTGAACCAGATCGAGGAAGAGGACAGCGCCTTTTATCACATCATCCGCGATGTGTTCGTGGCGATGGTTTCCGATCACCCGCCCAGCATCTGCGTCGAGATCGGGCGTGGCAATATTCCGACCCGGATGCAGCCCGATTTCTATGCGGTCGAGGCCGCGCAGAAAGAACTGCCCGCCGCATGATCCCCTGGCGCGCCCTCCCGCTGATCCTGCTGGCCGGGGCGGCGCTGGCCGCCGGCGCGCCGGAGGCGGAGGACGAGGAAGAGACCCCTACGTTTGCCTCGGCGGCGGTGGGCGGCGAGTTCGACGCGCTGCCGCCGAGCGGCAACGGCTATCCGCTGGAGGTGCTGGCCCGGATCCGCATCGCGCTCGGCGGTGAAGACCCGAACGCGGCACCGGCCGAAGCGCCCGAGGCGCCCTCCAATGGCCACTGAGGGAGACCGGCGGCGGCTGCGGGCGCTGGAGACGATGGAGCGCATAAAGCGGCTCGATACCGAGGCGCAGGCACGCGAGACCGGCGCGCTGCGGGCGCGGATGGATCGGCTGGAGAGCGAAAAACAGGCTCTGTTGCAGCGGCTTTCGGGGGAATCGCATATCGACGGGCTGGAGGGGGCGCCCTATCTGGGGCGCTTCATCCGGTCGATCCGCTCGGAGCTCGACCGGATTTCGCATGAGGCGGCCAAGCTCGCGCCGGAGCTTGCGCGTGCCGAGGATCGGCTGCGCGCGGCACTTTCCGAACAGAAGACCTATGAGATCCTGCGGCTGACCCGCCTGAGCGAGCTGCGCAAGGCAGCACGAAAGCGCGAGGCGGCGACGCAGGACGAGCTGTCGCTGCTGCGCTGGAACCGGTGAGCGGGCGGGCCGCAGGCCGCCCGCCCGGCATGATCAGTTGCGCCAGCGCAGCAGTTTTTTCTCCAGACGCCCCAGCGCACCGCGTTCGAGCAGCTGCATCGCGATGATGAAGATGATCGCGGTGGCGGCAACCTCGCGCATCCGCAGCAGGCGGAAGCTGTTGAAGATCGACGCGCCGATCCCGTCGGGCTGGCCGATGGCCTCGACCACGACGACCAGCTTCCAGGACAACGCAAAGGAAAAGCGCATCGCGGTCAGGAAGGCCGGCACGAGCTGCGGGAAAAGCACCGCGCCGATGCGCACCGCGCGCGGCAGGTGATAGACCTGCGCCATCTCGTCGAGCGTGGTGTCGCGCGCCTGCACGCTGGAGCGGACGATATTGGCGACGAAGGGCAGCACGGCGATGGTGAGCGCGACAAAGCCGGCAAGCTCGCCCGTCCCGACCGCGAGGATCGCGAAGATGATATAGACCGGGTCGGGCACCGCGAGAGCCAGCGCCAGCAGCGGCTGGCAAAAGGCCTCGGCCTTTTCGTTGAGCCCGATTAGCACACCCATGGCAGCGCCCACGACCGAGGCGGCGGCGAAGGCCGAGAGGACACGGCCCAGCGTCAGAAAGAAGTCGCTCCAGAAATCGCCGCTGACGAGGTTGTCGCCCATCGCAACGACGGTGGCGTCGATGGCCGGCACCCAGGGCCGGAACGCGACCGAGCAGGCGTACCATATCAGCAGGATCGAGATCAGCGCCACGGCTGCGGCGGTCAGTTTCGAAGACCCGAGATCGAAGCGCTTTTTCGCCGCGCCGGGCAGGGTTCGGGTCGCATCCAGGCTCATATCAGACACTTTCCTCCTCCTTCTGCACGGCGAGGCCCCAGGGCGCCTGCACCCGGCGGGTGATGTCGGCCACCACGTCACCGATGCGCGCATCGTCATAATCGCGCGGACGGTCGAGCGGGATCTTGTAGTCCTCAAAGATCTTGGCGGGCCCGCGGGTCAGGATCAGGATGCGGTCGGCGAGATACACCGCCTCGCGGATCGAGTGGGTGACAAAGACCACGGTGGCCTCGGTGCGCTGGCAGATGCCCGTCAGCTCTTCGCGCAGGGAGCGCGCGGTGACCTCGTCGAGGGTCGAGAGCGGCTCGTCCATCAGGATATAGGCCGGGTCTATCAGCAGGGCGCGGGCGATGGAGACGCGCTGCCGCTGACCGCCGGAAAGCCGCATCGGCCAGGCATCCTTGAACTGCGCGATGTGAAGGATCGACAGGATCTCGTCGATCCGGTCGTTCCAGGTGTCGCGCGGTACGGAGGAGGCGGCGAGCGCGATTTCGAGATTCTGCCGCACGGTACGCCAGGGCAGCAGCCGGTGCGACTGGAACACATAGCCCAGGCGCGGCGGTTTCGAGTTCGGCGTGAAAAGCTCCTGCCCCTCCACCAGCACCCGGCCCCGGCTGGGCGCGCGCAACCCCGAGATCACGTTCAGCATCGACGACTTCCCGCAACCGGAGGGGCCGAGAATGGCGACGAATTCGCCCTTGCGGATATCGAAATCGAGGCGGGCGACGGCCTGGCTGTTGCCGTAGGAGACCCCGAGATCGACGGCCTTCAGCACCGAGGGCTTGCTCTCATTTTCCATGATATTGTCCTTTGTTTGGTCGGCGCCGGGGCGCCTCACCGCCAGCGGAAGACGAACTTTTCCGCGGTGCGGATCAGGCCGTATTCGGCAAAGAGCACGATCGCCATGAACACGAGCAGCCACAGGTGGACCTCGGTCATGAGCATGTAGCTCCAGGCATGTTCGAATTTCGCGCCAAAGCCGCTCTTGGCCGCGCCAAAGATCTCGGCCACCACGATCACTTTCCATGCCAGCGCATGGGCGTTGCGCAGGGCGGCGAAGATGAAGGGCGCGACGAAGGGGGCCCAGACATGGCGGATCTGGGCGAAAAGGCTCAGGTGATAGACGCGCGACATCTCGTCGAGATCGTTATCGGCGCTGGCCAGCCCATCCCGCAGCCCCACGGCCATGTAGGGGAAGGTGATGAAGGCGACGACGAGCACATAGCCGGCCTCCGCGCCCTTGAAGATGGCAAGCGCAAGGATCGCGGCGATGGCGCTGGGGGTGCGCAGCGCGGCGGTCACGTAATAGCCCAGCACCTCGCCCAGAAAGCGCGACCGGGTCATGACGAAGGCCGCGACGAACCCGGCCATGACACCGAGGATCAGCCCGCCCGCGACGCGGCCCAGCGTGATGCCGATATTCGACCAGGTTTCCGGGTCGGCCAGGAAATGCGGCAGCTCGCGCGCCACCACGACCGGGCTTTCGATGAAGGTGGTGTTCTGGTGAGCGATCATCCAGAGCGGCAACAGCAGGAGGAGGGCCATAAAGGCCCATCCCTGTTTTTGAAGCGTGGTCATGCCGAAACTCGCTGCCTGCCGGTCACGGACGCGGGCCGACATAGTCTTCGAGCGCGACCATCATGCCATCGGGCACGGTTTCGAGCACGTCGCCCTCCTCGGCAAGCTTGTCGAGAAAGCCCATCGCCGCCTCGCGCTTGTCCGCCGACCAGTCGGTGGTGAAATACTGGTTCGCCGCGCCGTTCGCGATCACCATGTCGAGCACCTCGTCGCTGGTGATGCCGAGTTTCTCGCGGATATAGGGCTTGCGCAGGATCTCGTAGTCGGTGTCGTCCAGCATCGCGACGGCCTCGTCATAGGCATCGCGCACCGCATAGGCGAGCTCGGGGTTCTCCTTCAGCCAGTCGCCATGGGCGACCATGTTGGTGATCCAGGGGGCGAAGCCGTTGTTGAACTCGGCGTAATCCGTGTAGGCCTGAAGCAGATAGCGGCCATCGGTGGCGACCATCGCCTCGGAGACGAAGCTTTCGAAATCGAAGATCGCGTCGACCTCGCCCTCGGCCAGCAGGTTGACCAGCGCCGCCGGGCCGACCTGCGACATCTCGTATTCCTCGAGCACGTCGAAGCCGTACATCTCCTGCACGATCAGACGGATGAACATGGTGGTGCCGGAATCGGCGCCGAAATGGCCGACCTTCTTGCCCTTTAGATCCTCCGGCGTCTCGGCATCGGAGCCGCCGGGCACGACGATCCCCAGATAGAGGTTGCCGACCGGATAGAAGGCGGTGATATCGAACCCTTCCTCGCGGGCAAAGGCGACGCCGAGCAGGTCATTGTCCATCGAGATGTCGGCATTGCCGATCAGGAAGTTCTGAAAGATGCCCTCATGGGGCAGGAACTCGAACGTGCCGTCGAAGCCGTATTTCTCGTCGAGATTTTCGCCCTCGATGATCATCATCGGCACGCCACCAAGGCTGCCGGCCACCGCCTGAAGGGTGATCTCGGGGAGATCCTGGGCGGCAGCCGGTGCCGCGAGGCCCAGAAGTGCCGAGGCGGCGAGGCCGCGGAAGAAAGTCTGTCTCATGATGTACCCTGTTTCGTTTCTGGTTTTGATGATCCGACCATAGATGAATTTTCTAATTAGTCATTTAAATAATTACTATGGCATGTCTCTTCTCGAAAATTTTTCTGCCGATGCATTTCCTTTGGGCTGTCAGAGGCGCGCGCTGACGCCGCATTCGCGGGTCTGGCCCGTTACGCGCCGCTCAAGCGCATGGTAGACGAATCATGGAGGCGTGTTTTCGCTGGACGCTGGCTCAGAGTTTCGGGCGGCGCATCTGAAAAAGCGCGGTGACGGTGGCGAAATCGAGATAGCCGAGGCGGGAGAGCGGCTCATAGCGCAGCACGTCGAAGCGGCCGTCTTCGGTCAGACAATCGTCGCGCAGGTGGATCGCCTCGACCCGCGCGAGGATCAGCAGATTGTCCTTGCCCTCAAGGTCGACGGTCTGCGTCAGCCGGCATTCCAGCGCCGCAGGCACATGCGCGAGGCGCGGGCAGTCGATGGTTTCGCATTCCACCGCCTCAAGGCCGAGCGCGTCGATCTCGCTCTGCCCGGCGGGGTAGTTCGCCGAAGAGGCATTCAGCGCCTCGCGGTCGGCGGAACCGGCGATGTTCACGCAGAAGACGCCGGTTTCCACGATATGGCTGTAGCTGTCCTTGCCCTTGGCACGGTCTGGCTTGGCGCCGACGGAGGAGACCACGATCTGCGGCGGGGTATAGGCCACCGCGTTGAAAAAGGAATGCGGTGCGAGATTGGTCGCGCCGGAGGCGCCGCGCGTGGAGATCCAGGCTATGGGGCGCGGCGAGACGATGGCCGCGAAAGGATCGCGCGGCAGGCCGGAGCCGTCTTTCGTGTGGTAGAACACCGGATCGTCTCCTCTCGTTGCGGCGCCGGGCGGCGGTCTGTCAGGGGGCCGCCGCACTCAGGCTTTCGAGCCAGCGCAGGATATCGGAACTGTCTGTGACGTCAGCATATTTCTGGCCCAAATCATAGAGACTGGCCTCGTGCGGCGCCGCAGCGCGATCGGCGCAGCAATCCGCCGGCACCAGCACGTTATAGCCTGACTGCACCGCATCGACCACCGTGGCGCGCACGCAGCCGGAGGTGGTGGCGCCGGTGACGATCAGCGTATCGACCCCGGCGCCGGTCAACAGCGCGTCCAGCGTGGAGCCGAAGAAGGATGAGGCGCCTTTCTTGACCACCACCGCATCCTCTGGCCGGATGCCCGTCGCGGCGTCGATCTCGACCAGCCGCGAGCCTTCGAGCAGCGCTTTCATGCCGGCGGATTTCTTCAGCCAGGGCAGATAGTCCAGCTCGCCGGGATGGTAGGCGATGGTGGTGAAGATCACCGGACAACCCTGCGACCGGGCCAGATCGCAGATGCGCTTTGTCGCCGCCATCTGCGTGGCGGCATCGGAGGCTGTGGGGTATCGCGTGTCGGTGAAGCCGTAGGAGAAATCCACCACCACGACGCCGGGGCGTGTACCGCGCGGCACGCTGCCGCCGAACCCTGCGGCCTCGTATATCTGTTCCTGGGACATGATCGCTCTCATGGAAAGGGACGCCGCGCGTTCCGCCGGCATGGCCGGAGAAACACGCGGGTCAGTCGGGGAGAGATTGCCGCGCGAGCGGCGCCTAGTGCCGCGCCATCTGCATATCCTTCACGACGAGATCGCCGTCGATCACGACGGGCTCGTCATCGAGGAACAGCGAACAGCCGCGCATGGGAATGTCGAGATGACAGGGCGTGTCGTTCGGCCCGCCCAGCTCATTGTTCGGCCCGGTGGAGAACATCACGTTGCCGTAAAAGCTGCGCGGCTCCATACCCATACCGCCGGGGAACTCGCCGGGCACCATGCCGTGCCACTTGGCCGCCGGGTTCATGCCCCAGCCGACATGGCTCATACCCATGCCGCGCGGATCGTT
Organism: Salipiger abyssi; assembly: GCF_001975705.1. NCBI lineage: Bacteria > Pseudomonadati > Pseudomonadota > Alphaproteobacteria > Rhodobacterales > Roseobacteraceae > Salipiger > Salipiger abyssi. The sequence goes on from NZ_CP015089.1 coordinate 29,193, forward strand.
GAAACTGTCCATGTAGGATTTCACCAGTTCCGCATCGAGCCCGCCACGAATGTCGGTCACCCAGCCCTTTTCGATGGTGTAGGTGATCGGTTCGCGCACATACATGTTCTGCGGCAGCAGGATATCGCCCGGCGCCACCACGATCTGACCGTCGACCCCGTCGTCGTCCCCGCCGGTAAAGACAAAGCCCGAAGGCCAGTGATCCCAGCGGCCCGGCTCGTCGGTGCAGGCGTATTCGGCGACTGTCGGATAGGTATTGAGCTTGTAGGTCACATCGGTGCCATGCGGAGAGGTGATGCGCATCACCTTGGCCTTTGCCAGATATTCGGCGCCGATCTCGACCTTTTCGCGCAGCTCCTTGCTGGGCAGCATGCGGGCGAGCAGCTCGGGCGGCTCGACGGCGGTGAGAATGCGCGTGCCGGCCTCCTGAATGGCGAACTGCTCGGGTGAGAACAGCAGGAAGATGCAGTCGATCAGCATGTCGCAAGTCTTGAGCGCCTCGACCGCGTCCGGCATCGCGGCCAGCCCGGTCACGCCGACAGCCCAGCCGCCGGTGGGCAGCGGCTCGGGCAGGCGCATGTGATACATCTTTGCCCCCAGCCGCTGACCTGCGGCCATGAAGGCATCGGCATAGTCGAGCCGGTCGCTGCCCTGGGTCAGCACGATCAGCTTTTCGCCCTCGTGCACGCCAGACATCCTGAGCTGGTGCAGGCAGATCTCGGTAAAACTCGCATGGTCCATATTGCGTCTCCTGATGCTGGAACGGGTGGCGCCGGTCAGGCCCTGAAATCCCGGACGGCGATCAGAAAGCCCTCCAGATCGTCCCAGGGGATCATGTGGCCGGCACCCTCGACGGTGCGGATCTCGATATGCGGGGCGAGGCTGCGGATCTCGGTCACGTCTGCCTCCTGGATGACCGGCGCACCGCCGGCGACGACCAGCCGCATGGGCAGCGTCAGCTCGGCGAGATCGCCGTGAATGTCGTCTTCGTGGAAGCCGTTAAAGCTGGCGACGATGGCGTCGGACTGGCAGGTGTGCAGCCACTCGGCGCGCAGCGCGAGCTGCTCGTCGGTCCAGCTCGGGCAATACTGGCGCATGTCCTCCGCCGAGCAGCCCTTTTCCGCCATGGCGATGCTGTCCACATACCAGGGCAGCGCCGAAGGGTAGGCGCGGCGGCCCGGCCCGCTCACCGGCGGATCGACCAGGAGCAGGCCCGAAAACGCTCTTGGCGCCATGCGGGCGGCGCGGATCGCGTTGCGCGCCCCCATGGAATGGCCCAGCACAATCGGTGTCTCCAGCCCCGCCGCCTCGGTCACGGCCACCGCGTCCTCGGCCATCGCGTCGAGCGAATAGTCCAGATCGCCGGCCTGGCTCAGCCCCCTGCCGCGCACGTCGAGGACGTGGACATCGAAATCCTCCGCCAGCCGCTCGGCGACGAAACCCCAGGTGATCGCGGGAGAGGTGATGCCGGGGATCAGCAGCATCGCAGGCCCCTGCCCCGGATAATGCAGCAGATGGTGGCGGATGCCATTGGCGTGGACGTTATAGCCTCTGGGTGTGACGGTCATGATATGCCCCTCAATACGCGCCGGAGAGCAGCGTGCCGCCGCCGGGCACCCGGGTATCGAGATCGAGCGCGCGCAGCATCGACCAGGTGGTGGCGATGGCGGCGGTGAGGACAGGCTTGCCGGTCAGCGCCTCGACCTGCGCCACGGCGGCGAGCGAGGGCATCTGCACGCAGGCCGACAGCACCACCGCGTCCACGTCGTCGGTCTTCATCTCCGCGACGATGCCGGGCAGGTTCGCGGTGTCATGCGCGGCGACGGCGAGATTGTCCTGGATTTCCAGCGCGCGGTAGGCGCTGACCTCGATGCCTTCGTTGCGGATGTATTCCACCACCATCTCGGTCAGCGGCTTCATGTAGGGCGCGACCACGGCGACCTTTTTCGCCCCCAGCGCGCGGATGCCCTCGACCAGCGCGCCCGCCGAAGTGACCACCGGCGCCGGCGCGCCATTGTCCTGCGTGACCCTGTGCAGCCGCTCGGACGAGGTGCAGTGATAGCCGTGCCCCATCGACATGATGGCGACCAGGCAGGCATAGCCCATCACGTCGACCTTTGCGTCGGACAGCTCGAGCGCGCAGCGGTCGCTGTCGGCATCCATCTTTGCCAGCTCTTCGCGGGTGACATGCTTCATGCGCATGCGCGACGAATGAAACGTGAAGCGCTCCGGAGAGACCATCTCGCGCGCCTTCAGCAGCGCCGGAATCTCGGTTTCCATGGTGATGTTGGAACTCGGGACGATCTGCCCCACGCGGAAATGCGTCATGCTGGACCCTTCTTATGCCTGCGAGTCGGAGAGTAAGGGCAATCCGTAATTAATTACAAGTATGATTAATTAATTTTTCCTTTCACCACAGGACGTTGCATTTTGCGCATGTCAAAAGACCCGGGTGGCGGCGCCCCCAGGTATCAGCTTCCCGGCCTTGCGGCGCCACAGCCCGCCCGCGTTAGCCTTCCAGCGCGGCGAAACGGCCGAACCGCCCGTCGCAATAGAGCAGCGGATCGTCTCCCAGACAGCCGTTCGCCCCGGTCACGCGGGCGACGAAGATACGATGCGTGCCGAAATCGCTGCTCTGCGCGGTCTGGCAGAACAGCGTGGCCTGCGCCTCTGCCAGCCATGGCAGCGGTTCGGCGACCGCATCGGGCCGATGGCTACGCCAGTCACCCGTCGCGAAACGCTCCGCCGCCGGGGTGCGGGCGATATGGGCGCAGATCGGCTGATGCCGTGCCGGCAGAATGCCGAGCGAAAACGCCCCGCGCGCGTCAAGCGCCGGATAAGCCGAGGCCGAGCGGTTCACGCAGATCAGCAGCGAGGGCGGGTCCATCGAGACCGAAGTCGCGGCGGTGGCCAGCATCGCGTGGCGCGCACCCTCGTACTGCGTCGCGATAAGCGCCACGGAGGAGCCGAAGCCGCGCCAGAGGGTGCGGAACAGCTCGGCATCTGCGGGGCCGCACTCTGTTTCGACAGACGCGGCGGCGGCTGGGTCGCTCATGGGTCTTTCCTATCACGTTCGGCACCATCGGCCCCGCTCAGGGTCCGATGGCTTGCATGTCCCGGTGCCCGTTCAGGCGCGGCTGTCCTTGCCCTCTTTCCAGTAGACATCGCCATAGGAATAGATCGACTCCGCCGCCCAGCTGTGCAGGTTGCCGAAGGTGCTCGCAAAAGCGGAATAGGTCGGGTTCTCGTAAAGCCAGACCATGGCGCAATCGTCGCAAAGCATCGCTGCCGCCTGCTTGTAAAGCGCCGCCCGTTCCGCACGATCCGGGGAGGCCGCCGCCTGCTCGAACAGCGCGTCGATCTCGTCGCTCCGATAGCCGATGCCGTTGGTGTAGGGCACGGGCCGGATGTTGGAGGAGATATACTGGCGCTGCACCCCCATCGCCGGATCGGGGCCGGTGGTCAGGCTCTGGATATACATGCCGAACTCGCGTTTCACATAGACGGTTTCGGCCACGGTCGCCGCATCGAGCGCCTTGACCTCCACCTCGATGCCGACGCCGCGCAGCTGCTCCGCCACGATCTGTGCCGCCTTTACAAAGGCGTCGTTGGCACGGTTGACGATCACCGAGGTGGCAAATCGCGTGCCGCCCTCGTCGGGGTAGCCCGCCTCGTCGAGCAGCGCCTTCGCAGTCTCGACATCGTAATCGTATTGCGTGGTATCGGGAGTATAGGCCCAGCCCAGCTCGGACGAGATCGGCCCGGTGGCGGGCTTGGCGAGGCCGAACACCGCCTTTTCGATGATGAAATTGATATCCAGCGCGTGATCAATGGCCATCCGCACGCGCTTGTCATTGAACGGCGCGCTGTCGAGATTCATCATCAGCTCGGTGATCGAGCCCCAGGCCTCGTGCCCCTTCGAAGTAACGGTGATGTCGGGATTGCTCTCCAGTTCCGCGACCATCGAGGGCGGCAGATCGGCATAGGTCACATAGTCGACCTCGCCCGCTTCGAGCGCCCGGATGCGGGCCGATGCTTCGGGAATGAAGCGGGTGATGATCCGGTCGACATAGGGCTGATCGTCGAGGAAATAGTCTTCGTTGCGCTCCAGAATGATCTGCTGTCCGCGCTGCCAATCGACGAATTTGAACGGGCCGGTGCCGATAGGCGCGAGGTTCGCCGGGTTCTCCATCGGGTCGCCCTCGCCGTAGATATGGCGCGCCTGGATGAAGCCCTGCCCGGCGATGAAGGTCATGATCACGTCGTTGGGCGCGCTCAGCCGGAACACCACGGTGGTGGCGTCGGGCGTCTCGATCGCCTCGACATAGTCGGCCAGCCCCTTGCCCACGTTGTGGAACTTGAAGAGCAGCTCCTCGAAGGAGAATTTCACGTCATCCGAGGTAAAGTCCTTGCCGTCATGCCAGTTCACCCCTTCGTGGAGGTTGAAGGTAAAGGTCAGCCCGTCGTCTGAGACGGTCCAGTCCTTCGCCAGATCGGGCTTCGGCGACAGGTCGCTCCTGAGCCCGACCAGCTTGCTGAAGACCGGGTTCGAGATCAGCTTGATCGAGATATCCGTCGCGATGTTCTGATTGAGGTGCCGCGGTTCGACACCCGCCCCGACGACAAAGACACCGCCATATTTCGGCCCGTCAGTGGCAGCGCGGACGGCACCCGGCAGCGCCATGACGGACAAACCGGCGGCAGCGGTGCTTAGAAAACCGCGCCGGCTCAGCGTGGTTGCGTTTCCTTTGGCAGAACGTGTCATGTTTTCCCTATCCCTGTTGCTGGACTGATTGCTGCGGGCGATCACCCCCATGCCCCGTCATTGATGCGGGGAGATCTCCGGCACCGCGCGAGGTGGCGCCAGAGTCGTTCCAATGCGGCTCAGACGGTTTCCACCGGCGCCGCGGCCTTGGCTGCCGGATGCGCCGGGCGCGGCAGCCCGAGATTCTCGCGCAGCGTCTTGCCCTCATAGGCGGTGCGGAACAGGCCCCGCCGTTGCAGCTCCGGCACGACCAGGTCGAAGAAATCGTAGAGCCCGTCGGGGAACCACGGCGCCATGATGTTGAACCCGTCGCACACCCCGGCCCGGAACCAGCTCTCCATCGTGTCGGCGATGCTCTCCGGCGTGCCGCAGAGCTGCATGTGCCCGGCGGCACCGGTCACCCGCATGTAAAGCTCGCGGATCGAGAGGTTGTTCTCGCGGGCCATGCGGATCAGCGGCTCACGGTGGCTCTTGACGCCGTCGAGCTCCGGCAGATCGTCGGGCAGCGGGCCGTCGAGATCGTATTGCGACAGATCGCCGAAGGTGCGCGCCAGCATCGCCAGCCCGACTTTGGGGTGGATCAGTTCCTGTACGCGGCGATATTTGGCTTCGGCCTCTTCCATCGTCTTGCCGACCACCGGCATGATGCCCGGCATGACCAGCGCCGAAGACCGCGCGCGCCCGTATTTGGCAAAGCGCCCCTTGACGCTTTCATAGAACTGGCCGGCGCCCTCGGGGTCGCGCTTGGCGGTGTAGATCAGATCGGCGGTGCGGGCGGCAAGCTCCTGCCCCGGCTCGGAGGAACCCGCCTGCGCGATCACCGGGTATCCTTGCGGCGGACGCGCCAGATTGAGCGGGCCCTTGACCTTGAAGTGTTCGCCCTTGTGGTCGAGCACATGCATCTTCGCCGGGTCGAAATATCGCCCGCCGTCCTTGTCCCTGATGAAAGCGTCATCTTCCCAGCTGTCCCAGAGCCCGCGCACCACATCGACGAATTCCTCGGCACGGCCATATCGGGCGCCGTGCTCCATATGCTTGTCGCGCGAGAAATTCAGTGCCTCCGCCTCGCTCCACGAGGTCACCACGTTCCAGCCGATGCGACCGCCCGAGATATGGTCGAGCGAGGCGAACTTGCGCGCGATGTGGAAGGGCTCGTTATAGGTGGTCGAGGCGGTGGCGATAAAGCCCAGCCGGTCGGTCACCCCGGAGAGCGCGCCCAGAAGCGTCAGCGGCTCGAACTGATCGATGCGGCCGCTATAGCTGAGCGCGTCATTGTCCTTGGCCGCCGTCCGCACGGCGATGCCGTCGGCGAGAAACATGAAGTGGATACAGGCCGCCTCGGCCGCCTTTGCCATCTCCTTCCAGAGTGCGATGTCCATGCCCGCCGCGGCATTGGCCTCGGGAAGGCGCCAACCGGCGGGATGGGTCCCGTTGGAAACCAGGCTGAGCCCCAGCTTGAGTTGTCCGGTAGTGTCTTTCATGCCTTACGTCCTTGTCCTCTTAAGTAGACCGGCAACGCCGCCGGATCGCTCTCGCAGTCAATCGCAAGCGGGCAAAACGCGCCCCTGTCCTGTTCACCGTAGGAACCGCAAAATGCACTGGTCAATCATGCGACCATAATTTAATTCTACAATTAATTAATTGCATCTGATATACCTTTTTCACCGGCCGGCGCTGTTTTTTTAAGCAGACAATGAATTACCGCCCGCGTTCCGGGCTGCGGGACGTTGCCGCGGTGCGGGACAGGTTCGATGGCTGAGGTCGGGCGCCCGGCACGCAACGGATCCGGGCCGGAACAAGACGATCACAGGGAGACTGAACTTGCCAACCGACGTTACCGTGGATGCCGGCACAGGCGAGCCGACCAGGCCCGCGCGCCCGCGCAGTGAAAGCCTTGCCTCTCTCCGATACATCGCGCTGAAGCTGCTCAGCGCGATCCCGATGGTTCTGGGGGTCATCACCGTCAACTTCATCCTCATCCACCTCGCCCCCGGCGATCCGGTCAGCATTCTGGTGGGTGAGACCGAGCCGACCCCGGAACAGCTCGCGGCGCTCTATGCCAAGATGGGGCTCGATCAGCCGCTGTGGAAACAGTATCTCGACTACATCTGGGGCGTGATGCAGGGCGATCTGGGCTATTCCTATGTGCTTCAGCGCGACGTGGTCGGGCTCATCGTCGACCGGATCCCGGCAACGCTCACGCTGATGCTGACCTCCCTCATCGTCTTCACCATCCTCGGGGTGGCGCTCGCCGTCTTCGTCGCGCGCAAGCCGAAGTCGACGGCAGATCAGGCGGGGTCGCTGCTGGCGGTGCTGGGCTATTCGATCCCGGCCTTCTGGCTGGCGCAGATCATCCTGCTGATCTTTGCGCTGGAGCTGCGCTGGTTCCCGACCAATGGCATGACCAACAGCCGCTACATGTACGAAGGCTGGGACTATTTCGTCGATCTGCTGCACCACCTCATCCTGCCCGCCTTCGTGCTGGGCATGCGCTATCTGGCGATCAATTTCCGCTATGCCCGCGCCGCCATGCGCGACGCGCTCTCGCAGGACTATATCACCGCCGCCCGCGCCAAGGGGCTGGGCGAGCGCCGCGTGCTGTTCCACGCCTACCGAAACGGCATCCTGCCGGTGATCACGGTGTTCGGGCTGAACATGACCGACATCCTCGCCGGCTCGGTCCTGACCGAGATCGTCTTCGGCTGGCCGGGGCTCGGGCGGCTCATGTACGACGCCATGTATGCCCGAGACTACCCGCTGCTGATGGGGGTCTTCGTCTTCGTGTCGATCGGCATCATCGTGACGAACCTCATCATCGACATCGTCTATTCCTTCTTCGATCCGCGCGTGAGGCAGCAATGACCATGACCCATTCCGCCGCGAAACCCGCACGGCGCAGGGCGCGCCCCGGTCTCGGCAGGCTCCGGCTCGACGCCTCTTCGGGAACCGCCGTCGCGATCCTGATCGGCATGGTGCTCTTCGCCTTCCTCGTGCCGCTGCTGCTCGGGCCACCCAATGCAATGGGGGATCTCTCCTTCGGCACTCCGTCTCTGGCGCATCCCATGGGCACCGACGATCTTGGCCGCGACGTGTTCACCCGCTTTGCCTACGGCGCTCGCAGCTCGCTCTCGGTGGGCATTCTCGCGGCACTGACCGCCAGTATCATCGGGATCTCGGTCGGCGCCGTCGCGGGCTATTCCCGCGGCATCGTCGACATCGTGCTGATGCGCCTCTCCGAGCTGTTCCAGGTGATCCCGCGCTTTTTCCTCGCGCTGCTGGTGATCGCGATCTTCGGTTCCAACATCCTATTCATCATCCTCACCATCGGCCTGCTCGGCTGGCCCGAAGTGGCGCGGATCACCCGGGGCGAATTCCTCACCCTGCGCGAACGCGAATACGTGATGGCGGCGCAGACCATCGGCCAGAGCAAGCGCAAGATCATCTTTTCCGAGATCCTGCCGAACGCCATGCCGCCGCTTATCGTCGCGATGACGATGCAGGTCTCTTCGGCGATCCTGCTGGAGGCGGGTCTCAGCTTTCTCGGCCTCGGCGACCCGTCGAATCCAAGCTGGGGGCTGATGCTGAACGAGGCGCAGCAGTTTCTCACCCGTGCCTGGTGGATGGCGGTGTTTCCCGGTCTCGGGATCGTCGCCACCGTCGCCGCGCTGAACGTCTTCGGCGACCACCTGACCGACATTCTCAACCCGCGCCTGAAAGGAGGCCGCTGATGCCCAGGGACATCTCCCAGACCGGCCCGATCCTCGAGGTCGAGGGGCTGCACACCATCCTGCGCACCTCCGAAGGCATCGTTCGCGCGGTCACCGATGTGTCAATCACCGTGGGGCGTGGCGAGATCGTCGGCATCGTGGGCGAATCCGGCTGCGGCAAATCCATGACCGCGATGTCGATCATGGGGCTCGTGCCGACACCGCCCGGCGACATCACCGAGGGGCGCATCCTGCTCGACGGCAGCGAACTGCGCGGCCTTGGCCAAAGCGCCTTTCAGAAGGTGCGCGGACGCCGGATCGCGATGATCTTCCAGGATCCGATGACGTACCTGAACCCGGTGCTGACCATCGGCACCCAGATCGACGAGATGCTGCGCCAGCACATGGATCTAGATCGCGCCGGGCGCGCGCGGCGGGTGATCGAGCTGCTGCGCCGGGTCAGGATTCCCGATCCCGAGCGGGTCGCCGCGGCCTATCCGCACCAGCTTTCGGGCGGCATGCGCCAGCGTGTGCTGATCGCCACGGCGATCTCCTGCGATCCCGAGCTGATCATCGCCGACGAGCCGACCACCGCGCTCGACGTCACGGTGCAGGCGCAGGTTCTGGAGCTGCTCAAGGAGATCATCCGCGACATGGACTCCTCGCTGATCCTCATTACCCACGATCTCGGCGTCGTGGCCGAGACCTGCGACCGGGTCTATGTGATGTATGCGGGCCGGGTGATCGAGGAGGCGCCGATGCAACGGCTCTTCGAGCAGCCCGGCCACCCCTATACACAGGGGCTGCTGGCCTCGATCCTGCGCGCCGACCAGCCGGTCGAGGAGCTTTACGCGCTCGACGGCACCGTGCCGAACCTGACCGCGCCGCCAAAGGGCTGCGCCTTCTGCGACCGCTGCGCGGTGGTCATGGACATCTGCCATTCCGAGCTTCCGCCACGGGCCGCGACCGGCCCGCGCGCCTTTGCCGCCTGCTGGAGGATCCCGCAATGACCCATCCCCCCCTTCTGACGCTGGACGGCGTGTCGAAAACCTATCCCGGCGGCGGGCTGATCTCGCGCCGCCCGCCGGTGCAGGCGGTCAAGGAGGTGAGCTTCGACATCGCGCCCGGCGAGACCCTGGCTCTGGTCGGCGAATCCGGCTGCGGCAAGTCCACCATCGGGCGGATGATCCTGTCGCTGACCGAGATCACCGAGGGCCGCATCACCTTTGCCGGCAAGAACCTGATCAACCATTCGGACCGCGAAAAGCAGGAGCTGAAGAAGCGGCTACAGATGATCTTCCAGGATCCCTTCGGCTCGCTCAACCCGCGCAAGACGATCCGTTCGATCCTCAGCCAGCCCTTCCTCGTGGCAGGCATCGAGGACTGGGAACCGCGGGTTCTGGAGCTTTTGCGCGTGGTCGGCATGACCCCGCCCGAGCGTTTTCTGGATCGCATGCCGCACGAGTTCTCGGGCGGGCAGAAGCAGCGCATCGCCATCGCCCGCGCCTTTGCGCTGGGGCCCGAACTGATCGTGGCGGATGAATGCGTCTCGGCGCTGGACGTGTCGGTGCGCGCGCAGATCCTCAAGCTGATGCGCCGGCTCCAGATCGAGACCGGGGTGTCGTATCTGTTCATCAGCCACGATCTGGGTGTGGTGCGGTCCATGGCGCAGCGGGTGGCGGTGATGTATCTCGGTCGCATCGTCGAGATCGGCCGGGTCGACGACATCTTCGCGCGCCCGGCGCACCCCTACACGCAGGCGCTGCTGGCGGCCTCACCGTTGCCCGACCCGAAACGCGCGCATCTCGACGGGCGGCTGCTGCTCGAAGGCGATCTGCCCTCGCCCAGCAACCCGCCAAGCGGCTGCCGCTTTCACACCCGCTGCCGTTTTGCCCGGCCCGATTGCGCACGAACCGAGCCCGCGTTACACACCCATGCCGTGCCTCAACTGGTGGCCTGCCACTATGCGGATGCGCTCGGCACCCCGGAACCGGAGCACACGCATTGAGCACGACCGATGCCGGCGCCGACAACGCGCCGGCCTCCCCCAGCACCGCGACACTGTTTGCCGCCGTGGTGCCGCCTCTCTTTATCGGCATGATCGACCAGACGATTGTCGCCACCGCCCTGCCCGATATCGCCCGCGATCTGGGTGGGTTCGGCACGGTGGGAATGCTGATCACCGCCTATCTTGCCGCCACCGCGATCTCGGCCCCGGTTTACGGGCGCCTGGGCGATGCGCTCGGGCGGCGCAAGCTCATGTCCATCGCCATCGTCGTAACCATGCTCGGCAGCCTGCTCTGCGCGATTGCGCCGAATTTCGGCACGCTCGTCGCTGCGCGAGTCATGCAGGGGTTCGGCGGCGGCGGGCTGATTTCGCTGGCGCAGGCACTGCTCGGACAATATGTCGGGCCGCGCCGCCGGGCCCGCTATCAGGGCTATCTCGCCGGGATCGCCATTGTCGCCTCCACCTTCGGCCCGGTGGTCGGCGGCTTCGTGACCGGGCATCTGGGCTGGCGCTGGATCTTTGCGCTGAACGTGCCGCTGACGCTGCTCGCGCTGCTGCTGATCCAAAGGCTGCCGCCACGCCGCACTCCCAAACACGCCATGGTCTTCGACTGGGCGGGCCTCGCGCTTTTCGCGGCGCTCACGGTTCTGATCATCGCAGGCTTCGACAGCCTCAAGACCGGCACCGCCGCCCCGGCGCTGCTGGCCTGCGCGGTGATCGTGCTGGGGCTGCTGGTCTGGCGCGAACGCCGCGCGACGCATCCGCTCTTTCCCGGCGACCTGCTGGCGAACCGCAGCATTTCGCTCTCGGCACTGCTGGCGATGTGCCACGGCGCGCTCTATGTGGCGCTGCTGAGCTTCATTCCGATCTATTTCGCCGTTGCCCGCGACCGTGCCGCCGACGAGATCGGCCTGCTGATGCTGCCCATCACAGTGGGCATCGGCACTGGCGCTTTTGTCACCGGCCGGCTGATGAGCCGTAGCGGACGCACAACGCTCTATCCGGTGACCGGGCTGATCTGTGCCGCCGGTCTGCTGCTGTTCCTGTCGCGCAACCTGAGCGAGCTGCCCGATCTGGGGATCTCGCTCGTTTTCATGCTGGTCTCGGCCTGTCTCGGCTCGATCATGGGCGTGGTGCAGATCACCGTGCAGATGGAGGCGGGCGTCCCCCGGCTCGGCATCGCCACCTCCTCGGTCTCGCTCTCCCGCTCCTTCGGCGCGGTGGCGGGCACGGCAGTGGCGGGGGTGATCGTGGGGGCCGGGCTCGCGGGCGCGGCCCCCGATCCCGACCGTGTCTTCGGCACGATCTTTCTGGGCGGGGCAGGGTTTGCCCTGCTGGCCTCGGGTGTCGCCGCCGCGATCCCGCGGCGGCAGCTTTAGCAACCCCGCGCCAGCCCGAGATTGCCCCGCAGCGTCGTCGCCTCGTATTCCGCCCGGTAGAGACCCCGGCGTTGCAGCTCGGGCACCACCAGCCGGTTGAAATCGGTGAGGCTGCCCGGGAAGTAGTCCATCAGGAAGATGAACCCGTCCGCGGCACCGCCCTCGAACCACGCCTGCATCTCGTCGACCAACTGCTCCGGCGTGCCCACGAAACAGGGTGCGCCCTTTGAGGCCTGCCGCTGGTAGAGATCGCGGATCGTCAGCCCCTCCTCACGCGCCGATTTCAGGATACGTTCCTGCGCGCTCCTGTTGGCATTGCTCTCGGCAAGATCAGGCAGCATCTCGTCATCGCCCAGGGCGTCGAGGTCGATCACGTCGCCCAGCATGTGGCGCAGGAAATCGCGCCCGACCACCGGGTCGATGAGATCGAGCATCTCCTGCCGCTTTTTGGCAGCGCGACCCGCATCCTCGTCCACGAAGACCGAGATTCCCGGCATGATCACCAGCTCTCCGGGATCACGCCCATAGTCCGGCATCCGGCCCTTGACGTCCTCGTAGAAGGCCCGCGCCGCCGCCATGTCGGGATGCAGGCCAAAGATCACCTCGGCGGTGCGCGCCGCCATGGCCTTGCCAGGCTCGGAGGCACCCGCCTGCACGATCACCGTATGTCCCTGCGGCGAGGGCGGCACGTTGAGCGGTCCGCGCACCTGGAAATGCCGCCCCTCGTGATTCAGGACGCTTACCTTGGCCGGATCGAAGAAGATCCCGCTCTCCTTGTCGCGGGGCAAAGCATCTGGCGCCCAGCCGGTCCAGAGCCCGGCGACCACATCGACAAACTCCTCGGCCCGCTCGTAACGCTCCGCATGCGGCGGGTGGCGGTCATGGCTGAAGTTCGGCGCCTCGTCCATGTTGGAGGAGGTGACGAGGTTCCAGCCCGCCCGTCCACCGCTGAGCAGGTCGAGCGAGGCGAATTTTCGGGCGAGCATATAGGGCTCTTCGTAGGTGGTGTTATGCGTCGCCACCAGCCCCACATGCCGTGTCACCATTGCCAGCGCCGAAAGCAGCGTGACCGGCTCGAACTGCGCCACATAGCGGGTCGAACCGCGCGACAGGATCTCCCAGTTATGGCCGCGCATGGCCATGCTGTCGGCCAGAAAGAGCAGGTCGAAGAGACCGCACTCGGCCTCTCGTGCCAGCTCCGCGGCCTGCTCGATATTGGCGCCCAGATCGGCAACGGCGCCGGGGTGACGCCAACCCGCCACATTGGCCCCGGTCGCCGTGGCATAGAGCCCCAGATGTATCTTGCGGTCGGTCCTCATCGCGCGTTTCTCCGCAGGGTCTCTCAGGCCGAGGCGCCGACGGCGCCGGCCCTGGGCTGTGTCTGCGCCGTCCCAAAGGCGCGCGGATCGTAGTCGTAGACCCAGTCGGTATTGATCCCCGTGGTGCGCGGATCCTCCTTGGCGCGGCGGGCATATTCCGCATCCCGCGCCGCCATCTCCTCCTCGGTCGGCAGATGGTAGGTGCGACCGCGCTCGCGCGCCTCCAGCTGCACCCGCGAACAGCGCGGCAGGCGTTCCTGCTCGTAGCGCTTCAGCGCCAGGTCGATATCGTTCGGCGAGGCGGCCAGCGCATCGGAGAGCACCAGCGCATCCTCGATCGCCATCGCCGCGCCCTGCGACAGGAAGGGCAGCATCGGGTGACAGGCATCGCCCAGGAGCGCCACGCGGCCCTTGACCCAGCTCTGCATCGGATCGCGATCGAAGAGCCCCCAGCTATAGACCTCGTCCACCTTCGAAAACAGCGTCTGAAGCGAGCTGTGCCAGCCCTCGAAATCCGCCAGCAGCGCCTCTTTCGTGCTGCGCGTGCTCCAGCTCTCGGCGACCCATTCCTCGGCCTCGCGCACGGCGACGATGTTCACCATGTCACCGCCCTTGACGTAATAGGTCACCACATGGCCGTTCGGCCCCATCCAGAAGGTGCTGTCGGGATTGACGAAATCCACCACGCCGCCGGTCGGCACCAGCGCGCGGTAGCACATGTGCCCGGTCCAGCGCACCTCGGTCTCGGCAAAGAGCGAGCCACGTACCACCGAACGCACCCCGTCGGCGCCGATCACCAGATCCGCCTCGGCGCTTTCGCCATCGGTGAAATGCACCACCGCACCTTTGCCCCGCGGCTCGACCCCGCTGCAATGATAGCCGAAACGGCAGCGCTCGGGCGGGATCTGGTCGGTGAAGAGATCGAGCAGATCGGCGCGGTGGACATGGATGAACGGCGCCTCATAGTGGTTGCGGAACTCCTCGCCGAGCGGGATCCGGAAGTTTTCGCGCGCGCTCTGCCAGTTCCGGCCGACCACCGCCTCGGGATAGAACGCCTTGTCGAGAAAGCGCTCGTAGAGCCCCATCCCCTTGATCGCCTTCACCGCGTTCGGCGTCATCTGCACACCGGCCCCGACCTCGCCAAAGGCCTCTGCCTGCTCGTAAATCGTGACATCGAACCCCTTGCGCAATAGGCTCTGCCCGAGCGCGGCACCACCGATTCCCCCACCAACAATCGCGATCTTCATTCTCTGCGTCCTTCCACTTCTGTCCTGGCAGTCCCGGGTCGCCCCCGGCGTCCGGCGCACCGGCCCGCGCCCGCAAAAGGGCGGGCCGGATGGCCGCAATCATCGCTTGGTAGCAATTATTTAATTATTCGTCTAATTTATTTTTTGCCAGAACGTCATTCTCTTGATGCCTTCCACCATTCGATGCGTTATTCGCCATCAACAGGGCGCCGGCGCCTCAGATCCCGGCACTGCACGGAAATCGCTCCGCTCATGCCGCATCCATGCTGAAGCCGGACCAGATCAGGGACAGAATCGAGCCATGACACGAAAAAGAAAGGGGCCGGGGCGGCCGGAAGGGCGCTCGACCTTGCCCGACGAAATTCTCGACGTCGCCGAGACCATGTTCGCCGACCTCGGCTATGCGGGAACCTCGCTGCGTCAGGTGGCGGAAACGGTCCAGGCCAATCCGGCGCTGATCAACTACTACTATTCCAACAAGGAAAACCTGTTCGGCGCGGTGTTTCTGCGGCGCGGCCTGAAGATCGCCGAAGAGCGCATGCAGCGCCTCGCCGAGCTGGAAGAAGGCGGTGCCTACAGCGTCGAGCAGCTCGTCCGCGCCTTCCTCGAACCCTCCGAGCGACTGCGCGACACCAAGCAGGGCCGGTCCTTCCTGCGGCTGCACGCGCGGCTGCACATGGAACCCGAAGAGATCTCCTATGAGCTGCGGCGCCGGGTCTATCAGGAGTCGACCCTCGCCTATGCCAGCGCCTTCGAGCGGCTGCTGCCCGACGTTCCCAGCGCAACGATCTATCACAAGATCTCGCTGATGATCGGCTCTTATCTCTACGCCTTTTCCGACACCAACCGCCTTCAGGAACTGTCGGACCCCGAAGAGATCAGCGCCGCCCGCGAACACCTGCTGACCGACACGGTGAATTTCGTCACCGCAGGCATGCTCGCCGGGCACGAACCGGGCTGAGAGGTCCCGTTCGCAGTGCTGCGAGAGCGTCGCATCCGAATCCGCGAAGAGGCGGCACCTGTCTGCCTGCCGTTCTGTGATCCGGACTCTACGGCCGTGCCCTCTAACGCTGAAGAAACCGATCAAACCGCCCGATATCGAACTCCGGAAAATTTCCGTAATCCATTTATATCAAAAGACAAGACGCCCTTCAAAACGGCACACACCTCCCCCTCCGATACGCCCGCCTCGCCCCCTCGACAGCTTTCGCTGTTGACAGACGGGGGGAGTGCTCCGTTAATACGAGCCACGTCAGGGGAGTCCCGCCATGGGGACTGAGAGGCTGACATTCGCCGGGTAAACCCGGCGGAGGTGACGCGACCCTTAGAACCTGACCCAGTTGACGCTGGCGTAGGAAGACCGAAGGGCTTATCCGCGAACCTCCGAACCACGAGGGCGGTCCTTTCGGGCCAGATGGCCCTTTTGCGCAGCGCGCGTGCCGGGCCGTGACGGCCCCTTTCTACCGAACGTTTCACTTGGGTCTCATCGAAAGAGGAGACCGACATGAAAGATACCGTTCCCACGATCACCACCGGCGCCCTGCCTGCCTCGCGCAAGCTCTATGTGACCGGCGACACCCACGACATCCGCGTGCCGATGCGCGAAATCGTCGTAACCGACGAGGCACCGCTGACCGTCTATGACAGCTCCGGCCCCTATACCGATCCCGCCGCCGAAATCGACATTGCGTCGGGCCTGCCCGAAACCCGCGGCGGCTGGCTTCAGGCGCGCGGCGATGTCGAGGAATACGAGGGGCGCGAGATCACCGACGCCGATAACGGCTTTGCCAGCGGCGCGCGCCTCACCCCCGCCTTTCCCGTCCGCCGCGCGCCATTGCGCGCCACCGGCGACCGTGCGGTGACGCAGCTCGCCTATGCCCGCGCCGGCATCGTCACGCCCGAGATGGAATTCGTCGCGATCCGCGAAAACGAGGGCCGGACGGAGGCCTATTTGCGCGACGGCGAGGCTTTCGGTGCGGAGCTTCCCGATCTCGTCACGCCGGAATTCGTCCGGCAGGAGATCGCCGAGGGCCGCGCGATCATCCCCGCCAACATCAACCACCGCGAGCTTGAGCCGATGATCATCGGTCGCAATTTCAAGGTGAAGATCAACGCCAATATCGGCAATTCCGCCGTCACCTCCTCGATGGAGGAAGAGGTCGAAAAGATGGTCTGGGCGATCCGCTGGGGCGGTGACACGGTGATGGATCTCTCGACGGGCCGCAACATCCACAACATCCGCGACTGGATCATCCGCAACAGCCCCGTGCCCATCGGCACCGTGCCGCTCTATCAGGCGCTGGAGAAGGTGAACGGCATCGCCGAGGATCTGAGCTGGGAGGTCTTCCGCGACACGCTGATCGAGCAGGCCGAGCAGGGGGTGGATTACTTCACCATCCACGCCGGCGTGCGGCTGCACATGATCCCGATGACCGCGAAACGGGTGACCGGCATCGTCTCGCGCGGCGGCTCGATCATGGCGAAATGGTGCCTGCACCACCACCGCGAGAGCTTTCTCTACGAGCATTTCGACGAGATCTGCGACATCTGCCGCCGCTATGACGTGTCCTTCTCGCTGGGCGACGGGCTGCGCCCCGGCTGCATCTCCGACGCCAATGACGAGGCGCAATTCGCCGAGCTGCACACGCTGGGCGAGCTGACCAAGATCGCCTGGGCCAAGGACTGTCAGGTGATGATCGAAGGCCCCGGCCACGTGCCGATGCACAAGATCAAGGCCAATATGGAGGAGCAGCTGAAGCATTGCCACGAGGCGCCCTTCTACACGCTCGGGCCGCTCACCACCGATATCGCGCCGGGCTACGATCACATCACCAGCGCCATCGGCGCGGCGATGATCGGCTGGTTCGGCACCGCGATGCTCTGCTACGTGACGCCCAAGGAACACCTCGGCCTGCCCGACCGCGACGACGTGAAAACCGGTGTGATCACCTACAAGCTCGCCGCCCATGCCGCCGATCTCGCCAAGGGCCACCCGGGCGCGCAGCGGCGCGACGATGCGCTGTCGCGGGCGCGGTTCGAATTTCGCTGGGAGGATCAGTTCAACCTCGGTCTCGACCCGGACACCGCGCGCGAGATGCATGACGAGACCATGCCGAAAGAGGCGCACAAGGTGGCGCATTTCTGCTCGATGTGCGGGCCGAAATTCTGCTCCATGCGGATCAGCCACGACATCCGCGCGGCGGCGGAACAGCGCGAGGGCATGGACGCGATGGCGGAGAAATTCCGCGAGCGCGGCGCGCTCTATGTGCCCGCCGGGGAAGAGCCCGCGCAATGATCTCGGTGCTGGGCGGCGGCGTGGTCGGGCTCTGCGCCGCGACCGCGCTGCACGAGGCGGGCCATGAGGTCGAGGTGATCGTCCCCGAAGACGCCCCACCGCCCGTGTCGCACCTCGCGGGCGGCATGCTGGCGCCCTTTTGCGAGGGCGAAAGCGCGCCAGATGTCGTCGTGACGCGCGGACAGGCGGCTGTCGGCTGGTGGGCGGCACATATGCCCGGGGTCAGCCGGCGCGGCACGCTGGTGCTCGCCGCGCCCCGCGACGCGGCAGAGCTCGACCGCCACGCCCGCGCGACGCGCGGCCACGAATGGGTGGCGCCAGACCGTCTCGAACCCGAGCTGTCCGGGCGGTTCTCGCGCGGTCTGTTCTTTGCCACCGAGGCGCATATGGACCCAGGCGAGGCACTGGCGGCGCTGCGCCGGCGCCTGCTCGATGGCGGGGTGCGGTTCGGCGACGGGCCGCCGCGCGGCCGGATCGTCGCCTGCACCGGCATGGAAGCGCGCGACCGGATGCCGGACCTGCGCCCCGTGCGCGGCGAGATGCTGGAGCTGCACGCGCCGGATGTCGCCTTGTCGCGCACCGTCCGGCTGCTGCATCCGCGCTTTCCCTGCTATATCGTGCCGCGCGGCGGCGGGCGCTACATGCTGGGCGCGACCATGGTGGAAAGCGCCCGCAACGGCCCGATCACCGCGCGCGCCGCGATGGAGCTGCTCTCGGCGGCCTATACGGTGCATCCCGGCTTTGCCGAGGCCGAGATCACCGCCACGGGCGCGGGTCTGCGCCCGTCCTTTCCCGACAACCTGCCCGCGATCCGCCGGATTGGCGACCGGATCGAGGTGAACGGCATGTACCGCCACGGATTCCTGATGGCGCCGGTTCTGGCGACGGAGCTGGTGGAAATGATGAACGAGGAGATGTCGCATGCGCATTGAACTCAACGGAGAGCCGGTCGAGACCCTTGCCGAGACGCTGGAGGCGCTGATCGACGAGCGCGGCGTCGAGGCCGAGGCGGTGGCGACGGCGGTCGGGGGCAGCTTCGTGCCGCGCTCCGCCCGCGCCGCCACAGCGCTGCAACCGGGCGCGAAGGTCGAGATCCTCGCGCCGATGCAGGGGGGCTGAGATGTTCTACGGCGTGGATCTCACAAGCCGGCTGATGCTCGGCACGGCGCAATACCCCTCCCCCGAGCTGCTGCGCGCGGCGATTGCCGCCTCCGGCACCGAGGTGATTACCGTATCGCTGCGCCGCGAGGGCGCGGCGGGCGCGGATTTCCGGCAGATCCTCAGGGAGAGCGGCTGCCGCATCCTGCCCAACACCGCCGGCTGCCACAGCGTGCGCGAGGCGGTGACCACGGCGCAGATGGCGCGCGAGCTCTTTGGCACCGACTGGATCAAGCTGGAGGTGATCGGCCATGCGGACACGCTGCAACCCGATCCCTTCGGCCTCGTCGAGGCGGCGCGCATCCTCGCGGCGGAGGGGTTCGAGGTGTTTCCCTACACCACCGAAGACCTGATCGTCGGCGAAAAGCTGATCGAGGCGGGGTGCCGGGTGCTGATGCCCTGGGGCGCGCCCATCGGCTCCGGCCAGGGTCTGGCCAATCCCTCGGGTCTGCGTCGGATGCGGGCGCATTTCCGCGATGTGCCGCTGGTGGTCGACGCCGGGATCGGCGCGCCCTCGCAGGCGGCGGAGGCGATCGAGATGGGATTTGACGCGGTGCTGCTGAACACCGCCGTCGCCAAGGCGCTGGATCCGGTCGCCATGGCAGGCGCCTTCGGTCAGGCGATCGCGGCAGGGCGCGGTGCCTATGACGCGGGGCTCATGCCGAAACGCGACATGGCGCAGGCCTCGACCCCGATCTTCGGACTGGCGGAGCTGGCATGACCGGGCTCGATCCGTTTTACCTCATCGTCAGCCATGTCAGCCGGCTCGAACTGCTGGTGCCGCATGGGGTGCGCCTCGTGCAGCTGCGCGTCAAGAACCAGCCCGAGACCGAGATCCGCCGCCAGATCCGCCGCGCCCGCGATGTCTGCGCGGTGCATCGCGCGCAGCTCGTGGTCAACGATCACTGGCAGGCGGCGCTCGATCTGGGATGTTCCTTCGTGCATCTCGGGCAGGAGGACATGGACACCGCCGATTTTGCCGCCCTGCGCCGCGCCGGCATGCGTTTTGGCATCTCGACCCATGACGAGGCCGAGCTGGAGCGCGCCCTGGCGCTCGACCCGGCCTATGTGGCGCTCGGTCCGGTCTATCCGACGCTCCTGAAAAAGATGAAATGGGGGCCGCAGGGGCTCGACCGGGTGCGCGCCTGGAAGGCCCGCGCCGGCACGGTGCCGCTGGTGGGCATCGGCGGGCTCACCCCCGAGCGCCTGCCCGGTCTCTTCGAGGCCGGCGCCGACAGCGCCGCCGTGGTGACGGATATCCAGCAGGCCGAGAACCCGGAAGCGCGCTGTCAGGAGTGGATCGCGGCGACGGAGCGCTACCGCCGATGAGCCGCTACGACCGCCAGACCCGCCTGCCCGAACTCGGCGAGGCCGGCCAGGCCCGGCTCGCCGCCGCGCGCATGCTTGTGGTCGGCGCCGGGGGCTTGGGTGCCACGCTTCTGCCGCAGCTTGTGGGCGCCGGGATAGGCTTTCTGCGCGTGGCCGATCCCGATGTGGTCGAGGAAAGCAACCTGCACCGTCAGACGCTGTTCCGCATGTCCGATATCGGGCGGCCGAAAGCGCTGGTCGCGACCGAGACCCTCGCCGCGCTCAATCCCGATTGCGAGCTGTCGCCGCTCGTCGCCCGGCTCGATCCGATCTCGGCGCGCGCCGCCATGGCGGGGGTCGATCTCGTTGTCGATGCCGCCGACAGTTTCGCCGTCAGCTATGCGCTCTCCGATCTCTGTCAGGACAGCGGCACGCCGCTCATCAGCGCCTCGGTGCTGGCGCGGCAGGGCTATGCCGGCGGGTTCTGCGGCACCGCGCCGAGCCTGCGCGCGGTGTTCCCGGACCTGCCCGCCCAGCTCGGTAGCTGCGCCAGCAATGGCGTGATGGGGCCGGTCGTGGCCACCGTCGCGGCGCTTCAGGCGCAGATGGCCCTTTCGGTCCTGCTGGGCCATGCCCCCTCTCCGCTCGGCCAGCTCCTGACCGTCGATCTGGCGACATGGCGGCTCGGTGGCTTTCGCTTCGACGCGGCGGAGGAGCCGGAGCAGCGCGCGCCGGCGATCCTCGCGCCCTACGAGACCGGCGCGCGCGATCTGGTCATCGACCTGCGCAGCGATCCCGCCCCCGCACCGGATCCGGCACCGGATCAGCGCGTCGTGTTCGTCTGCGCCTCGGGCCTGCGCGCCTGGCGCGCGGCACAGGCACTGCGCGGCGCGGGTCACCCCCATGTCGCCATCGTCGGAGAGGGCACATAGACCCCGCCGCCGCCGGCTTTCGCGCACGGAAAGGCTCCGTCCGTTCCGGGCCTCACCCGGCGATTAGCCGAAACGAAATCAAGGCTTCAATAAATCATGTTTTTACGCCGCGCGGCACTTCCCTAATCATCGGCGGCAAGCAGGATGTGATGGAAAGGAAGAGCCGATGGCGAGCAAGAAGGTCGAAACCCTGATCGTGGGTGGCGGACAGGCCGGCGTCGCGATGTGTGAACATCTCGGAAAGCTTGGCATTTCGCATGTCGCGCTCGAACGCTCGCGCATCGCCGAACGCTGGCGCAGCGAGCGCTGGGATTCGCTCGTCGCCAACGGCCCGGCCTGGCACGACCGTTTTCCCGGTCTGGAATTCGAGGGCTTCGGCCAGGACGATTTCGTGCCCAAGGAGGCGGTCGCCGCCTATTTCGAACGCTATGCCGAGATGATCGACGCGCCGATCCGCTGCGGCGTCGAGGTGACCGAGGTGCGCAAGAAGGACGGCGCGCGCGGTTTCGTGGTCGAGACCTCGGACGGCACCTATGAGGCCAACAGCGTGATCGCCGCCACCGGCCCGTTTCAGACTCCAGTGATCCCGCCGGTCATCCCCGCCGAGGCGCCGGTGACGCAGATGCATTCCAGCGCCTATCGCAACCCCGCCCAGCTCGAAGACGGCGCGGTGCTTGTCGTCGGCGCGGGTTCCTCCGGTGTGCAGATCGCCGACGAGCTGATGAAATCCGGGCGCAAGGTCTATCTCTCCGTCGGCCCGCACGACCGCCCGCCGCGCAGCTATCGTGGCCGCGATTTCGTCTGGTGGCTCGGCGTGCTGGGTCTCTGGGACGCGCCCGCCATGGAGCCCGGCAAGGAACATGTGACCATCGCCGTCAGCGGCGCCGAGGGCGGCAAGACCATCGACTTCCGCGAGCTCGCCGCGCAGGGCATGACGCTGGTGGGGCGCACCAACAGCTATAGCGACGGCAAGGTGATGTTCGGCACCGATCTGGTGGCCAATGTCGATGGCGGCGACACCGATCACCGCGCCCTGCTCGATGCCGCCGACGCCTATATCGCCCGCAACGGGCTGGATCTGCCCGAGGAGCCCTCGGCCCGGGTCAAACGCCCGGATCCCGACTGCATGACCAACCCGCTTTCCGAGCTGGATCTGGAAAAGGCCGAGGTGAAGACGGTGATCTGGTCCACCGGCTTCGGGCAAGATTACAGTTGGCTCAAGGTCAATGCCTTCGACGCAGACGGCAAACCCGCCCATCAGCGCGGCGTGTCGACAGAGGACGGGGTGTATTTCCTCGGCCTGCCCTGGCTCTCGCGCCGTGGATCAACCTTTATCTGGGGCGTCTGGCACGACGCCAAATACATCGCCGATCACATCGCGACACGCCTCACCTATGCCCATTACGAGGGCACCGAGGCAGAGGACGCGCGCAAGGCCGCCAGCGCCTGAGCAGGCTTAGAGACATGCGAACAGCACGCCCCGCCCGGCCCTGCCGGCGGGGCGTTTTGCTTTGGCGCGGGAGCGCCCGCCCTTACGGCAAAAGCCGCCCCCGGCAGAGCGTTTCACGCCCGTTTATCTCGGCAGACATGGGGTCCGGTCTCGAAAAGGCGCTCCACCTGCAAATGTGTGAATTGCCTAAATTTTCACCGCCTCACGCGGGCCTCCGTGAGGGAATAAGATGTAACCCATTATAAAGTTTAACATTAGACATGCCCTAACCAGTGAATTGAATCTTATAAATGGGCTTCGACCCGCCTGCCCTGTCAACAGACAGGCAACGGACAAGGCGAGGTTCCAATGCTCAAAGACAGCTTCGATTACATCATCGTGGGCGCCGGATCGGCGGGGTGCGTGCTGGCCAACCGCCTCTCGAAAGACCCGAACACGCAGGTGTGCATCGTCGAAGCCGGCGGCAAGGACAGCTCGCCGCGCGTGCGGGTGCCCGCCGGCATCCTGTCGCTCTACAACGACCCGAAATACGACTACAGCTATATGAGCGTGCCGCAGCCCGAGCTGAAAAACCGCGCGATCCCGCTCAACCGCGGCAAGGCGCTCGGCGGCTCCTCGGCGATCAACTCCATGCTCTATATCCGGGGCGCCGCCTCCGACTATGACGAGTGGGCACAGCTCGGCTGTGCGGGCTGGAGCTGGAACGACGTGCTGCCGGTCTTCAAGGATCTGGAGAACAACCAGCTCGGCCAGGATCCGAAATATCACGGCACGAGCGGCGAGCTCTATGTCGACCGGCACCGCGATCCGAACCCGGTGGCGCGGATGTTCATCAAGGCGGGCCGCGCGGCGGATCTCTCCGAGAACACCGATATGAACGCCGAGCGCCAGGATGGGCTCGGCATATACAATGTCACCCAGCGTGACGGCATGCGCTGGTCCTCCTACCGCGCCTTTTTGCATCCGGTGCGCGACCGCGCGAACCTGACGATCCTCAGCGGCACCGACACCAAGCGGGTGATCGTCGAGAACGGCCACGCCACCGGGATCGAGATCGACGGTTCCGACGGCAAGCGGGTGCTGAAGGCGGCGAAAGAGGTGATCCTCGCGGCGGGCGCCATCAACTCGCCGGAGCTTCTGCTGCGCTCGGGCATCGGCCCGGCGGCGATGCTGAACGCGGCGGGGGTCAGGGTGGCGCACGATCTGCCGGGCGTCGGCCAGAACCTGCGCGACCATGTGGACGGCATGATCACCGTGCGCTCCAGCTCGACCAAGACACTGGGCCTGTCGCTGCGCAACCTGCCCTCGATGATCGCCGCGCCGTTCCGCTGGCTGGCGCAGCGCAAGGGGATGTTCACCACAAACTACGTCGAGGCCGGCGGCTTCGCGCGCACGAAATACGCCAATGAAAATCCCGACATCCAGTTCCACTTCGTGCCGGGCTACCGCAGCCACCGGGGCCGGGTGATCGAATACGGCCACGGCTATGCGGTGCATACCTGCGTGCTGCGCCCGAAATCCATCGGCGAGATCCGCCTGGGCAAGACCGGCGCGCTGGAGATCGACCCGAAATTCTTCTCCGATCCGCAGGACGCGCAGGTTCTGGTCGAGGGCATCAAGGTGGCGCGCAGCATCCTCGCCGACAGCACGTTCGACGAAATCCGCGGCAAGGAGATGTTGCCGGGCAAAGAGGTCGATACCGACGAACAGATCCTCGATTACCTGCGCGGCGCGGCACTGACCGTGTTCCACCCGGTGGGCACCTGCAAGATGGGCACCGACGAGATGGCGGTGACCGATCCCGCCTCGCTCAAGGTACGCGGGGTCGAGGGGCTGCGCGTCGCCGATGCCTCGGTGATGCCGACTCTGATCGGCGGCAACACCAACGCGCCCACCATGATGATCGGCGAGAAATGCGCCCGCATGATCCTCGCCGGTGCCGCCTGAGCCACCCGCCCGACTGACACGCCACCGAAGGATGCCCGCATGAGCCGCCCCTCCGCGATCGAAGTCGTGAACGTGTCGAAGCGTTTCGGCGATTACACGGCGCTCGACCATGTCGATTTCAAGATCTTCCAGAACGAGTTCTTCACGCTTCTGGGGCCGTCGGGCTGCGGCAAGACCACGCTGCTGCGGATGATCGCCGGGTTCGAGACGCCGAGCGCCGGCACGCTGCTGCTCAACGGGAAAGAGATCGCGCAGATGCCCGCGCATAAGCGGCGGGTGAACACGGTCTTTCAGAACTACGCGCTGTTTCCGCATATGACGCTGAGCCAGAACATCGCGTTCGGGCTGAAAAACCTCGGCTGGGACAAGGCACGCATCACCGAGCGCGTGGGCCGAATGCTGGAAATGGTGCATATGGAGCAATTCGCGGCGCGCAAGCCCGACCAGCTCTCGGGCGGCCAGCGCCAGCGCATCGCGCTGGCCCGCGCGCTGGCGGCGGAGCCCGAGGTGCTGCTGCTCGACGAGCCGCTCTCGGCGCTGGATCTGAAGCTGCGGCAAGCGATGCGCGACGAGCTGCGCACGCTTCAGCGCGAAACCGGCATCACCTTTGTCTTTGTCACCCACGATCAGGAAGAGGCGCTCGACATGTCCGACCGCATCGCGGTCATGGGCAACGGGCGGGTGCAGCAGATCGGCAGCCCGAAAGAGATCTACGAGGATCCCGGCAACCGCTTTGTCGCGGATTTCATCGGCGACACCAATTTCCTCGACGGCGAGGTGATTGCGGTGGAGGGTGCGCAAGCGACGATCCGCACTGCGCTTGGCACCGATATCACCACCAGCCACCAGGGGCTGAGCGGTCCCGGCCCCGCCACCATGTCGATCCGGCCGGAAAAGATCGGCGTGAACGAGCAGGCCGAGGGCGCGCTTTTCGACGCGACGGTGCGGTCGCGCAACTATATGGGCGGGTTCACCCATTACACCGTGCAGGTGGGCGAGGTGACGCTGCGCCTGTCGCGCCGCAACGCGCAGTCGCATCAGGACTCGCTGGAGATCGGCAGCACCGTCCGTATCGGCTTTCGCGAACCCAACGCGCGGGTGCTGGGCCAATGAGCCGGGCCTTCCGCTTCTGGGGCCTCGTGCCCGCCTGGGCGCTGATGCTGCTGACGCTGATCGTGCCGATCCTGATCGTCGCGGGCGTCAGCGTCGCCGAGCGCGGCGCCTATGGCGGGTTCGACTGGGGCTTCGATATCACGTCCTACCGGCAGATCCTGTTCACCGAGGGCTGGACGGACGAGCTGGAATTCGATCCGAAATACCTGGCCATCATCGCCCGCACGCTGCTCTTCGCGGGCGCCGCCACGGCGATCTGCGTGCTTCTCGCCCTGCCCGTCGCCTATTACATCGCGCAGCAATCGGCGCGGCTGAAGATCGTGCTTTTGTACCTCGTGACACTGCCCTTCTGGGTGTCGATGATCGTGCGGGTCTATGCCTGGCTGATCATCCTCGGCAATGACGGGCTCCTGGAGCGCGTCTATCGCCTGTTCGGCGGCGCCGACATCTCGGGCTTTCTCTTCACCCCCGGCGCGATGATCACCGGCATGGTCTACAGCTATATCCCGCTGATGATCCTGCCGGTCTATGCCTCGGTGGAAAAGATCGACCCGGCGCTGATCGAGGCCAGCCACGACCTCTATGGCGGGCGCTGGACGGCGCTGCGCCGGGTGATCCTGCCGCTGGCCGCGCCGGGCCTCACCGCCGGCAGCATCCTCGTTTTCGTGCCGAGCCTCGGCACGGTGCTGGAGCCGATGCTCCTGGGCGGCGGCAAGCAGCTCATGATGGGCACGCTGATCCAGACGCAGTTCGGCGGCGCGCGCAACTGGCCCTTTGGCGCGGCCATCGCCATGGTCCTGCTGACGCTTGTTGTGATCGTGCTGCTGCTGAATGCCCGCCGTGCCACCCGTCAGGCGGAGGTCGCGCTATGAGCCAGAATATCCGCTCCTATCCCGGCCTGCGCCCGCTCAGCATCCTATTCTTTCTCTGGCTCTACCTGCCCATCGGCGTCGTGGTTTTCTATTCCTTCAACGACAACCGGCTGGTCTCGGTCTGGACCGGGTTCTCGACCAAATGGTACGCCGCCGCGCTGGAGAACGAGGCGCTGATGGGCGCGCTGGAGATCTCGCTGACCGTGGCGCTGATCTCGACCCTTTGCGCCACGCTCATCGCGCTGCTGGCCGCCATCGTGCTGACCCGCGCCACCGACATGAAATTCCGCCGCGTCTCGGAAACCGTGGTCAACCTGCCGCTGCTGCTGCCCGAGATCGTGCTGGCGGTGGCGGTGCTGATCCTGTTTTCGCAGATCGGGCTGACCAACGGGCTGCTGAAACTGGTGCTGGCTCATACCGCCTTCTGCACCCCTTTCGCCTTCCTGCCGATCCGCGCCCGGCTTCAGGGCATGTCGCTCGATTTCGAAGAAGCCGCGCGCGACCTATACGCCGCCCCCTTCACCGCCTTCCGGCTGGTCACGCTGCCGATGATCCTGCCCGGCGTCTTTGCCGGCGCGATGACCGCCTTCGTCATGTCGATGGACGATTTCATCACCTCGAACCTGCTGAACTCCGGCGGCGCGACCACCCTGCCCGTCTATATCTTCAGCCTGATCCGGCAGGGCACCACGCCCGAGCTGAACGCCATTTCCACATTGCTGATCGCCGCCTCGCTGCTGCTGGCCACGCTGGTTCTGATCCTCAACGCCAGGGCGATGCGACGCAGCTGACTTTCGGCCCTGCCCTTGGGCCACCCCCTCCACGCTAACCAACAAGGGCGCAACAAGGAGAAACGACACATGAAGAAACTGCTTCTCGCAACCACACTGATCCTGCCCGTCGCGCTGCCCGCCGCTGCCGAGGGCGAGCTGAACATCTACGCTTGGGCGGATTCCATCTCGCCCGACCTCATCGCCAAGTTCTCCGAGGAGACCGGCATCGAGGTGAATGTCGACAGCTTTTCCTCCAACGAGGACGCGCTGACCAAGCTTCAGGCCGGCTCTTCGGGCTATGACCTGGTGACCCCTTCGCAGCACTTCGTGAAGATCATGGCCGACGAGGGCCTGCTGGAAGACATCGACGCCTATGAGCTCGACGCCTATGACCAGCTCGACGAGCGCTGGCAGGGCCAGTGGTGGGATCCGGAAAACGACTATTCCATCCCGCTCGCCTATGGCACCGCCGGCTTCTCGGTGAACCGCGACAAATATGACGGCCCCGTCGATAGCTGGTCGGTGCTGTTCGAGCCGACCGATCTCGCGGGCTCCATCGCACTGCTCTTCTATCCCGACGAGGTCGTCTCGGCGGCGCAGCTCTATCTCGGTGTCGAATACTGCACCGAGGACAAGGCCGAGATGAAAAAGGTCTATGACCTGCTGATGGAACAGAAACCCTCGGTGGTCGCCTATACCTCGGACAATATCGAGAACCGCCTCGGCTCCGGCGAGGTCGCCGCGCATTTCTGGTGGGACGGCAACACGCTGCGCCTGCGCAACAGCGGGGCGAATGTGGAATATGCTGCGCCGAAAGAGGGGCTCGTCGGCTGGCTCGACAGCTTTGTCGTCCCGGCGGGGGCCGCGAATGTCGACAACGCCAAGGCCTTTATCGAGTTCATGTCCACTGTCGAGAACGCCACCGAGCAGAATAACTATTACGCGCATTCCGCGCCGGTCGAGATCGACGAGAGCAAAGCGCTCTACACCAAGGAGAACGCGCCCGAGCTGTTCCCCGACGTGCCGGTGGTCTTTGCCCAGGCATGCAGCCCCGCCGCGCAGGATCTGGTGACCAAGGTCTGGACCGACCTGCTGCAATAATCCCCTTCCCCGCCCCGGCGATCCCGGGGCGGGCCCACCCCGGCGGCACGGGCAAAAGATCCGTCCGCCCCAAGGAGACCAAGATGGCCCATACGCGCATCCGCCCCTTCAACACCAAAGAGACCTATCCCGAGCAGAAGCTCGACAACGATCTCTGTCAGGCCGTGGTCACGCAGGGCGGCAAGACGGTCTGGCTGCGCGGCCAGTGCCCGCAGAACCTCGACGATGCCAGGAATATCGAGAGCCACGACCCGGTGGAGCAGACCCACAAGGTCATGCAGAACATCCGGCAGCTCATCGAAGAAGCCGGCGGCTCGATGGAGCATCTGGTGAAGGTGGTGGTCTATATCACCGATGTGCGCCACCGCGAGGCGGTCTACCGCACCATGGGAGAATATATCAAAGGCGTGCATCCGGTCTCGACGGGGCTTGTGGTGAGCGCGCTGGCACGGCCCGACTGGCTGGTCGAAATCGACGGCACCGCCGTGATCCCCGACGACTACAAGGCCTGATCGCATGACCTTTTCGCTCGTCGCCCGCTGCCCCGAGACCGGCATGTTCGGTGTCGCGATCTCCTCCTCCTCCCCCGCCGTCGCCGCGCGCTGCTCCTATGCCCGCGCGGGCGTGGGCGCTGTCGCCTCGCAGAACGTCACCGACCCGACGCTCGGGCCGCGCACGCTCGACCTGATGGCGGGCGGCATGAGCGCCGCCGAGGCGATTGCCGAGATCAAGGCGACGGGCAGCTTTATCGAGTACCGGCAGGTGCTGGCCGTCGATACCGACGGCAACACCGCCATCCATTCCGGCCCCAACTCGCTGGGCATCTGGACGGAGGCGCGGGCGCGGGATGTCGCCTCGGGCGGCAACCTGCTGGCCAATGACGGCGTCCCGCAGGCCATCGTCGACGCCTATCTCGCCAGCACCGGCCATATCGGCGACCGGCTGCTTGCCGCGATGCGCGCGGGCCTCGCCGCCGGCGGCGAAGCCGGGCCGGTGCATTCCGCCGGCATGATGATCGTCGACAGGGTCGCCTGGCCGGTCGCCGATCTGCGCTGCGACTGGACCGAGGAGTGCCCCATCGAAGCCGTCGCCACCGCCTGGGACATCTACAAACCTCAGCTCGACGCCTATGTGCAGCGCGCCCTCGATCCGCGCGAGGCGCCCTCCTATGGCGTGCCGGGCGACGAATGACGCACAGACCGACAAGAGAGACATCATGGACCTGAGCTTTGCCGACTGGCAGGAGGCCGCCGCCGCCCTCTGCTTCCGCACGAAAGCCTATATCGACGGGCAATTCACCGACGCGGCCTCGGGCAAGACCTTTGCCACGATCAACCCGGCGACGGGCGAGGAGATCGCGCAGATCGCCGAGTGCGACGCCGCCGATGTGGACCGCGCGGTCAAGGCCGCCCGCGCCGCCTTTGAGGACGGGCGCTGGTCGCGCATGGATCCGGGCGGGCGCAGGGCGGTGCTGCTGAAGCTCGCCGAGCTCATCCGCGAGAATCTGGTGGAGCTGGCGCTGCTCGACAGTCTCGACATGGGCAAACCGGTCACGGATGCGGCCACCGTCGATGTGCCCGGCTCGGCGCATTTCTTCCAGTGGTATGCCGAGGCCATCGACAAGCTTTACGACGAGGTCGCCCCCACCGGCAAAGGCGATCTGGCGCTGGTGCGCCGGGTGCCGCTGGGGGTTGTGGGCGCGGTGGTGCCGTGGAACTTCCCGCTCGATATGGCGACGTGGAAATCCGCCGCGGCGCTGGCCGCCGGCAATTCCGTGGTGTTGAAACCCGCCGAGCAGTCGCCGCTTTCGGCGCTGCGTCTGGCGGAGCTCGCCTCCGAGGCGGGGGTGCCGCCGGGCGTCTTCAACGTGGTGCCCGGCTTTGGCACCACGGCGGGCAAGGCGCTTGGCCTGCATATGGATGTGGATTGCCTCGCCTTCACCGGCTCCACCGCCGTGGGCAAGAAATTCATGGAATATTCCGGCCAGTCGAACCTGAAAGCGGTCTGGCCCGAGACCGGCGGCAAGAGCCCCAATATCGTCTTTGCCGATTGCGAGGATCTGGAAACCGCCGCCGACATGGCCGCCTTCGGGATCTTTTTCAATGGCGGGCAGGTCTGTTCCGCCAACAGCCGGCTTTATGTGGAGCGCTCGATTCAGGACGAATTCCTCGCGCTGCTGAAAGCCCGCGCCGAGGCGATGGCCCCCGGCAACCCGCTGGACCCTGCGACCAGGCTCGGCGCCATCGTGGACGAGAAGCAGACGCAATCCATCATGGCGCGGATCGCGGCGGCGCGGGAAAGCGCGCGGCTGGTCTCCGGCGGCGAGCGTGTGACGCTTGCGGGCAAGGGCTGCTTCGTGGCGCCCACCGTCTTTGGCGATGTGGCGCAACACGATCCCATCGCCACCGAAGAGGTGTTCGGCCCGGTGCTTGCCGTCATCCCCTTCGACACCGAGGAAGAGGTCATCGCCATGGCCAATGACAGCATATATGGTCTCGCCGCCTCGGTCTGGACCGACAATCTCAGCCGCGCCATGCGCGTCTCCGACCGGCTGCATGTGGGCACCGTCTCGGTGAACACCGTCGATGCGCTCTCGGCCCAGACGCCTTTTGGAGGCATGAAGCAATCGGGCTTCGGGCGCGATCTCTCGCTGCATTCGCTCGACAAATACACGGCGTTGAAAACCACCTGGATCAAGTACAAACTGTAGGTCGCGACGTGGCCAAGAGGCGCCCAATGATCCGTTACACGCTCCGGCAGCTTGAATATTTCGTGGCGGTCGGAGAGGCGGGCAGCATCACCGTGGCGGCGGGGCGGGTGAATGTCTCGTCGCCGTCGATCTCCACCGCGATCTCGCAGCTGGAAACCGAGTTCGGCATGCCGCTTTTCGTGCGCCAACACGCGCAGGGCCTGTCGCTGACGCAGGCGGGCCGGGCGCTGATGGATCAGGCCAGGGCGGTGCTGCGCGAAGCCGACCGGCTGATCGATCTGGCAGGCGACATCTCGGGTCAGGTGCGCGGGCCGATCACGGTGGGCTGCATGCTGACCTTTGCGCAGGTGGTCCTGCCGGCGCTGCGGCGGGATTTCGTCGATGCCTATCCCGACGCCCGCTTCACCCAGTCGGAATACGATGCCAACGATCTGGTCAGCGCCCTGCGCCGGGCAGAGATCGACGTGGCGCTGGCCTATGACCTGGTGGTGCCGCCGGATCTGACCTTCATCCCGCTGATGGCGCTGCCGCCCTTCGTGCTCATCGCCGCCGATCACCCGCTGGCCGAGCGCGAGGAGATCGCCGTGGAGGAGCTGCGCGCCCTGCCCATGGTGCTGCTCGACCTGCCGCAGAGCGCCGATTACTTCCTGTCCTTCTTTCAGGAAAAGGGCATCAAGCCCGAGATCGCCGAGCGTTCGCGCGACATCGCGGTGGTGCGCAGCCTCGTGGCCAACGGCTTTGGCTATTCCATCGCCAATCTGCGCCCGCTGAACGGTCTCTCGCCCGACGGCAAGGCGCTGAAATTCATCCCGCTCGCCGGGGAACTGCGGGCGTTGAAGATGGGCCTTCTGGTGCCGCCGCAGGCCGAGACCACCCATGTGGTGCGCAGCTTTGTCGAGTTCGCGCAGAGCTGGGTGCATGACGGGTTTTCGCGCGGCGGCGTGCCGCTGGAGGTCAGCGGGCCTCAGGCGCGCCCAGCAGTGGCAGGAACAGCGAAAACAGTTCCGCCTGAGAGCTGATGGCGCAGCGGTGATAGAGCTGTTTGCGGAACACCTTGACGGTCTGCGGGCTGAGATCGAGCCGCAGCGCGATGGAGGCGGTGGAATGCCCCTTGAGGATCAGAAACGCGGTTTCCGCCTGGCGCGGGGTCAGTTCGATCCCGAGCCTTGCCGCCGCGTTGCGCCGCAGCCTCTCGACCACCGCATCGCTCTCGGGTGCCGGCGCACCGCCCGGATGGAGCCCTGCCCAGTGCCGCCGCATCAGCGCGAGGCAGACAGGCGCGATGCGCGCGGCCTCGGCCAGATCGCGGCCGGAAAACCGCTTTCCCGACGAGGCGTCGCGACCAAGGCAGACGGTCACGCTCACCCCCGGCGCGGGCGAGGCGACATAGGCGATCTCGTCAGTCAGCGTCGTGCCGGCGTAGTAGGTCAGGTAATAATCGCCCCGGGTGAAGTGATCCGGCGCGATGTCTTGCAGGCGATAGAGCCCGTCCGGCGCCGCATCGAGATGCAACTGGTGGAACGGATCGAGCAGATAGGCACCCTCCAGATAGGCGCTGTCGAGCCGCGCATGCACCCGGGGCTCCGCCGCCGCGCGGTAGAGCATCTCGGGCGCCGCGCCGTCGCGATAAGCCAGCGTCGTGACATTATCGAAGGCAAGCTCGCGGCCCAGCCAGCCCGCCAGCACCGCCGGGAATCCTGCCATACCGAGCGCCTCCAGCGCCGCCGCCAGCGCTGTGGCGCGCGGGTCGTCACCGGTGAGGGCAAGGCTGCGGGTCACGGGATACCTCCTTGGGGGTATATACCCCTCAGAGAATCATATCTTAATCTCAAATCGAGTTGAAAGGGGTATCTCCCCGCACATTCCCACCCTCAGCCGATCAGAGACCGATATGACCAGCACCGCCGAGATTCTTGCCCAGGACAGCCACCTCATCCAGTCCTTCGCCGACCTGAACGCGCTCAAGGCGCAGGGCGCGCGGACCGTCATCAGCCGCGCCGAGGGCGCCCATGTCTATGACAATGAAGGTCACCGGATGATCGACGGTATCGCCGGGCTCTGGTGCGTGAATATCGGCCACGGGCGGCAGGAGATGATCGACGCCATCACGGAGCAGCTCCGCCAACTCGACTATTACTCGACCTTCTACAACTTCACCCACCCCACTGCCGCCGCCTTGTCGGAAAAGCTGGCCTCGCTGGCGCCGGGCGATCTCAACGCGGTCTATTTCGGCAATTCCGGCTCGGTCGCCAATGACAGTGCGATCCGCATCCTGCACCATTACAACATCCGCAAGGGGCGCCCCAACAAGCTCAAGGTGCTGTCGCGGCACGGCGCCTATCACGGCTCCACCCATCTTGCGATGGCGATTACGACGCCCGCCTATTCCGAGGGCTGGACCGCTGCCTCCGATCTCGTCCACCACCTGCGCGCGCCGCATTTCTGGCGCGAGGGCGAGGGCATGAGCGAGGCGGAGTTCCTCGATGCACTGGCCGGAGAGCTGACGGACAGCATCGAGCAGATCGGCGCGGAGAACATCTGCGCCTTCATCGCCGAGCCCATCCAGGGCGCCGGCGGCGTGATCACCGCGCCGGCGGGCTATCACCGCCGCATGCAGGAGATCTGCCGCGCGAATGACATCAAATATATCGCCGACGAGGTGGTCACCGCGTTTGGCCGGCTCGGGCATTTCTTTGCCTCCGAAGCTGTGTTCGACACCACGCCCGACATCATCAACACCGCCAAGGGTCTGACCTCGGGCTATCAGCCGATGTCGGCCACCATCGTGTCGGACGAGATCCACGACGTGATTTCCGGCCCCGACGGCATGTTCCTGCATGGCATGAACTATTCCGGCCATCCCGCCGCCGCCGCCGCCGCGCTCACCAATATCGCCATCATGGAGCGCGAGGGCATTCCCGAGCGCGTGCGGACAACCGGCGCCTATTTCGAGCGCAAGCTGCGCGGGCTTGCCGATCTTGAGTTGGTCGGCGAGGTGCGGGGCAGCCATTTCATGATGGGCATCGAATTCGTCAAGGACCGCGCGACAAAGGCAAGCCATCCTGCCGAGGCGGAGGTCGGGCTCAAGGTTGCCCGCGCCTGCCAGAAACGCGGTCTTGTCGCCCGGCCTCTGGGCAATGTGCTGATCCTGTCGCCGACGCTCATCATGGATGAGCCGATGATCGACGAGATCGAGGGCATTCTGCGCGAGGCCATCACCGAAATCGCGGCGGGGCTCTGATCGCGACACAGCGCAAGGCATCTCATGGACACGCTCTCTCTTCTCGACCGGCTGATCGCCTTCGACACCACCAGCGCCAGATCCAACCTGCCGCTGATCGGGTTCGTCGAGGAATACCTCAGGGCGCGCGGCTTCCACATTACGCGCCTGCCGGACACGACCGGAGAGAAGGCCGGGCTCTTTGCCGTGCTGGGACCGGAGGGTCACGGGGTGATACTCTCGGCGCATACGGATGTGGTGCCGGTGGCAGGGCAGGAGTGGCACCGCGATCCGTTCCGCCTGACCCGCGAAGGCGAGCGGCTCTACGGGCGCGGCACCACGGATATGAAGGGCTATCTCGCCAGCATGCTGGCGCTCGCCGATCGCGCGGCGAAAGTGCCGCTGCGCGAGCCGCTGAAACTGGCCATTTCCTATGACGAGGAGATCGGCTGCGTCGGCATCCGGTCGATGATCGGTGCACTGCCCGAGGCGCTCGGCACGCCGCGGGCCTGTTTCGTCGGCGAGCCGACCGAGATGCAGGTCGCCATCGGTCACAAGGGCAAGGCTGCCTTCGAGGCGGTGTGTCATGGTGAAAGCGGGCATTCGGCACTGGCACCGCGCTTTGTCAACGCCCTGCATCTGGCGGCGGAGTTCGTGACCGAGCTGCGCGGCATTCAGGACCACTACGCGCGAAACGGCGCCCGCGATCCGGCCTATGGCGTGCCCTATTCGACGATCCATGTGGGCACGCTCTCGGGCGGAACCGCGCTGAATATCGTGCCGGACCGCGCCGAGCTGCGCTTCGAATACCGCCACCTCGCCGCCGACCCCGCCGAAGAGATCGCCGCGCGGATCCATGACGCGGCGACGCGCGTCACCGGGCATTTCGCCGCGCAGAGCCCGCAGGCGCGGATAGATGTCACGCAGGTCAATGCCTATCCCGGACTCGATCAGCGCGAGGATGCAGGGATCGTCACGCTGGCCAAGGGGCTTGCGCAAAGCAACGCGGTCACCAAGGTCGCTTTCGGCACCGAGGCCGGGTATTTTCAGGGCCTCGGCATCCCCACCGTGGTCTGCGGCCCCGGCTCGATGGAGGGACAGGGGCACAAGCCCGACGAATACGTCACCCTGCCCCAGCTTGCCGCATGCGATGCGATGATGGACCGCATTCTCGACAGTCTCAAAGACTGAGACCGCCCCGGCAGATTCGGCAAGCAGAACCTTGATCGCATGTCGGCCATTGAAATCGCAGGCAGGATTAGCTAACTTAGCCATATCCATTCCGGAGCCCGCGTCATGCAATTCAACGTCCACACCGCCAAGAGCCAGCTTTCCAAGCTGATCGATGCCGCGCTCGCGGGCGAAGAGGTGATCATCGCCAAGGGCGCGCGCCCGGTGGTGCGGCTGGTGCCGGTGGCACAGTCGGGTTTCAAGCTCGGCACGCAGCAGGGCAAGCTGGGCGCCCTGCCCGATTTCCTCGAACCGCTGGACGAAGACGAGCTGGATCTCTGGGAAGGCCACTGAGTGCCTGCCGTCCTGCTCGACACCCATGCCTGGGTCTGGTCCTTTGCCGACGAGACTCTGCTTTCGCCCGCCGCGCGCGCGGCGATCCTGAGTGCCGAGGCGGTGATGGTCAGTCCAATCTCGTTTTTCGAGATCGGGCAGAAGGTGCGCATCGGAAAATGGCCCGAAATGGCCGGAATGGTCTCTGACCTGCCGCAGATCCTGCGCGATCAGGGCGGGCTGCTGGCGCCGTTCACGCCGGAAATCAGCCTGCGCGCGGCGCTCTGGGACTGGGCGCATCGCGACCCGTTCGACCGGATCATCGGCGCCACCGCCGCCGAGGCCGGCCTGCGGCTGGTCACACGCGACGCGGCCTTTGCCGGGCTGCCGGAACTTCAGCCGATCTGGTAGGCGTTCAGACCTCGTCTTCGTCGCGCAGCCGCGAGCCTTCGGGCGGCGCGCGGCGGATATTGCGCTCCAGATCCAGCACATAACCGATGATCGCCGCCACCGCCTCCCAGTGCTCGACGGGGATCTCGCGGTCGATCTCGCTCACATCGTAGAGCGCGCGCGCCAGCGGGCGGTTCTCGACAATCGGGATCTCGGAGTCGCGGGCCAGCCGGCGGATCTGCGCCGCCATGAGATCGGTGCCCTTGGCCAGACAGACCGGCGCCAGATCGACGCCGTTCTCGTATTTCAGCGCCACTGCGTAATGGGTCGGGTTGGTGAGGATCACCGTGGCGCGCGGCACTGCCGCAGCGATGCGCTGGCGGGCGCGTTCGCGGCGCAGACCCAGCCGCTTGGCGCGGATCTGTGGATCGCCCTCGGTCTCCTTCATCTCGTCCTTGATTTCCTGGAAGGACATGCGCTGCTTGCGGCGATGGTCGAAACGCTTCCACATGATATCGGCGATGGCGATCACCGCCACCAGCGCCAGCGTCATCAAGAGCATCTGCCCCGCCGCCTGCCGCGCGTAATCGGCCAGCATCTCGGGAAAGATCCCCTGCCCCTGCCAGATCTGCCGCACCGCGCGATAGCTCACCCAGCCGGCAATCGCGCCGACCGCGAGCACCTTGCTCACGCTTTTCAGGAACTCGACGAAGGAGGCGAGCGAGAACAGCCGTTTCAGCCCCGCCGCGGGCGAGATCTTGGACCATTTCGGCCGCAGCCGCTCCGCCGCGACCACCACCTCTCCCTGAAGCGCCACGCCGGCCAGCGCGCCCAGCACCATCAGCAGGATCATCGGCGAGAGCAGCAACACGACGCCGCGCAGCAGCTCGCGCGTGACCCCGCCCAGATCGCGCAGCCCGGTGACATCGCCACCGATATGCACCTGCCCCGCCGTCTCGAACACGCCGCGCAACAGCCCGGTGAGCGGCGCCGAGACCGAGGGCAGCACAAAGGCGGTGATCCCGAAGAGCGACAGCACCGCCATCAGCGTGCCGGCCTCTCTGGAGGAGGCGACATCGCCCTTCTCGCGAGCCTTCCGCAGCCGGCGCTCTGTCGGCTCTTCTGTCTTGTTGTCCTTGTCCTCGTCGGCCATGGCTCAGAACACCAGCAGGCCGAGCCAGTCGGCGAAACGATCCGCGAATTCGCGCAGCATCATCGGCGCGGCAAGCCCCAGCACCAAGAGCCCCGCCATGATCAGCACCGGCGCGGCGACAAAGAACACCGGCAGCGCCGGCATCATCCGCGCCGCGAGCCCCATGCCGAGATTGGCCAGGAGCCCCATGACGTAGAACGGCGCGGCCACGGTGAGTCCGAGATAAAAGCTCTGCCCCACCGCCTTGACCATCTGCTGCGCCAGATCGCCGGTGAGGATGCGGCCCGGCGGGAACATGTCGTAGCTCATCATCATGGCGCGGATGATCAGGTGATGCAGATCGGTGGCAAAGATCACCGCGATGCCGCCAAGCATCAGCCCGGTGGAGATCAGCGTGGAGCCCTGAAAAGACCCTAAGTCGGGCGAAAACGCGTTGGACAGGCCCGAGATCAGCCCGATCTGATAGCCGGCGAATTGCAGCCCGGTCATCAGGATCCGTGCCGTCATGCCGATCCAGACCCCCAGTGTCAGCTCGATGGCAAACGTGCCCAAGAGCTGCCCCGGCGTGTCGAGCGAGATCGGCCCCACCGGCAGCGCCGGGTAGAGCGTCAGCGACAGCAGCACCGCGAAGGCCAGACGGTGGCGTGTGGGGATATAGGTCTCGCCAAGCGCCGGCATGAACATCAGCACGCCGCCCAGCCGGGCAAAGACCATCGCCACCCCGAGGAATTCCAGCGTGAGCAGCGCCGAGAGGTTCATCTACTGCCCGATCGTCGCGACGGTGCGCAGCGCCGCCTTGCGGTGGATCTCGTTATGCGAGAGCACCACGGTCATCGGGCTCACCCGTTCCAGCATCGAGCGCACAAAGCTGCGCACCTCGGGGCTGACCAGCAGCGCCGGCCACTGGTCCTGCTCGGCAAAGCGCTGGATCTCGCGCCGTGCCTGCAACACGAATTCCTGCACCCGCTGCGGCGACATCACGAAATTCCGGTCGTCGCCATTGACCCGCAGCGCTTCGAGGAACTCCTTTTCCCAGGCGGGCGACATGGACAGCACGGAAATGAACCCGGTATCGTCGATCAGCGACTTGCAGATCTGGTTAGACAGCCGCCGCCGCACCAGTTCGGTGATCTGCACCACGTTCGAGGTGCTGCGCTTGGCCTCGGCGATGGATTCGACGATCAGCGGCAGGTTGCGGATGGAAACGCGCTCGGCCAGCAGGTTCTGCAGCACATGCTGGATCAGCACCAGCGGCGCGTTGCCCGGGATCTCGTTGGCGAGCTTCTGATATTCGCGGTCCAGGCCCTCCACCAGATCCTGCGTGGCACCATAGGTCATCAGCTCGGGCAGGTGTTCCTTCACCACCTCGGTCAGGTGGGTGATGATCACGCTTTCCGGATCGACCACGGTGAGCCCCATCGCCTCGGCGCGCGGCCCGTTCTCGGCATCGACCCAGAGCGCCTCCAACCCGAAGGTCGGATCCTTGCCGCGCTCGCCCGGCAACCCGCAATCGCCGGGATTGACCACCATGAGCCCGGCGGGCCGCACCTCGCCCCGCGCCACCTCGACCCCCTGCACGATCAGCGCATAGCACTGCCCCGGCAGCATCGGCTCATCCTTGATCCGCACCGAGGGCAGTACGAAGCCGAACTCGCGAGCAAAGAGGTTGCGCAGGCTCTTGATCTTGCCGGCCAGTGCCGCGTCGCTGCTGGAGATCAGCGGCACCAGCGCCTGCCCCAGCTCCAGCCGCAGGCTGTCGAGCTTCAGTGTGTCCTTGATATTGTCCTCGGGCGTCGCGGCCTCGGCCTTTTGCTTGGCCGCCTCGTCGCGCGCCGCCGAGACCCGCGCGGTGCGCGCCTGCTGCGCCACCACCACGCCGAGCGACACCATGAGCCCGGCGAGCAGCGTGAACACCACGCTGGGAAAGCCAGGCAGAAGCCCGATGCCGAAGAGCAGCACGGAGGCCATGAACAGTGCTTTCGGGAAGCGCGAGAGCTGGCCCAGAACCGCCTCGTTGGTCGCGCCTTCGGTGCCGCCCTTGGTGACGATCAGGCCCGCAGCCAGCGACACGATCAATGCCGGCACCTGCGTCACCAGCCCGTCGCCGATGGTCAGCGACGTGTAGAAATCCGCCGCCTCGGAAAGGCTCAGCCCGTGCTGCGCGACGCCGATCAGGATGCCGCCCACCACGTTGATCAGCGTGATGATGATGCCGGCCACCGCGTCGCCGCGCACGAATTTCGCGGCACCGTCCATGGCGCCGAAGAAACTGCTCTCGTCCTCCAGCTCCTTGCGGCGGGACCGGGCCTGTTCCTCGTCGATGAGACCGGCGCCGAGATCGGCGTCGATGGCCATCTGCTTGCCGGGCATCGAGTCGAGCGAGAAGCGGGCGGAAACCTCGGCGATGCGGGTCGAACCCTTGGTGATCACCACGAAGTTGATCACCACCAGAATGGCGAAAACCACGATCCCGATGATGAAATTGCCCGAAACGATGAAGCGCGAAAAGCCCTCGATCACCCCGCCAGCGGCGCTGGCGCCGGTATGGCCTTCGGACAGGATCAGCCGGGTCGAGGCCACGTTGAGCGACAGGCGCATCATCGTCACGACCAGCAGCAGCGTGGGGAAGCTGTTGAACTCCAGCGGCTTCGGAATCCACAGCGCCACCATCAGGATCAGCACCGAGACCGAGAGCGACACCGCCAGCCCGAAATCGAGGATCACCGGCGGCAGCGGCACAAAGAGCACCGCGAGGATCAGGATCACCGCGACGGCAAAGCCGATATCCCGGTTACCCCGGCCCCGCGTCAGCCAGCCGGAGCCGGCGGCGTTGAGGATGGGATCTGACATCGCCATCAGAACATCTTCCGGAATGCGGGCAGCACCGGCTCCATGACGCCGCGCCCGAAGAGACTGCGCGCGCCCTCGGCGGCGGCGCCGGAGCGCTGCGTGAGATCGGAGGTCCAGAAATGCCCCGCCGGCAGCGGTGCTGCGGCGGCGGTCACAACGCCCCCTGCCCCGACCCCGCGAGAGGCTAGCGCACGAAAGATGTCGAGCCGTTCATTGGCGATATCGACATTCTGCTTGAGCCGCGAGAGGTAGGCGTCCTTGTATTGCTCGGTGGCCGAATGATACCGCCCCGCCGCCTCGATCCAGTCACCGGTCTGGCCGTAAAGGCTCACCAGCAGCCGCGCCGCGTAGTCGACATTGCGCGCCGGGTCGAGCCCCTCCTCGACCGAGGCAAAGGCATCCGGGTGCCAGCGCAGATTGACCTGCATGCATCCGACGTCGATGGACTCGACCCCCTGCCCCTGACGCGCGCGCACCCAGCTTGCCGTGGTGCCGGGGCTGGAAAAAAACCGCCCGTCGCCATCGGCATTTGCGACCCAGGGCCAGATCGTCAGCTCGCCCTCATGCATCAGCCCGGCCTCCTGCAAGCCGATGCCGAGCAGCAGATTGCCGGGGATCTGGTGGCGCAGCTGCGCGCGCAGGATCTCCTGAATGCAGACCCCGGCGGGATCGACGGCGGCGCCGGGACGCGCGGCGGCCTCAGCCCGGGCACTGGGACGATAGAAATTGCTCCAGTCGGCAAAGGCCCCCTGCCCCGCCGCGAACACGGCAACCAGCACCGTCAGCATCCCCGCAAGCCAGCGCATCACGAGCCCCCGCTGACGATAAGATCGAAGGCACGATCAGAGAGCGTCTTGACCATGGAGTACATGAAGGGCGTGAAGACCAGCAGCCCGAGAAAAATCGCGACGATCTTGGGCACGAAGGTGAGCGTCATCTCCTGAATCTGCGTCAGCGCCTGAAAGAACGCGATGAGCAGACCTACGACCAGGGCAATCGCCATGATCGGCCCCGCCGCGTAAAGCACGGTGAGGAAGGCGTCGGAGAGTATCCTATGGGTGTCGCTCTCGGTCACAGTGCCCCCTGCCCGATCAGACCGCTGCTCAGACCGGCATACGGATGATTTCCTGATAGGCCTCGACCAGCTTGTCACGCACCGAGACGGCGGTGCGCACGGTCGAATCCAGCTCCAGCGTGGCCTCGACCACCGCCTGGGTGTCGGCCTGCCCCTGCAATCCGGTCTGTGCCACCGCCTCGGCGTGGCGCACGGTCTGCACCGCATCACGACCGGCCTCGGCCAGCATGTCGGAAAAGCTGGGCTTGTCGGCCGCAGGCGCCGCGACGGCGCCCGGTTCGGCCGCCATGTCGCGCGAGGCCCGATAGGCCCCCGAGGCGGCGTTGATCGAAAGGAGAGAAGAGGCATCAGCCATGACGGGTTACCTTATTTCAGCAAATCGAGAAGCTGCGAGCGCATGTTGCGCCCGGTTTCGAACATATTGAGATTGGCCTGATAGCTGCGCGAGGCTTCGCGCATATTGCTCATCTCGAGGATGGTCTTGACGTTGGACACCTTGATGAACCCGTCCTGATCCGCCGCTGGATGGGCGGGATCGTAGCGCAGTTCGAAATCGGTATCGTCGCGGCGAATGCCCGAGACCTCGACCATGGAGTTGCCGCTCTCGCGGTCGACCATTTCCTCGAAGGAGATGATCTTGCGACGATAGGGCTCCTCGCCCGGGCTGGTGCCGGTGGAATTGGCATTGGCGACGTTTTCCGAGACGACCTTGAGCCGTTCGCCCTGCGCCCGCATGCCGCTCGCGGCGATGGCGCTGATGGATTTCAGCGAGTCCATGATGTCCCCCTTAACGAATGCCGGTGACGGCGATGGTCAGCAGCGTGTGACCCTTGCGGTAGAGCTCTGCCGCCAGCCGGTAATTGCCGGCCACCTCGGCGGCCTTGATGGTCTGCTGTTCGAGCGCCACGGTGTTGCCGTCGAGGCTGCCCTCCCAGGCGCTCTCGTCGGTGGTCACCCGCACGCCGTCCGGCGCGCCGCCCACGCTCTGGATATGCTTGGCGTTGGTCACATTCAGCCCGCGCACCGTGCGCGCGCCGTCGGTCATGCTTTCGAAAGAGCTGATCTCCTTCGCCTTGTACTCCGGCGTATCCGCATTCGCGATATTCTCGGAGATCACCGACTGCCGCGCGCCCAGCCACTTCATGCGCTGAGAGGCGAGCTGAAAAAACGACATACCCGCAAGCTTCATCACCAGTTCCCTTTTGCTTGAAACAAGGATAGCATGAATAAATCCGCGTTAGCAATGGATAGAGACCATGCACACAGCCTTTTCAGAGCTTTCAAGCCTTACAAGGACCATTGAAAGGGCAAGTATAACCGGTCAGGTGACCTCTGCGCTGGGGCTGGTGCTCACCGTCTCCGGTCTGGAGCGCGCGATGGGAATCGGGTCGCATTGCGTGGTGCAGGGCAGCGGCGGGCCGGTACTGGCCGAGGTTGTGGGGGTCGATGCGCAGGGCACGCGGCTCCTGCCTTTCGGCAGCTGGGACGGCGTGCGCGCCGGCGATCCGGTCGCGGTCAGCCACAGCGCCGCCGAGATCCGACCCGACGACGCCTGGATCGGCCGGGTGCTCGATGCGATCGGGCGCCCGCTCGACGGTAAGGGGCGGCTGCCCGAGGGCGCCGAACCGCGCACCATCCGCGCGGCCCCTCCCCCGGCCTTTCAGCGCCGCCGCGTCGGGCCCCGGCTGGCGACCCGGCTCAAGGTCATGGATGCCTTCACCCCGCTGTGCCGGGGTCAGCGCATGGGGGTCTTTGCCGGCTCGGGCGTCGGCAAGTCGACCATGATGGCAATGCTGGCGCGCAATGCGCAGGCGGATGTGATCGTGGTCGGGCTGGTCGGCGAGCGCGGCCGCGAGGTTCAGGATTTCCTTCAGGACGATCTTGGCGAAGAGGGTCTGGCGCGCGCGGTCGTCGTGGTCTCGACCGGGGACGAGCCGCCGCTGATGCGCCGGCAGGCCGCCTGGACCGCCACCGCCGTGGCCGAGCATTTCCGCGATCAGGGCAAACAGGTTCTGCTGCTGCTCGACAGCGTGACCCGCTTTGCCATGGCGCAGCGCGAGATCGGCCTGGCGGGAGGCGAGCCACCGACCTCCAAGGGCTACCCGCCCACCACCTTTGCCGAGCTGCCGAGGATGATGGAACGCGCCGGCCCCGGGTCGGGCGAGGCCGGCGACATCACCGCGCTTTATACGGTGCTGATGGATGGCGACGATATGGAGGATCCGATTGCCGACGCGGTGCGCGGCATTCTCGACGGCCATATCGTGCTCGATCGCAAGATCGCCGAGCAGGGCCGGTTCCCGGCGGTGAACCTGCTGCGCTCGATCTCGCGGATGCTCCCGGACTGTCACAGCGAAGAGGAATACGCGCTGTTCAAGACCGCGCGCCGGGCGGCAGCGCGCTACGCGGATATGGAAGAGCTGATCCGGATCGGCGCCTATCGTCAGGGCAGCGATGCCGAGGTCGATTCGGCGATCCGGCTGGCCGAACCGCTGGACGCGCTGCTGTCGCAGGGCAAGCGCGAGGCGATGGAACCGGGCGAGACGTTTGAGCAGCTCAGACAGTGCCTCGCCGGCGCGGGCCTCGCGACATAGCCCACCTGACGCAGCCTGCCCTTTCCCCTATCGCAGACGGCGCGCGACGTTTACAGTTGTAAACAGCCCTCGGCAGCCTTGGCGCATATAGTCTCGAACCGCCGCATTAGACACTATATCCGCGAAAATCCTTGACTTAGAGGGGTGAATCACGGCCTTTGATCTCAAGTGGCGTGAAAAAGGCCACATTTCTGGATTTGGGGCAACCACATGATTCCTGTGACACCACTGGCGACCGAGCGGCCCTCGGCTCTCGCGACCGAAATTTCGGAGCGTCTGAACGCCGCGATCCGCGAGCATCTGCTCTCGGCCTTCGCCCCGGACAACACCAAAACGCTGCGTCATTTCTCCGCCCCCGAGGCGGCAGAGCTGCTGGGTGTTTCGGGCCAGTTCATGCGCAAGGTTCATGCCGAAGGCACCATCCCCGAGCCCGCCGATATCCGCGGCGGGCGGCGCTACTACTCCGCCCAGGAGCTTTGGGACGCCCGCGAAATCCTCGAACAATCCTCGCGCAAAAAGGGCCGCTACGTGCCCCGCCGCAGCGGCGATGAAAAGCTCCAGGTCTGGCAGCTGATGAACTTCAAGGGCGGCAGCAGCAAGAGCACGACGAGCATCCATCTCGCGCATTATTTTGCCCTGCGCGGCTACCGGGTTCTGGTCGTCGATCTCGATCCGCAGGGCTCGCTGACCTCGATGTGCGGCATCAGCCCCGAGATCGAATTCGACGGGCTCACCGTTTACGACGCGATCCGTTATGACAATCCGGTCGACATGGCCGATGTCGTGGTGCCCACCTATTTCCCCGGCCTGTCGATTGCGCCCTCGCGCCTGTTGCTCTCGGAATTCGAGACGGAATCGGCGGTGCATTCCAACCCCGATCAGCCGTTCTTTACCCGCATCCGCAACGCGCTGGCGCAGGTCGAGGGTGATTTCGATCTTGTGCTCATGGACAGCCCGCCGCAGCTCGGCTTTCTGACCATCGCCGGCATGGCCGCCGCCAGCTCGCTGGTCGTGCCGCTGA
The DNA here is from genome assembly GCF_001975705.1 of Salipiger abyssi. Lineage (NCBI taxonomy): Bacteria > Pseudomonadati > Pseudomonadota > Alphaproteobacteria > Rhodobacterales > Roseobacteraceae > Salipiger > Salipiger abyssi. The sequence continues at coordinate 74,083 of NZ_CP015089.1, forward strand.
CGCCGTCGATGCTGGATGTCTCCTCCACCGCACAGTTTCTGGAACTCGCGGGCGCCTATATGGGCGTGATCGAGGATGCCGGCGCGACGCTGCAATACGATCACTTCAAGTTTCTCATCACCCGCGACGAGCCGACCGACGTGCCCTCACAACAGCTCACATCCTTCATGCGGGCGCTGTTTCAGGATCGGGTGATCTCGGCAACCGCGCTCAAGAGCACCGCGATCAGCGATGCCACGATGCTGAAACAGTCGATCTACGAGGTTGTCCGATCGGAGATGACACGCGCGACCTACGATCGCGCAAAAAGTTCCATGGATGCGGTCGGCCATGAGGTCGAGACGATGATCCACCAGGCCTGGGGGCGTAAATAATGGCCAGAAAATCGCTCAAGGACATGTCCGGCATCGCCAACACCATCGCCCGCTCGGGCGGCAACGCGCCGGAAAAGACCCCCCGCACCAGCGCCCCTGCCCTCGGTGCGCTTCAGGGCTCGCTCGCCGCGATCCGCGAGATTGACCCCGCACTCATCGACGATTGGGGTCCGGCGGACCGGCTCGAGGAGTTTACAGCTGTAAACCCCGACGAGGATGACGACAGTTTCGAGGCGCTCAAAACCAGCATCGAGGAGGGCGGGCAGCATGTCCCGATCCTCGTGCGCCGCGCCAAAACCGAGGGGCGCTATGAGGCGATCTATGGACGGCGGCGGCTGAAAGCCTGCCGCGAGCTTGGCATCAAGGTGCGCGCCAATGTTCAGGATGTCGACGATGCGACGGCGCTGCTGGCCAAGGGGCTGGAAAACGCCGCGCGGCGCAACCTTTCCTTCTATGAAAAGGCGCGCTTTGCCGAGGCGATTCAGGCTGCGGGCCATGACGGTGCGACCGCGCGGCAGGTACTCAACCTGTCCGCCTCGGGCCTTTCCCATCTGAGCAAGGTCACGCAGAACGTGCCCGCAAAGGTCGGCGACCAGCTTGGGGCCGCGCCGCGATCCGGGCGCCCGAAATGGACCGCGCTTGCCGAGCTCTTCGCCACTGGCAAGCTTACGGAGCGGGCGGCGCTCGATCTGCTTAAAAAGATGCCGCCGGAGCTGAGCTCTGACGAGCGTCTGGAAACCCTGCTGAAAGAGGCGGCAAAGCGCGGTGCCCGGCAGGGCGGCACAGCCACCGAAATCACGCCCGTCGACGGCGTGACAATCAAATCCAGCCGGAGCTCGCTCTCGCTGTCCGTGAAAAAAACAGGCGAAAACGCCGCCTTCGCGGATTGGCTCGACGAGAACCTGGCGGAGATCATCAAGGAATCCTACGCGGCGTTTACAGATGTAAACGCCAAGGATGACAGCTGAACCTGAGGACGAGCAGAAAGGAGGAAGGCGAACAAAGAAAACCCCCGAAACCGGAGTTTCGAGGGCTGCTGCGCAAAGCGCAATTCTTAGATTAGACACCTAGAATCTAGCAGCCAGCGAATCGCCATACAAGAGAAAACGCTCCTGAGCGAACGGGATTTCTTTGTCTGCTGGCAAATAAATGGAACAATTCAACGATGCTCCGCGTGGAGCGACCGGGGCAGGGCTGTCCCGGACAGGATATGCTGTGTCTCACGACAGCCAACCGTCGGGATGGCGCAAGGCAACCGCCGGGCTGGCAATCGCCGAACGACATGCCCGTGCCGGCGAACGCGCCGCCATTCCGAAAGCGCGGGCCTTCACCGCAGCAAAGCGTGTCGGGCCACAGATCGGTCTCAAACCCGGAGACCTTCTGCTACTGGACACGCTCGGTGCCTTTACACAGCCACAGGACTGGACGGCTGGACGGCGACCCATTGTCTGGGCATCGAACGCCTATCTCATGGAACGGACAGGCTTCTCTCTCTCCGCTCTGAAGCGTCATGCGCGACGTTTGACAGAGGCCGGCATAATCACCTTCCGTGACAGCCCTAACGGCAAGCGCTGGGGATATCGCGACGCCGAAGGTGTGATCGTTGAAGCCTATGGCTTCGATCTGTCTCCACTGGCCGCCCGTGCTGAAGAATTCGAGCAACTGCATGCCGAGTTGCAGGCGGAACGCACCGAATGCCAGCGCCTCAAACGGCAGATCACCATCACCCGCCGTATGATCCGCGCCCGCATCGAAGCCGCTCAGCGTGAGACGCTCGACGGCCCTTGGGACCGGCTTTCGGCCTTCTTCGATGATCTGCTTGCACGGCTACCCCGACGCAACGCCTGCCGAGAAACCCTCGAACAGCTGCTGACGGGCTTTCAAAAACTACTAGAGCGGGTCGAAACGATCCTTCTGAGCAGTGTCGAAGCTGTGGAGAACTCAGACCAAACCCCTGAGGAAAGATCTGAAAAATCCACCAAACAGAACACCGTGGGGGCCATTTCCGACCCCCACATACAAGCTACAAATCAACTTCATATTGTAACAAGTACAGGATCGGAAATCGCGACAACACCAAACAACAAGCCTGATACCAAAGGGCAGAACGACATTGAAACACAGCGGGTCGAACAATCACGCAAGCCCCAGAATATGAGCGATGAGCCTCATTTCCCCACAATGGTCCGCGCTTGTCCTGAATTCTCCATCTGGGCAAAGACCATGGGTGAAGCGATAGCGAACTGGAACGATCTACACCGGATTGCAGGCCAACTGGGACCAATGATCGGCCTATCCAAACTGGTATGGAATCGAGCCCAGGAGCAGTTGGGCAACAGGTGCGCAACAGCGGCGCTGGCGCTTGTCTTTGAAAAACACTGTGCGGGTGAGGTGACCTCACCAAGTGGATATCTGTATGGCATGATCCGGAAGGCCAGGGCAGGGGAGCTGCATCTCGACCGAAGCTTTCATGGTCGCTTGAAGCGCCAGACGAAGTTGAGTGCCTTGTGACCCCGGAGTCTTTGTTATGAGGGTGCAGCACTGAAGGTCGGCTGGAAAAACGATGCCAGCCGAAGGCGCAAGCCAGCGCCATGAAAGAGACGGGCGATGTGATCTTTTTCCCTTGATCTCCAAGGCCACTGCTGAGTGAGCATCTGCCATGCACAATGAAAATATTATTGGACATAACTAAGCGTAGTAAAGCGAGGCGGTTCAAGCGCAAGAAAGTCGCGGAAAGCGCCGTGTCCAGGAGATCGTAGACAGGCTACTCGCATGCAGGGACACCACCAACGGCCCTAAGATCATATCTCGGATAACCTCTTGTGCCCATCGCAGCGCATTTGGAATCCACTGAAGATGTGTCGTTTTTGTCGGATCAGCCCACAGAGAACTGCATATTGTGTCCGACAAGAAGAACATCGCCATCACCTTGTGCAGTATGTTGATCCGCTCTCGGCCGGACGATCACGCCAATCTGCCGGATCACCTATGGCGCGCCGAAGGGGATGAGAACCGACATGCTCATGAGGAAAAGCGTTCGAGATAGCTGGCTGACATACCACAACGGCTGCCAGGAGGCGCTGGTAGGAAGACGGGCAGACGCAGCGCCTGCCCGCAGGGTGTGGATCAGGTCTTTGCGTAGACCGGGAAAACGCTGGCGTCGCCGTAGTCCTTGATCGGCTCGATCGTCTTCAGCGCGTCCATGTCTGCCTCGGAAATCTCGAACTCAACAGCGGCGTTGCCCTTCATGTGGTCCGGGTTGCCGGTTTTCGGCAGCGCGACCAGGCCCAGTTGGAGCACGTAGCGGATGCAGAGCTGCGGCACGGTCACGCCGTATTTCTCGGCCATGGCGCCGATCTCGGCATTGTCGAGGATCTTGCCGTGGGCGATAGGCGAATAGGCCTCGACCGTCACGCCTTTGCTCTTGGCATAGTCGATCAGCTCGAACGGCGTGTTGCTCACATGGGCGAGGATCTGGTCGACCATCGGCTTGATGCGCGCGTTTTCGAGCAGGTTGTCGAGATCTTCCTTCTGGAAATTCGACACGCCGATGGCGCGGATCTTGCCGGCGTCATAGGCCTCTTCCAACGCTTTCCACGCCGCGAGGTTGCCCTCGAAAAAGCGGTCGTCGCCAGAAAAATCCGCCCAGGGCTGCGGGCTGTGGATGATCATCAGGTCGATATAGTCGAGCCCGAGGGTGTCGAGCGAGCCGTCGATGGCGGCCTTGGCGCCCTCGTAATCCTTGACCTCGGCGGCGAGCTTGGTTTGCAGGAAGATCTGGTCGCGGGCGATGCCGGCGTTGCGGATGCCTTCGCCAACGCCGCGTTCGTTGCCATAGGCCTGGGCGGTGTCGATATGGCGATAGCCGAGGTCGATGGCGGCTTTCACGGCATCGGCGACCACATCGTCTTCGATCATCCAGGTGCCGAGCCCGAGCTTGGGAATTTCGACACCATTGGACAGAGTGTATGTTTCTTCGAGGATCATCTGAGTCCCTTTCCTTCTGACGTTTCCCGACCCGGCTGTCACACCGGTCCTGCCATCGTTGACGGCCCGCACCGCTGCCGGTCGGCCAATCGCGTCGATGGCGGGATCTGCATGATTGCCCGGCGGGCGCGATCGGTAGCCGACCTCGGCGGTGGCGCGGGGCCGGCTTTACTGCACTCATATATAACGTGGTCCGGCCGCCGGATTAGACCGGGCAGGGCGACAATCACCCATGAACGCATCTCATGAATGCGGTCAGTGTGACCCGGCCTGTGGCCGCATGTGCCGATCCCGCATGACGGGGGCCATGGGTGAGGAGGGGGCCCGGACCCGAGCGTGGCTCACAGCTTCGCCGGTCAGGCGACCTGCCGAGCCTTGCGCAAACCGTCCAGTGCCTCGGAAACCGGAATCTGGCCATCGGTCAGTTCAATGAACTCGCGGCGGATCTCCGGGCGCTCGATCAGTCCTGCCAGAACACGGGCCACGTTCCCCCGCGCGACAGGGCCATATGGCACTGCCGGGCCAAGGCTGACCTTGCCGTTGCCATCCTCGTGCTGGAGCGTCCCGGGGCGGACGATCACCCAGTCCAGATCCGAAGAGGCAACGGCCACATCGGCGCGTTTCTTTTCCGCCATGTAATGTTCGAAACGCGGATTGCGCTCGCGCTGTCGCCCGGCTTCGGGAAAGGCCGAGACGAGGTACAGGCGCGAAATGCCGAGCGCGCGGGCCGCGGCCACCACCTTGATCGGACCCTCTCCGTCGATGGCGGTTGTGCGGTCGAGCCCGCTGCCCGCCGCACCTGCGGAAAATACAATCGCATCGCAGCCGCGCGCGGCGAGAGCAAAATCGTCCGCGCTCATCTCGATGACGTCGCCCGCGACCGGTTCGGCCCCGGCGGCACGGATCGCTTCGGCCTGTTCGGGCTTGCGGTGCAGACCGACAACCTGATGCCCGTTTTCGATGAGCATCGGCAGGAGGCGATGGCCGATCCCGCCGGTTGCGCCGATGATGAGGACCTTCATTGTCATCACTCCTTTCGCGTTCCGTCGCTGTGCATGTAGCGTGGGAGACGCAAGGGCAATGCCAACCCGGTCGTCAGGGATGGCGCTTTGCTTGCCTCAGAGCGGGGCAGGCCGCAGACAATCGAGCCGGCGACCACGAGGATCGCCGGCCGCCTGCGCGCTGGCCTCTCAGGCCGTGCCGAAATGCGCAGAGGAGGGTTTGCGGCCCAGCGTCAGCTCGCTCACCGAATTGGCGATGGCGTGGCGGTCGATGCCGAAATGGTGGGCGAGATCGCCGATGGTGCCGGTCTGGCCGAAATGCTCGACCCCGTGCGGGATCGTCCGGTGGCCCTGCACCGAGCCGAGCCAGGACAGCGTGGCCGGGTGGCCGTCGATCACCGTGACGATGCTGCAATGGGACGGCAGCTCGGCGAGCAGCGACTCGACATGGCTGGTGGCGGCGGGATTGCCGCGCGCGCGCTCGCGCTGCGCCGCCGTCCAGCCGGCGTTGAGCCGGTCGGCGGAAGTCACCGCCAGCACGCCCACGTCGCGCCGGTGCTCGCCGATCATGCCGGCGGCGGCGATGGCCTCGTCGGCCACCGAGCCCTGATAGGCGATGACCACCGAGCAGTTCGGCCCCGGCTTGCGCAGCCAGTAGCCGCCGTCGATGGCGCCCTGACGGAAGGCGTCGTCCACCCGCTTGCCGGGCTGCTCCAGCGGTTTGGTGGTCAGCCGCAGATAGACCGCGCCGCCGGTTTCGTCGCGCAGCCAGGTGCGTTCGTCCGGGTCGCCCTCGCCGTCGCGTTGCAGGTAGTCGAAGGCCCATTCCATGATCACCGCCAGCTCGTCGGCAAATGCCGGCTCGAAGCTCGCCAGCCCGTCCTGCGCCATGCCGGTGAGCGGTGTGCCGACCGACTGGTGCGCGCCGCCCTCCGGCGCCAGCGTCACCCCCGAGGGCGTGCCCGCGATGAGGAACCGCGCGCCCTGGTAGCAGGCGTAGTTCAGCGCATCGAGGCCGCGATGCACGAAGGGATCGTAGAGCGTGCCGACGGGAATGACGCGCTTGCCCCAGAGGCTGTGCGCCAGCCCCGCCGCGCCCAGCAGCAGGAAGAGGTTCATCTCGGCGATGCCCAGCTCGATATGCTGCCCGTCGGGGGCGAAGTTCCACTTTGCGGTCGAGGGGATACGATGCTCGATAAAGGCGTCCTTCAGCTCCTCGCGGGCAAAGAGCTTGCGCCGGTTCACAAAGGCGCCGAGCCCGGTGGTGCCGGTCACGTCGGGCGAGGTGGTCATGATCCGGGCGGCAAGCTCGCTGTCGCCCTTGGCCAGCTCGTCGAGGATCTTGCCAAAGGCCGCCTGGGTCGAGATTTCCTTGTCGCTGGCAAATTCGATCTTCGGCACGTCGAGCCGCACATCCGAATAGCGCCGCGTGCCCTTGGCAAAGAACGGCACGCTGTCGAGGAAAGCCTTCAGCGCCGGCACGTCCTCGACCGTCGCGAAGGGCTCCCATTCCTGTCCTTCGGGCACGCCCATGTCCTTTTGCCAGCCGGCCATCTGCGCCTTGGTCATCAGACCGCCGTGATTGTCCTTGTGCCCGGCGATGGGGGTGCCCCAGCCCTTGATCGTGTAGGCGAGAAAGCAGGTCGGGCGGTCGTGGTCGATGGCGGCAAAGGTCTCGGCCATGGTCTCCACGCAGTTGCCGCCGAGGTTTTCCATCAGCGCCGCAAGCTCGGTGTCGCTGCGCCGGTCGATGAGCGCGCTCACCTCACCCTGATCGCCCAGATCGTCCATCAGCCGTTTGCGCCAGACCGCGCCGCCCATATAGGTCAGCGCCGAATATTCGGTGTTGGGGCAGGTGTCGATCCAGTCGCGCAGCCGCGCGCCGCCCGGTTCCTCGAAGGCCGCCCGTTGCAGCGCGCCGTATTTCACCCGCACCACATCCCAGCCAAAGGCTTCGAAGATCTTTTCGATGCGGGTGAACAGCCCCTCGCGCACGATCCCGTCCAGCGACTGGCGGTTATAGTCAATGATCCACCAGGTGTTGCGCAGATCGTTCTTCCAGCCTTCCTGGAGCACTTCGTAGATATTGCCCTCGTCCATCTCGGCATCGCCCACCAGCGCCACCATGCGCCCGGGTGTGACCTCCTCGCCCCAGCTCTTGGCGGTGATGAAATCCTGCACCATGGAGGCAAGCGCGGTAATCCCGACGCCAAGCCCCACCGAGCCGGTCGAGAAATCCACGTCGTCGATATCCTTGGTGCGGCTGGGATAGCTCTGCACCCCGCCGAAGCCACGGAAATTCTCCATCTTCTCGCGGGTCTGGTTGCCCATGAGATATTGCATCGCGTGGAACAGCGGCGAGGCATGCGGTTTGACCGCCACCCGGTCCTCGGGCCGCAGGGTCGAGAAATAGAGCGCCGTCATGATCGACACCATGGAGGCCGAGGACGCCTGGTGCCCGCCCACCTTGATGCCGTCCACCTTGGGGCGGACATGGTTGGCGTTGTGGATCATCCAGTGCGACAGCCACAGCAGCCGTTGCTCGATGGTCTTGAGGTGGTCGGTCATCGGGCGTCCCTCCTTGTGCGGGGCAGTGGGATTTGGCGGATCACGGCGCGCAAGCGCGGGCGGGCTCCTGCAACCGGTCTGTACCGGCGGGAGTCTTCTGGTGCGTGACCGCGAAATGTTGGGGCAGTATGGCGGATTTTTCGACGGGCATGTGCGATATCGAAAAATCCGGGGTGGCCTTGGGCGAGGGCGCTCCGGGAAAGGCTCTTTCTCCGGAACGCCCGAAGCGCGCCTCAGCCGTCTTTGTAGTAGTAGCTGTAGCCGTTCAGCGCCGGTGCGCCGCCGAGATGGGCATAGAGCACCTTGGAGCCTTCGGGGAAGAAGCCCTTCTTGGTGAGGTCGATCAGGCCCTGCATGGATTTGCCCTCATAGACCGGGTCGGTCATCATCGCCTCGGTGCGGGCGGCCAGGCGGATCGCCTCGTTGGTCTCTTCCGAGGGCACGCCGTAAGCGGGGTAGGCGTAATCCTCGTTGATGACGATCTCGTCGTCGCGCACGGTGCGACCGAGCCCCACCAGCTCGGCGGTGTTGTCGACGATGCCGCGCACCTGCGCGCGGGTCTGTTCCGGCGTGGCCGAGGCGTCGATGCCGATCACCCGGTCGGCGCGGCCCTGATCGGCAAAGCCCACGATCATGCCCGCCTGGGTCGAGCCGGTTACCACGCAGACGACGATATAGTCGAACTTGAAGCCTAGCTCTTCTTCCTGCTGCGCCACCTCTTCGGCAAAGCCGATATAGCCGAGCGCGCCGTATTTGTGCACCGAGGCGCCCGCCGGGATCGCATAGGGCTTGCCACCGGAATCCTTGACCGACTGGATCGCGTCTTCCCAGCTCTTGCGGATGCCGATATCGAACCCGTCATCCACCAGCCGCGAATCCGCCCCCATGAGGCGGGTCATCAGGATGTTGCCCACACGGTCGTAGACGGCATCGTAATGCGGCACCCACTTCTCCTGGATCACCACGCAGTCCATGCCGATCTTGGCGGCGGTGGCGGCGACCATGCGGGTGTGGTTCGACTGCACGCCACCGATCGACACCAGCGTGTCGGCGCCCGAGGCGATGGCGTCGGGCACGATATATTCCAGCTTGCGCAGCTTGTTGCCGCCCATGGCAAGACCCGAGTTGCAGTCTTCGCGCTTGGCGTAGATCTCGACCTTGCCGCCGAGGGCTTCGGAAAGCCGGGGCAGGTGTTCGATGGCGGTGGCGCCGAAGGTGAGCGGGTAGCGGTCGAATTTGTCGAGCAGTGACATGGTGAACTCCTGTTGTCTCTGCCGCGAAGGTTAGCGGATATGATGTGAAAGGTGCTTTCTAATTTTATCCTGATTTTTCCATATTTCTGGGTTTATAAGGATATTGTTGCCGGATATATGTCAAATATCGCCACTATAATGAGAGATTCTTTCATGTCGGGTCTGGACCGAATCGACCGCGAGATTCTGCGCCATCTCCAGCGCGACGGGCGGCTCACCAATGCCGAGATCGCCGAGACGGTAAACGTCAGCCCGGCGACCTGTCACCGCCGCACGCAGCGGCTCTTTGCCGAGGGGCATATCAGCGGCGTGCATGCGCGGGTGAACCCGGTCTCGGTGGGGTTGGGGGCGCTGGTGATGGTGGGGGTGGTGCTCGACCGCTCGACGCCGGACAGTTTTGCCGCCTTCGAGCGTGCCGCGACCGAGATGAGGGAGGTGCTGGAATGTCAGCTCGTGGCGGGCGATTTCGACTATCTGCTCAAGATCCGTGTGCGCGACATGGCCGATTTCAATCTGCTGCACGGCAAGGCGCTCATTGCCCTGCCGGGGGTGCGGCAGATCCGGACCTTCTTTGTGATGAAGGAAGTGAAGGAAAAAACCGCGCTGGCCTTTTGAGCGCGCGGTCCGGGGTGTTCCGTCAGACCCCGCGCAGGGCAGGGGAGAGCGCCGCCGTCACCGCGTCGGTCTGCCCCTCGACGATATCGGCCAGCAGCCGCCCGGTGGTTGGGCCGAGGGTGAAGCCCTGATGCCCGTGGCCGAAATCGAACCACAACCCGCGATGGCGCGGCGCGGCGCCGACCAGCGGCAGCATGTCAGGCAGGCAGGGCCGGTGCCCGTGCCAGGTGCTGTCGGGCACCGGCGCGCCCAGATCCAGCAGTTCGCGCGCGGCGCGCTGGCCGCGCTCGAGCTGGCGCAGGGTGCGCGGCGCGTTGCGGCCCACCAGCTCGGCGCCGGTGGTGATCCGCAGCCCGCGTGTCATGGAGCTCATGACAATGCCGTTTGCATCATCCAGACAGGGCCGGTTCAGCGGCGTCGGCGCGTTGAAATGACCGTGATAGCCGCGCTTCCAGATCATGTGGATGCGGTAGCCCAGCGGTGCCAGAAGATCCGGCGACCAGGGGCCGAGCGCCACCACCACATCCGAGGCCTCGACCGGCCCCTCGCTGCTTTCGACCGTCCAGCCGCTGCCGGTCTCGGTCAGGCTGGTGGCGTCGCCGGTCAGAACCCGACCGCCGCGCGCAAGGAAAAGATCCGCATAGGCGCGGGTCAGCGCACCGGGGTCCGAGGAACTCCAGCTGTCGGTCCAGAGCAGCATCCCGGCCAGCGGGCCGTTTAGCGCCGGTTCGGCCTCGGCCAGCGCGCTGCCGGTCAGAACCTCCGATCCCAGACCGTAGCGGTCACGCATGCGCTCGGCATTGGCCGCCGCCGCGTCCAGCGCCCGCGCCGTCCGGTAAAGCTCGCCCAGCCCGGTGCGCCGGATCAGCGCCTCGCTCTCCGAGGCGGCGATGAGCGGCGCGTGATCGGCGGTGGCGCTGAGCACAAGCGGCGCATAGCCCTTCGAGAGCACCGCGTGACGCGCGGGCGCCGAGTGCCGGAAATAGCGCCAGAGCGCCGGGGCGACCGCCGGCAGGTCGCGCAGGTGCCAGAGCACATCGTTGCTCTGGCCCGTCGCGTAGGAGAACAGCGTCGCGAGATCGCGCGGAATGGCGTAGGGCTCCACCGCCTCGGCCTGGATCACCCCGGCATTGCCGTGGCTGGTCTCCGTACCAGGTGCGCTGCGATCCAGCACGGTGACCGCATGGCCGCGCGCCTGAAGCGCCAGCGCCGCGCCGATGCCGACCATGCCGGCGCCGAGAACGATGAATTCCGCCATTCCGCCTGTCTCCCGAGCCGGGCCTCAGCCCTCTGCGATCACCGTGATTTCCACCTTGGCGTCGATCATCAGCGCGCAGCCGATGGTGGTGCGCACCGGGAAGGGCTCGGGGAACATCTCGGAATAGACCGCGTTGAAATCGGCGAAATCCGCCGGGTCGGTCAGGTAGCAGGTGCAGGAGAGGACATTCGACAGGTCGAGCCCTTCCTTGGCCAGCGTCGCGGTGATGTTCTCGATGCACTGACGGGTCTGCGCCGCGATGCCCTCGGGCATGGTGCCGTCGGCGGCAAAGCCCAGCTCGCCGGAGAGATACAGCGTCTTGCCGGAACGGCGGGTCTTGGAGAGGGGGATAGCCATGAGCTTGGTCCTTTTCTTGGGTTAATCGAAGGTCAGAAAGCCGGGAGCTTCGCTGAGACGCGGCGCGGCGGCAAGCGCCGCGATGTCGGGTCCGCGCGGGGCGAGATCGGAGAGCCCCGCGATCACCGCTTCCAGCTCGGCGGCGAGGGCCAGAACACCCAGATCGTCATGCCGCTTGCCGACGATCTGAAGCCCGAAGGGCATGTTGTTGGTGTCACGCCCGCAGGGGATGGTGATAGAGGGATGGCCCGGAATGGTCGAGGCATAGGCCATGGCCAGCCAGTGATAATAGCTCTTGGTCGGCTCGCCGTCGATCTCGATCGGGTAGAGCTCGTGCCAGTCGCGCGGGCTGATGCAGACGGCGGGCGAGATCAGGTAATCGGTGGTCTCGAAAAACGCCTGCCAGGCGCGGTAATAGCGGCCCTGCGCAAAGATCGCCTGCGCCACATCCTCGGCGGAATAGGAGCGGCCTTCCTCGACGTTGTCGCGCACATTGGGGCCGACCAGCTCGGGCTGCGCGTCCACCAGCTTGGCATGCACGCCGAGGAACTGCACCGCGCGCAACACCGAAAAGATGCGGTCCGCATCGGTGCAATCGGGCGTGGTCTCCTCGACCTGTCCGAAGAACGGGGCGAGCTGTGGCATCACCTTGCGGAAATGCTCGCGCACGATGGTTTCGGTGGGGGCGAAGCCGTAATCCTCGGTCACCGCGATCTTCAGCGACGACAGATCGCGGCGCGGCAGGTTGGCGAACTCGGCGGGATCCCAGAGCGTCTTGCCACCCGCGATCAGCGTATAGGGGTCGTTGCGGTCGGGGCGGGCGAGCACCGAGAGCATGAGCGCGCAATCGGCAACGCTGCGGGCCATGGGCCCCGATGTCGGCATCGGGATCAGCGCCGCCGCCCGGGTGTTGCCGGGCACCACGCCGGGGCTGGGCCGGTAGCCGACGATGCCGCAGAAGGCCGCCGGGTTGCGCAGGCTGCCGCCGGTATCCGAGCCGGTGGCGAGCGGGGCATAGCCGCAGGCCAGTGCCACCGCCGAACCGCCGGACGAGCCCGCGCAGCTGCGCGTCAGGTCATGCGGGTTGGCGGTCACGCCATAGACGCGGTTGCGGGTGTTGCCGCCAGCGCTCCATTCGGGGTTGTTGGTCTTGCCCATGGGCGTCGCGCCCGCCTGCCGCATCGCCGCGACAATGGCGTCGTCGCCGCTGGCGATATTGTCGCGGAACGCCTCGGAGCCGAAGGTGGTGGGCAGACCCTTCACGTCGATCATGTCCTTCACGCCAAAGGGCAGCCCGTGCAGCGCACCCAGCGGCGCGCCGGACATCACCGCCGCCTCTGCCGCTTTCGCCCCGGCGCGCAGCCCGTCGAAATCGCGCGCGACAAGCGCGTTCACCGCATGGTCGATTTTTTCGACGCGGGCAATGCAGGCCTCGGCCAGATCGACGGGCGAAAGCGCCTTGCGCGCGATGAGGCTGCGCGCCTCGATGGCGCCGAGATCGGCGGGGTCGGTTGCGGTCATGTCATGTCTCCCTGCATGCCGGAGGCGGGGCCGAGGCTGCGGCCCGTCGCGACATGGCTCTGATAGATCTCTTCGGGCAGGAAAGCGCCACCGGTGGTCCAGACCACATGCACGGCTTGTGCTCCGCGCCCCGCCAGATGCGCGAAGCAGAACGCCCGTCCGGCCTCGGTGCCTTGCAGCATCCGCGGCCCGCCAAAGCCCGACGCCGCCGAGGGTTCCAGCCGCAGCCCTTCGGCATCGGCCATCGCGAGCCAGCGGAAGAGGTCGTCGTCGGTGACCGTGAACACCCCCGCCAGACGCTTGCGCATGCGCTCGGCCACAAGCTGCGACATTGTGGCGACGGCCATGCCGTCCGCCTCGGTGCGGTTGCTGAGCCCCAGCTCATAGACCGAGGTTTCGCGCCCCGGCCCGTGGCGCATCTGGACCAGCGCGGACGGCGCCTGCACCGGCTCGACAAAGAACGGATGCACATCGGCGCCGAAGACACCGCGCGCGCCATAGGCGATGCCGCCCGGCGCGCCGCCGATGCCGCAGGGCAGGTAGAGGATCAGCGGGCGCTCCGGCCCGATGACAAGGCCCATGGCGTCGAGCTGGTCCTTCAGCTCGGCGGCGGCGGCGCTGTAGCCGTTGAAGAGCAGGGCGGAGCTTTCGTCATCGACGAAATGGGTCAGCGGATCGCGCGCGGCGATGTCGCGCGCGGTGGCCACGGCGGCGGAGTAGTCGCTGCGATGCTGCACCACCTCGACGCCGAGATCGCGCAGCCGCGCCACCTTCCACGCTTTGGCATCGTGCGACATGTGCACCGTCGCCGCATATCCCAGCGCCCGTGCCGAGATCCCGACGCTGAGCCCGAGATTGCCGGTGGAGCCCACCGCGATGCGACGCTTGGCGAAAAACGCGCGGGCATCGGGGCCTGCAAGCGTGGCGATATCGCCGCCCTCGGCCAGAAGGCCGGCGGCGCGGGCCTGCGCCACGGCGGTGCTGAGCACTTCGAACACGCCGCCGCGCGCCTTGACCGAGCCCGCGATGGGCAGCGCGTGGTCGCCCTTGACCAGCAGCGTGGCCAGATCCGGCGCGGCGGCGGCCAGCGCCTCCCGGCAGCCGGGCACGGCAATGAGTTCGGAGCGGATCGCGCCCGACGCGCCGAGCTCCGGCCAAAGCGCGGCGAGCAGCGGGGCAAAGCTCTGCCAGTCCGCCTGTGCCTGCGCGACATCGGCGGCGGCCTGCGGATCTTCCGCAGGCGTATAGTCCGGGTTGGTCCAGAGCACGGGCTGGCCCGCGCGCAGCCGCTCCAGAAGCCTGTCGTCCTGCGGCTGGCTCATCCCATCAGCGCCTTGCGCAGCATATTGCCCGCCAGCAGCAGCACCGTGAGGGCAAAGACCAGCCGCAGCCGGGCGGGGCTCAGGCTGTGGGCGAGCTTTACGCCCACCGGCACCATCAGCAGCGAGGTCACCATGATCAGCGCCACGGCGGGCAGGTTCACATAACCCACGGTGCCCGGCGGCTTGCCGGCGATGCCCCAGCCGGTGAGCAGGAAGGCGATGAAACCGGGGATCGAGATCAGCAGGCCAAAGCCCGGCGATGTGCCCACGGCGCGGTGCGGCGGCACGTTATAGGCGGTGAGCAGCGGCACGGTGAAGCTGCCGCCGCCGATGCCCATCAGCGCCGAGAAAAACCCGATAATCCCGCCATAGAGGGCGCTCAGCGCGCGGCCCGGCAGGGTGTCGGAGATGCGCCAGCTGCGTTTGCCGAGCAGCATGTAAAGCCCCAGCGACACGCCGATGCAGCCGAAGACCAGTTGCAGTTCCTGGCTGCGCAGGCTCGCGGCGGCGAGCACGCCCAGCACCGAGCCGATGGCGATGAACGGCCCCCAGCCGCGGATCAGCTCCATGCTCACTGCGCCGCGCTTGTGATGCGAGGTGACCGAGCGCAGGGAGGTGACGATGATCGTGCCGGTCGAGGTGGCGACGCAGATCTGCATGAGCTGTTCGGGCTGATAGCCGAGCCCGCTGAAGACGTAATAGAAGGCGGGAACGAGGATGATCCCGCCGCCGACGCCCAGCAGGCCCGAGATGAGGCCGGCCACGGCGCCGGCCGCGGCGATGACCGCGAAGAGGGTCAGAAGATCCATCGCTCAGGCCTCCGGTGCGCCATGTTCCGCCAGATCGGCGAAGAGACCGGTCATGCCGAGCAGCGCCTGCCGTGACAGGGATTTCAGCACATGCTCGTTGGGCGCGTGCTGGTTGCAGCCGGCATAGGAATGCGGCACCCAGATCGTCGGCAGCGCCAGCACCTCGGCAAAGCAGTCATTGGGCAGCGAGCCGCCGAGATTGGGCAGGATATGCGGCGCGGTGCCGGTGCTGCGCTCCAGCGAGGCGGTGGCGAAACGCACCCAGGGGTGATCGGGATCGAGCCGCGTGGCGGGGAAGGCACCGCGATCGGAGGGGACGATCTCGACCTTGTCGAACCCGTGCTTGTCGAGATGGCGGCGCAGAGCGGGGAGGATGTCGTCGGGATCGGTGCCAACCACAAAGCGCAGCTGGCAGGTGGCGCGCGCCCAGCCCGAGATCGCGTTGACCGGCGCCTCGGGCACGCCCGACACCATGGCGAGCACCGCAAAGCTGTTCCAGCCAAAGACCCGCTCGGACATGGTCAGGCTTTCCTCGCCCCAGTCCGGATCGAGTGCGATGCCCGACTCGACGCCGGGCAGCACAGACAGCACCTCGCGGATGCGCGGGGTGAGGCTGTCGGGGCGCCACTCCGGCACCGCGATCTGGCCGCGCTCGTCGGTGATGCAGGCCAGCGCATGCGCCAGGATGATCGCCGGATCGGCCAGCAGCCCGCCGAAATTGCCCGAGTGATGCGCGCCCTCGCGCAGATCCACCCGCAGATCGAAGAGCGATCCGCCGCGCGAGCCGGTGAAGATCGTCGGCGCCTCGGGCGACAGGCGCGGCCCGTCCGAGGCGATCAGCACGTCGGAGGCCAGCAGCTCTTTATGTTCTTCGCAGAACTGCTTGAGGCCGGGCGAGCCGTTTTCCTCGCCCATCTCGATCAGCACCTTGGCGTTGAAGCCAAGCCTGCCCTGCGCCTCGATCAGCGCTGCCATGGCGCGGATATTGATGAGGTGCTGGACCTTGTTGTCCGCGCTGCCGCGCCCGTAAAGCCGGTCGCCCTCTTCGGTCAGCTCAAAGGGAGAGAGTCCCTCGCGCCACTGGTCTTCCTGCGCGCGGATCACATCGCCATGGCCATAGACCAGCACCGTGGGCAGGGCGGGATCCTCGATGCGCTGCGCCACCAGCAGCGGGCCGGCGCCGGGCTGCGGGTTGTCGAAGAGCTCGGTGGTAAAGCCCATCCCGCTGAGCATCGGCACCATCGCCTCGGTCAGATAGCCCATGAGATGCGGCGTGCCGCGCGGATCCTGGCTTTCCGTGGGGCGCGCGACCAGCGCCGCCAGCTCGGACCGGAAGCGTCCGCTGTCGAAATACTCGGTGATCTTGGCCAGCGCCGTGTCGCGGATTGCCATGTTGGGTCTCTTTCTTCGTAGGTCAGTCTGCCGTCACCCCGTCGCCCCAGGGCGAGAAGGTCTCGGTGGTGCCGGAATTGGTATTGCCCTCGCGCAGCACCCCGGCGGGGCAGGCAAAGGCGTAGGGGAAAGGCATGCGCTGCGCCAGTGCCAGCGGATGCGCGGCGGCCAGCGCCTCGGCCACGGGTCCGGCGAGCCGTTCGTCGGCCACCACTTGATCGCCGCCCGAGACGTCGATGCGCGGCGCCTCGATGGCCGCCTGCATGGAGAGGCCCTGTTCGATGATATGGCCGGCGATCTGGCCCACGGCGGGCATGATCTTGCGCCCGCCGCTGGCGCCGAGGGCAAAGCGTTTGCCGGGCGCCTCGCCGATCACCGGGCAGACATTCATCAGGCAGCGCTTGCCCGGCGCGAGCGAGTTGGGTTTGCCCGGCTCCGGATCGAACCACATGATGCCGTTGTTGAGCAGCATGCCGGTTGAGGGAGAGACCACGCGCGATCCGAAGATCGACAGCAGCGTCTGGGTCATCGCGACCATGTTGCCGTCGCGGTCGACGATGGAGAAATGCGTGGTGCAGCCCGGCGCCTTGGCGCTTTCGTGGTCGCCCATGCCGTCGAGCCGCGCCTTGTAGGCGGCTTTGAGTGCGGCGGCGCGGGCGAGATGCGCCTTGGGCGTGGCGGCCTCCTCGGCGCTGTAGCCCTCGGTCCATGTGCCGATCGCATGGGCCAGCGTCGGCCCGGCGGTGAGGCCGGGCAGGGCAAAGAGCTGCCCGCCGCGGAAGGGGATGACCAGCGGGTCGGACCAGTCCGGCGCGTAGTCGGCCAGATCGTCCACGGTGAGGAACCCGCCCTTGGCGGTCACGTCGCCCACCAGCATCGCCGCGATGTCGCCGCGATAGAAATCTTCCGCGCCGGCCTCGGCCAGATGGCTGAGCGTGGCGGCATGGCGCGACTGGTCGAGCCTTATGTTCGACAGCGCCGTCCAGCCCGCGCCCTTGGGCCATTGCCCGTCATCGAGGAACAGCGCCGCCGCGTCGGCATCCTGCGCCAGATCGCGCGCCGAGGCGGCGATGACCAGCGCGGCGTACCAGTCCACATGCAGCCCCTCTTTGGCAAAGCTGATGGCGGGGGCGAGCAATTCTTTCCACGGCATCCGGCCATAGCGCCCATGCGCCGCCGAGATCCCGGCGACGGTGCCGGGCACCGCGACCGAAGAGCCGCCGATGACGTTGCGGTCCTCGACCACCGCCTCCCAAGGGAAGAGGTCCGAGGCCTTGCCGGCGCCGGACAGCGGGTAATGCGCCGGATCGAGAGTTGCCGAGCTGCGCATGCCGTAGTTCAGCGCATGCGCGCGGCCCTCGTCCTCGCGCCAGATCATCATGGCGCCGCCGCCCATCGGGCCGGACATCCAGGGCTCCAGCACGCCGATGGCAAAGCTCACCGCAACGGCGGCATCAAGCGCGTCGCCCCCCGCCGCCAGCACCTCGGCCCCGGCCCTGGCGGCCAGCGCGTGCTGGGCCGCCACCACACCGTTGGCGGTGGCGGTGACGCCGGGCTTTCGGGTGATCTGCGACGGCGAGAAGGAGCCGCTCATGCCGCCCCTCCGACACCCATGACGGGGGAGACCGGCGGCAGTTTCGACACGTCGGGCACATCCCAGCCCTGGCCGGGCTGCGCCGCCAGAAGCTGCTGCGTGTAGGGGTGCGACGGGGCGCCGAACACCTCGTCCACGGTGCCGCGCTCGACGATGGCGCCCTGCTGCATGACGATGAGATTGTCGCAGACCTGCGCCGCGACCCGCAGATCGTGGGTGATGAACAGTACCGTCAGCCCCATCTTGTCGCGGATCTCGTTGAGCAATTTCAGCACTTCCTTCTGCACCGACACGTCCAGCGCCGAGACCGCCTCGTCGGCGATCAGCACCTTCGGTTCGACCATGAGCGCGCGGGCAATGCAAATGCGCTGGCGCTGACCGCCGGAAAACTGGTTCGGATAGCGGTTGAGCGCATCGGGATCGAGCCGCACGATCTTCATCAGCTCACGGGCGCGTTCCATCGCCTCGGCGCGGTCGCGACCGAAATTCACCGGCCCCTCGACGAGCTGGTCGCCAATGGTGCGGCGCGGGTTGAGCGAGCCATAGGGATCCTGAAAGACGATCTGGATCATCTTGCGGTAGGGGTGCAGCGCGCGCTTGGAGAAGGCGGCGATATTCGTGCCCTCGACCCAGACCGCGCCCTCGTCGGGATCTTCGAGCCGGATCAGGCATTTGACCAGCGTCGACTTGCCAGAGCCCGACTCGCCCACGATGCCCAGCGTCTCGCCCTTGCGCACGGCGAATTCGATATTCTTGCAGGCATGCACGATGCGGCCCGGGCGGAACATGTTGCCCTTGACGTGATAGGTCTTTTCCAGCCCCGCCACCTTCAGCAGCTCGGGCCGCCCGTCGAGACTGTCGCGCTCGACCCGTGTGCGGCGCGGCACCGCGTCGATCAGCAGGCGGGTATAGGGATGCTGCGGGCGGTTCAGCACCTCTTCGGCTGTGCCTTCCTCGACGATCCGGCCCTCTTTCATCACCACCACCCGGTCGGCGATCTCGGCCACCACGTCGAAATCGTGGGTGACGAACATGATACCCGCGCTGTGATGCTCGCGCAGCTCCTTGAGCAGATGCAGGATCTGCGCCTGGGTCGAGAGGTCGAGCGCGGTGGTCGGCTCGTCGGCGATCAGCAGCGCCGGGTCGAGCGCCAGCGCCATGGCGATCACGATGCGCTGCCGCTGCCCGCCCGAAAGCTGGTGCGGATAGCTGGTATAGATGCGCTCGGGCTCGGGCAGGTGCACCTCTTGCAGCAGGCGCAGTGTGCGGGCGCGGCGCTCGGCGGCGGCAAGATCGGTGTGCTGCTCGAACATTTCCTCGATCTGGTTGCCGACCGTGTAGCAGGGGTTCAGCGCCGACATCGGTTCCTGAAAGATCATCGCCATGCGGCGTCCGCGCAGCTTGGCGTGTTCGCTTGCCGAGATCTTCAGCAGGTCCTGCCCGTCGAAGATCATCTCGCCCGAGGAAGGCGTCAGCGCCTTGGGCAAAAGCCCCATGGTGGTGAAGGAGGTGATCGACTTGCCCGAACCGGATTCGCCGACGATGCAGACGATCTCCTTGGGCTGGATGTCGAGGCTCAGAGCTTCGACCGCGTGGGGGCGGTCGCCACCCTTGGGCAGATCGACCGTCAGGTTGCGGATGGAAAGGATGGGATCGCTCATCAGTTACGGCCCTCCGGTGCGGTGACATCGCGGATCGCGTCACCCAGCATGTTGATCGACAGGACGAGGCAGAACAGCGCCACACCCGGAATGGTGATGAGCCAGGGCTCGAAGAGCAGCATTTCCTTGCCTTCCGAGATCATCAGGCCCCAGGACGGGGTGGGCGGCTGCACGCCGAGCCCGAGGAAGGAGAGCGCCGCCTCCAGGATGATGGCGTGGGCCATTTCCAGCGTGAAGATCACGATCAGGTGGTTCATCACATTGGGCAGGATGTCTTTCCACAGCACGCGGGGCAGGGAGGCACCCAGCACCTCTGCGGCGGCGACATACTCCAGCTTGCGCACCTGCATGGTGGCCGAGCGCAGCACCACGGCGAAGCGGTCCCAGAGCAGCAGGCCCAGCACAGAGACCACCACCATCAGCGAGCCGCCGAAGAGTGCGACCACAGCCAGCGCCACCAGCACCACCGGCATGGCGAGGCGCACGTTGATGAGGAAGGTCACGGCCATGTCGACGCGACCGCCGAAATAGCCCGCGAGGATGCCCAGCACCGAGCCGATCACCGCCGAGATCGTGGCGGCGAAAATGCCGATCATCAGCGAGATGCGCGCGCCATAGGCGAGGCGGGACCAGAAATCGCGCCCCAGCGCATCGGTGCCTAGCCAGTGCTCGGCCTCACCGCCGAGGAACACCGGCGGCTTCATCCGCGCCAGAAGATCCTGGTCGTAGGGGCTGTACTGGGTCAGCAGCGGCGCAAAGATCGCGACGAAGACGATGATCCCCATCAGCGTTGTGCCGAAGATCAGCCCGCGGTGGCGCAGGGCGCGGCGCAGCATGGCCTGGCGCGGGGTCAGCGGCGCTTCGCGGGCGGGGGGCGTTGCGGGGGAGGCGGCAGCGGTCTGTGTCATGTGTCGGCTCCGAGGCTCAGCCCACGCGCAGGCGCGGATCCATCCACGCGTTCAGCACGTCGGCAAGGAAAGTGAAGAGGATGTAGAACATCGAGAAGACGAGGATCAGCGCCTGCATCACCGGCAGGTCGTTGCGGCTGATGCTTTCCCAGGCGAGGAAGCCCGCCCCGTGCAGCGCAAAGATCGACTCGACCACGATGGAGCCGCCCAGCATGAAGCCCATCTGCACGGCGGCAAGCGAGATCACCGGGATCACCGCGTTGCGCAGCGCGTGCTTGAACAGCACCTTGCGCGGGTTCAGCCCCTTGGCGCGGGCGGTACGGATGTAATCCGCCGAGAGCACCTCGATCATGCCGGCGCGGGTCAGGCGCATGATGGCGGGGGTGGCGTAGTATCCCAGCACCACGGTGGGCAGGATGAAGTGTTTCCAGCTGTCGGAACCCGAGGCGGGCACCAGCCCCAGCTTGATCGAAAAGACCACGATCAGGATCAGCCCGAACCAGAAGGACGGGATCGCCTGTCCGACCACCGAGATGAACAGCGCCGCCCGGTCGATCAGCGAATTGGGCCGTACCGCCGCCGCGACGCCCATGGGGATCGCGAGGATCAGCGCGAAGGAGATCGCCAGCAGCCCCAGCGTCATGGTCACGCCCAGCCGGTCGCCGATGATCTGGGTGGTCGGCAAGTCGAAATACCACGACCGCCCCAGATCGCCCTGCGCGGCAGATACCAGCCAGTCGGCATATTGCACCGGTAGCGGCCGGTCGAAGCCGTATCGCTCGGTGATCGCGGCGATGTCTTCCGAGGAGGCGTTCTCGCCCGCGATGGAGATCGCGGGGTCGCCGGCGAGGAAGAGCAGGCTGAAGCTGATCGCCGAAACGGTCAGCGCGACAAGCGCCGCGAGCCCGAGGCGTTTGAGGATATAGAGCAGCATCTGAAGGTCCTGTGGTCAGGCGATGCCCGGCAGCGCGGATGGCTGCCGGGCATCGAGAGAGATTAGTTCCACGAGAAGTCGAAGAAGCGTACCAGCTCGTCATCGGTGGGGGTGAAATCCATCTCCGGGCTCATCACGTAGTTCACGTTATAGGTCCAGAGCGGCACCCAGTAGGCTTCGGTGGCGATCTTCTGAAGCGCCTTGGAATAGAGCGCCTTACGCTCTTCCTTGTCGATGGTGGTGTCGGCGGTCTCGATCCACTCGACCACTTCGGGATCGCGCGCATCGTCCTGCGGGCCTTCGGTGAAGAATTCCGCGGTGATCGCCGAGGCGTCTGCCACCGAGTTCGACCCCCAGGTCAGGAAGGCCATGGGCACCTCACCCTTGCGGTGCTTTTCGCGCAGCGCCGCGTATTGCATGAAGTTGAGGTTGGTGGTGATGCCGACCTCGTTGAGATAGCCCATGATCGCCTCGGCATAGGGCCGGTTGCGATAGGCGTAGAAGTCGATCTCGAACCCGTCGGGATAGCCGGCCTCGGCCAGAAGCTCCTTGGATTTCTCGGGATCGTATTCATAGCCGGTCACCGACTGATCGCAGGCGAACTGTGCCGGCGAGCAGGCGGTGTCGATCACTTCCGACGAGCCCTTGACCAGCGCGTCGACAATCGCCTGACGGTCGATGGCGTGATAGACTGCCTCGCGCACGCGCTGATCGGTCATCGGGCCGTCGCCCGAGCGGCCGGCGGTGTCCATGGTGACATAGCCGACGCGCATCGCCGGCGCGTTCACCACCGTGTATTTGCCCATCGCTTCGAGCTTTTCCGCCTGATCGGCGGGCACGCCCCAGAGGAAATCCAGCGTGCCGTTGAAGAACTCGGCGATCTGGGTATTCACCTCGGGAATGGTGCGGATCTCGACATTGCCGACCCCGGCCATGCCTTTCGGGCCGCCGAAATAGTCGTCGTTGCGCTCCAGCGTAAAGCTCTTGCCCGGTTCCAGTTCGGCCAGCTTGAACGGGCCGGTGCCGATCGGTTTCAGGCCCATGCCGGTCGGGCCGACCTCGGCATAATACTCATCGGGATACATGGCGACGGGACCGGCGAGGAATTCCTCGGCGGCGGGGAAGGGCGCCGGGAGGATGATCCGCACGGTGTATTCGTCGACCTTTTCCGCGTGATCCATCCAGCCGACATTGGCCTTGTTCTTCACGCCGTTTTCCGGGTCGGTCACGTAGTTGATCGTGTAGACCACGTCATCGGCGTTGAACGGCTCGCCATTGTGGAAGGTGACGCCTTCGCGCAGCGTGAGCTCCAGCGTCGTGTCGTCGATCCAGGTCCAGTCGGTGGCCAGGTTGCCCTTGTACTCGCCGGTCTCCGGATCGCGGTAGAGAAGCCCGTCCCAGACTGCGTGATTGAGCAGCAGGCCCTCACGTGCGGTGTTGAAATAGGTGTCGGCGGTCTCAAGCTCTTTGTTGAAGGCCATCGACACGGTGTCGCTGGCTTTGTCCGCGAAAGCCGGGGCCGAAAGGCAGGCGCACAGCGCGGTTCCCGAAAGAAGTTTCCATATTTTCATAAGGTTAAGCTCCGAGTTGGTCATTTTAGTAGTTGTATTCCGTCTTTTTATATTGTATACAGAAATCATGGATTGCATATCGTCAAGGATTTTCTGCTGTGACAGACCATTTGAAGACGGCCGCCCGCATCTGCTCAATAATTGAGCAACGCATCGCCTCCGGCGCTTACGAAGACGGCGACAAGCTGAGTGAGATGGCGCTGGCCGAGCAGCTCAAGGTGTCGCGCACGCCGCTGCGCGAGGCGTTTCAGATGCTCGAGTCCATCGGGCTGGTGACGCTGATTCCGCGCCGCGGGGCATTCGTGAAGCGCCCGACCATGACGCGGCTGGTCGAGATGTTCGAGGTCATGGCCGAGCTCGAGGCCTGGTGCGTGCGGCTGGCGACCAAGCGGATCACCCCGGCGCAGCGGCTTTATCTGCGGCAGGCGGCGCAGGACTGCGAGGCGGCGTTGCAGGCAGGCGCGCCGGATCGCTATTACGAGGCCAACAACCGGCTGCACGGGATGATCTATGAGGCATCGGGCAACCAGGTGCTGGCGGAAGAGACCCAGCGCATGCACCGCCGCCTGCGCCCGTTCCGGCGCCAGCAGCTGGATGTGAGCGGGCGTCTCGCGAAATCCATGAAAGAGCACGCCGATATTCTCGATGCGATGAACGCCGGCGATGCCGACCGCGCGGCGGATCTGATGCGCCTGCACATCAACACGCTGAGCTCCACCTATGACAGCTACCTGATGACGATCGGAGAGCCCGCTAAAGACAGCGTCTGAGCCGCGCCTGATGTCTTCCAATGCCGGTAAGAGCATCTCTTGCCGGTGTGCGACGATGTCTCCCGCGGGGCGATCCTCTGCTGGTCCATCAACGGTTTGACGTTTTCCTGTTCTGCGCAGCGTGGCGACCGCGAGTCACAGGCCTGCTGCCCGGGTCAAATTCATGCGGAACCGTTCCCGCCGGGGTGGGGCGTCGGCGGTGGAGGGCTCCGGCGATTTGGGATCATGGCGCCCGTCGAGTCCGATGCTGTTGATAAGACCTGCACGCAAGGAGTGTCCCGAAAACAGCGCGAGGCGGTCTTTCTCCGGCAGTTCCGCCCGCAGCCCGGCGTCAAGCGCCGTCCGCTTGATCAGCCGCGCGATATGCCTGTCGTTCAGCCGCGTATCGAGTGCGCGCTTGCCGTCGCGCGAGACACGGGTAAAGACCGGGCCGGACTCGATGCGCGCGAAGTCCAGCCATTGTTCGAGCGCGTGCACAGGGCAGCTTCGCTTGGTCGAACCACGTCCAACCTCGATCTCATGCCTGCCGGTTCTGCCGTTCAGGGTCACCAGTGCGCCGCCCTGGAAGATCTCGACATGGCCTCCGCTGCCGGGCGCGTCGCCCGAGCGGAGGTCGAGCCCGACGATCTCGGAGCGCCGCAAGCCGCCGGCATAGCCCAGCAGCAGGATCGCCCGGTCGCGCAGGCCGCGCAGATCGTGGGGCAGAGTGGCGGTCATGGCGAGGATTTCGTCGGCGCGGATCGCCTCTTTCCGCGCCGGCGGGCGGGCCTGCCGTTGCCTGATTTCCGTCAACACGGCGATGATCTCGCGGCTCTTGCGGTCGAGAAAGAGCCCCCGCTGCGTATAGTTCCAGACCAATCCGGAGAGGCGGCGGTCGATGGTTGCCGCCGAGAGCGCGCGGGCTCCGTCCGGCGCTGCTGCCAGGTCGGAGAGATAGAGCGCGATCAGCTCCGCCGATGGGGGCAGGGGATCAACGCCTTTGAGGCGGCACCAGCGGGTGAAATGCGCCCAGTCCCGGCCATACGCCAAGAGTGTGTGGGGGGAGGCGGGCCGTGTTTCCTCTGGACCGCTTGCTGTGTTTGCGCTCGGCGGGGCAGGGGAATCGGGCATCTTGAGCAAGTGTCCATCGGGCGAAGAGCGGGGCTTTGATGTCAAAGAATAGGTCGAAAGCCCTGATGGCGCAATATTATTGGACATCTGGTGCGCCGGATGTAAGCCCGTCCTGCGGCTGATTTCCGCGGTGAAAGCGCCGCCGGGAAAGAGGCTGATACAGGCCGAAAATGGCAGAGACGGTTACCGGTCCGACATCGCCGGCCTGAATGACCGGCCGGGCGGCGCGGTCAGAGCCCGCCGGGCAGCTTGTCGCGCATCGCTTCGCTGCGGTCGAACCGGTCGCCATCGGCTGTGAAGGTGCCGTCGCCGACCGCGTGCAGCAGCCGGGTTTCTTCCCGGTCGGTATCGATATGGGCGGCGACGCCCTGAAGCAGCACGAGGCTCAGGCGGTCGGCGATCTCTTCGACGCGGCATTCGATATTTCCGAGGCACTCGCCGATCAGCGGTGCCCGGACATGCTGCGCGGGCAGGGGGGTAAGGCCGAACCGGGCAAACTTGTCGGTATCGGCGCCCGAGCAGGTGCCGATACCCACGACCGTGTCGAGCATGTCGGCTGTCGGGATCGAGAGCACGCATTCGCCGGTCTCGACCAGCGCGTCCCAGGAATGGTTCCAGGGCCCTGTGGTAAGCGCGAAAGAGGCGCCGAAGCCGCGCACCATCGTCCAGGTGATGGTCATGATATTGGGCCTCGTGCCGTCATGGGTCGTGACCAGAACGACCGGCCCGGGTTCGATCAGGGTAAAGGCGCGGGACAGCGGCAGGGGTTCCATGGGTCTCCTCCTTCGGCGTGGTCGCGTTGCGGCTCTGACTAACCCGGAATGGCGCGCGATGCACGAAGGGTCGGCAGAACGCCGCCGGCCCTGCCGCGATGCGGGCTATGCGCTCCCGCCGGGCGGGCCCAGCGTCTCGCGCACCATTAGCCGGTAGGGCAGGCGTGTCGTCTCGTCATGTGGCGCGCCGTTGATCCGCTCGATCAGGATGCGGCCCGCCGCCTCGCCGATCTCGCGATAGGGCAGGTGGACGGTGGTGCGCTGCGGATGACAGAGCCGGGCGATGGAGACGTCGTTGCAGCCGGTCACGCTCAGCGCCGAGGGCACGGGAATGCCGAGCGCATGCGCCTCCATGGCCAGCGGCGTCGGCAGCATCTCTCCCTTCGACCGGGTGAACAGCTCGTCGTTCAGCGTGCCGCGCAGCCGGTTCAGCGCGTGGCTCACCGCCGATTGCGTGCGCCCGAGCCGATCCTCCGCCCGCGAGGTGCTGCGCTCCAGCATGAGCGCGCCGAAGACCTTCAGCAGGTTGAGGTCGCGATGTTTGTGCAGGATCTTGTCTTGCGCCACCTCCCGCCCCCCTTTCCGTACAGTCCACGGTCCAAGCGCGGCTCGGGGGAGTTTATCCATCATCCGCCCCGGTTCGAGGCGCCGCCAGGGCGCGGGGAGGTTGATCCTCGGGCGCAAAAGATATACATTTTTAAATGTAGATCCTTCCATGGGGGCGCAAGATGCAGGTTTCCAGATGGGGCAATTCGCTGGCCGTGCGCCTGCCTGCGGATCTTGTGCGCGCGCTCGATCTGAAAGAGGGTGACCGGATCGAGCTGCACGCGGATGCCCAGGGCCTGGCCGTGTCGCGCCAGCCCCGTGCAGACGAGATCCTCGCCAGCCTGCGGCGGTTCCGGGGGCGGCTGCCCGACGGCGCGCAGCTGAGCCGCGACGCCGCGCATGAGCGATGAGTTCTTCGATACCAATATCATCCTCTACCTGCTGAGCGACGGCCCCAAGGCCGACATCGCCGAGCGCCTGCTGGCGCGCGGCGGCACGATCAGCGTGCAGGTGCTGAACGAGGCTTTGGTCAACTGCCGCCGCAAGGCCGGGATGAGTTGGGACGAGGCGGGCGCCTTTCTGAGCGCGATCCGGGGTCTTTGCGAGGTGATCCCGCTGACCGAGGACATTCACGATGTCGGTCGGGCCCTGTCCGAGCGCTATGGCTTTTCCGTATATGACGGCATGATCGTCGGCGCGGCCCTGTCGTCGGGCTGCACCCTGCTCTGGTCGGAAGACATGCATAACGGCCTGCTGGTCGAGGGGCGGCTGCGCATCCGCAACCCCTTTGCCGAGCTCTGAAGTCGCCCGCTACCCCGGGTCCTCGCCTTTCAGCATGCCCAGTTGCGTGACCTTTGTCCGGCTTGCGGAGGCCTTCCGCAGACCGCTGCCGTAAACCACCGCAAAGATCGTCACGCCGGCCGCATCGGTCCAGATCGCGCTGGGGAACAGCCCGGCGGGCAGCAGCGCCAGCACCCCGCCGACACCGAGCAGCAGCCGCAGGGCGGTCGGCAGGGTCTGGCGCAGGAAACCCACCATCGCCGCCGTGACCATCAGGATCCCCAGGATGGCCGAAAACAGCGCCCAGAGGATGTGCAGCCAGTCGCCTTCGAGGATCAGCGACGGCGCGAAGATGAACAGGAAAGGCACGATATAGGCGGGCCAGGCGAGCTTCATCGCCGCGATGCTGGTGTCCCAGGCGCTGGCGCCGGCGATATTCGCTCCGGCAAAGGCGGCCAGCGCCACCGGTGGCGTGACCATGGAGAGCAGGCCGAAATAGAGCACGAAGAGATGCGCGGCGACCACCGGAACACCGACCTCGACCAGCGCCGGCGCGACCAGCGTGGCGAGCAGCACATAGACCCCGACCGTCGGCATTCCCATGCCCAGAACGATGCTGATGAGCGCGGTGATCAGCGCCAGAAGAAAGACCGACTGGCCGCTGGCATTGATGATGTGAAGCGTCAGGTTGAAGGCCAGGCCCGAGACGTTGAGTACGCCGATGATCAGGCCTGCGGCGGCGCAGACGATGACCAGTCCGGAGGCGGCGATGCCGGCCTCTCCCAGAACGCTCCAGCTTTCGCGCAGGGGCAGGCGCCGGCCCTTGTAGCCAAAGATCAGGCTGACGGCGAAAAGCGTGCCGATGGCCCAGATCGCCGCTCGCTCGGGCCGCATGTTCAGCTCGAAGAGACCGTAGAACAGCACCGCGAAGGGCAGCAGGAAATGCCAGCCCTGACGCAGGGTCGCGAGCGCGGAGGGCAGTTCGGCGCGGGGGATCGCCGCCACCCCCGCCTTGCCGGCGTTCAGGTCCACATTGATGAAGACCGCCAGGTAATAGAGGGCGGCGGAGGGCAGTGCGGCCAGCATGACGACGGCGTAATCGACGCCGATGAAATCGGCCATGATGAAGGCGGCGGCGCCCATCACCGGGGGCACGAGCTGCCCGCCGGTGGAGGCCACCGCCTCGACCGCGCCGGCATAGGTGCCGCTGAAGCCTGAGCGTTTCATCATAGGGATGGTGACGACGCCCGTGCCCACCACATTGCCGACGGCGCTGCCGGAGATCGAGCCGAAGAGGCCGGAGGCCGCGACGGCGACCTTGGCCGGCCCGCCCCGGAAACGCCCCATCCCGGCGAGAGCGATATCGTTGAAGAAATCCGCCGCGCCGCAGCGCGCCAGAAGCTGACCGAAGAGCAGATAGGGGATCACGATCACGACGCCGACCTTCAGCGCCGTGCCCAGCATGCCGTTGGCGTCGATGGCCAGATAGGTGACGAGCTCGGCGGCGCTGGTCGGGCGGCTGCGCAGCTCGCCGGGCAGCAGGTGGCCCAAGAGGCCGTAGCCCAGGAAGAGCACCACCACCACCAGAATGCCCATGCCGACGCTGCGCCGCAAAGACAGCATGAGCGCGCCAAAGAGCACCGCCGAGATCGCGATCAGCCAGGGCGGCATGAACGGCGCCTCCATGGAGATCTCGGGGTAGAACAGGCCGACATAGAAGCCCATCCCGAGGGTCAGAGCGGCGCAGAGCAGCATGAGTCCGCGCAGCAGCGGGCCTCTCTCACCGTCGATATGGATTTGCAGGAACCCTCTGGCGAGGGCAATCGACAGCACCGTCACGAGAAGCTGCGCGTCATAGACGGAGAGGCCGAAGCGGCGCTGAAGATTGGCCGCATAGGCCACCGGCAGGGCGACCAGCAGGATATTCAGCGTCAGCGCCAGCAGAGTGGCCCATGACGCGCGCGGCGTCATGGTGGAGGTATGATCGGCGGATCCCATCTGCGTCAGTCCATCAGCCCGACGGATTTGTAGTATGCCATGGCGCCCGGATGGTAGGGCAGATCACCGAAGTCCGGCGCCATGGTGTCGATTGCGAACTCGGAAAAGGTCGAGCGGATCGCGCGGACACCGTCGGGGTCGTCATGCAGCGCGCCGAGGATCTGTGCGACCACCTCGTCGGACACATGCGCGCCGGCCACCAGCACATAATCATAGCCCATCATTGGTGTCGGCTCCGCCACGCCCACGGCGGTCGGGCCGGGCTCCACGGTCTTGATGTATCCGGTCGGCAGAACGCCCTGCATCGCGGCTTCCGCCTCCGGCGTGTCGTCGAGCGCGAGCCAGCGGATTCCGACCGCGGCGTCGGCCTCTCGGGTCTTGCCGCCCTGAAGCGCAAAGAAGGCCACGTCAGCCGCACCGGCGATGAACTCGTCCACGCCATTGGGCACCGAAGGCACCATGACCGGCTCCATCTCGTCGATGGACAGCCCGGCGGCGGCGAGTATGCCATTGACCTGCGTGACAAGGTTCGGCTGCGCCGAATAGCCGTAGGTGATTGTCTTGCCCGCGATGTCGGAGACCTTGGTATAAGGCGAATCCGCCCGCACCATGAACCCCACGACCGAGGGGCTGAGCGAGGCGAGAACGCGCAGCTGCGACAGCTGCCGGCCTTTGAACGCGCCCTTGCCGCCGGCGGCTTCCTCGAATTCCGGGCTCGGCACAAGCTGAAGGTCGAGCCGTCCGGCGTCGATCAGCGGCATGGATTGCCCCGAGCCGCCATAAGACTGGACGCGCAGGTCCATGCCCGCCTCTTCGGTCAGAAAGCTGGCGAGCCCGGCATTGCTGGCATAGTTCTGCGAGCCCTGACGGCCCGCACCGATGCCGAGCGACTGCGCGGCGGCGATGTCGCCGAACGCAATCGCGGCGGTGACGCAAAGCATGAACAGTTTGAAGATTTTCATTTTCCCCTCCCTTGGTTGAAAACGCTCGCGCGCGCCTCTGGTCCTCCCGGCGCGCGTAAGGTGGTCACAGGCCGGAATATCCGGCGCGCGCGACCCAGTAGTCCCAGGCCCGTGCCAGCGGCATCTTGCCCAGAAGCATGGCGCTGGTCTTTTCGATCTCGCCATCGGTCAGCGGAACCGGCTCGCCGATCTGGAGCGCCTGCTGCACCAGCTCGGCATTGTCCCGCAGACCCATCGAGATCATGCAGACCGACTTGATGTCGGGGGCGACGCAGATGCAGCCATGCCCGCGCAGCAGCGCGACGCTGTTCTGCCCCAGCGTCCGGGCCAGCGAATGGCCCATCTCCATGCTGTCGACCAGCATGTTGGTGTCGCCGAATTCGTCCTGGCTTTCCCAGATCGGCACCTCCTTGCCGATGACCGAGGACATGTGAAAGATCGGCCGCAGCGAGATATTGTTCATGGTGAAGGGGATGATCGAGCGCGCATGGTGATGCGTCACCGCGTTCACATCCGGGCGGTCCTTGTAGAGCGCGCCGTGAATGTGCCGTTCGCTATAGGGCCAGCGGTGATCCTTGCTCAGAAGCTCGCCTTCGAGCGTGAACTCCATGATATCGTCGCGTGTCACATTGCCCGGGCTGCGCGAGCGCGACAGCAGATAGCGGTCGCGGTGCACCGGATGTCGCACGCTGACATGGCCGAAATTGTCGATCACGCCTTCATGGTCGAGAATCCGGTTGGCAACCACCAGTTCGGCAATCGCGGCATCGACCAGCTGCGACTGGCCGGGAGTGTTCATGTCGTTGGGCATCGAGGGCTCCTTCTGCATTTCATGGGCGGAGCCTAGCAATCGCTAAAGAACTGGAATAATATATATCTTATGGTGTTTTTATAGCTATCAGGGTATGTAATGCGCTCGGTGATTTCACAGCTTTCGCTGCACAAGCTGGAAGTCTTCTGCATGGTGGCAGAGCTGGAATCCGTGTCACGGGCGGCGGAACGGCTGGGGCTCGCGCAGCCGGTGGTGTCGGCGCATATCAAGGCGATGTCGGAAAAGCTCGGCACGCCGCTCACGCAGCGCAACGGGCGCCGGATCACCCTGACCGAAGAGGGGCGCCGGGTTCTGAAATGGGCGCAGGAGGTCACCGTCCGGACGCGGGAGCTGGAGCGCGAGCTGGTGGAAAGCAAGAGCGGGCTGCGCGGCACCGCGAGCGTCGGCGCCTCGATGACCATCGGGTCGTTCATCCTGCCCGGCATGATCTCGACATTCCGCAAACGGCATCCCGGCGCGCAGATTTCCGTGCATGTGGCCAGCCCGGCTTCGGTCATGGAGGCGGTGCAGAGCGGCGGCTGCGATTTCGCCTTCACCATTCTCGACCCAAGGCACGATCTGGCCGGCGTGCAGATCGAGCGGCTGCGCGACGAAAAGCTGATGCTGGTCGCCGCTGAGAGCTCCGATATCAGCGGAAACCGCATCGCGCCGGGCGATCTGTCGAAACACTGGTTTGTCACCGCGCAGACCGGCACGCCCCGGCGCGAACTGGAAGAGGCGGCGCTGCGCAGCCACGGCGTCTCGCGCGGTCGGATCGCCATGGAGTTCGGCCATGCGGAGGCGATCAAGCAGGCGGTGCGCGCGGGGGCCGGGCTCGCCTTTCTGTTCGAAAGCTCGGTGCGCGACGAGCTTGCCTCCGGGCTGCTGCGCGAGATCGAGACGCCGGGCATGAGCCTCGCCGTACCCGCCTATCTGGTTCGGCGCGAGGGCAAGCGGCTGAATCAGTACCAGACCCGGCTCATGGAAGAGCTCACCGCCGCCATGCGCAGCGGCGACATGACCTGACGGGCGGAAAGGCGGAGCGTCATGACTCCACCATCCGCTCCGAGCGCAGCCAGTCGATAAGCCGGGCCAGGGGCGGGGAGGGGGCCTGGGTCTTCGGCCACACGAGGGAATAGGCGCCATCGGTTTCGCTGTAGCCGTCATGGGCCGGCACCAGCGCCCCGGTCTCGAATTCATGCGCCGCGACAAAATCCGGCAGCAGCGCGACCCCCATGCCGACCGCCGCCGCCCGCGCCATCGTGGCGACCTGATCGAACATCATGCCGCGCAGCTGGGCGGTCTCGACGGATTGCGCGTGAAACCACTCCTCCCAGCCGCCCGGGCGCGTTTCGAGATGCAGGAGCGGTTGGTCGCGCAGGGCTTCGGCGGGAAAGGGCAGGGTCGGGGCAAAGCCCGGGGCGCAGGCGGGAATGACCCGGTCGCGCGACAGGGCGAGAGAGTGCACATTGCCCCAGTCCTGCGCGCCGGAATGGATCGCGGCGTCCATGTTCTCCTGAAAGAAATCGAACGGGGCCAGCCGGGTGTACTGGTTGATCAGGATATCGGGTGCCCTTTCCTGAAACCGCTTCAGCCTCGGGGTGAGCCAATAGGCGCCGAACGCGGGAGGCGTGGCAATGTTGACCGCGCTTTTCGGCCCGCGTGCCTTCAGTTGCAGGCTGGCCTGGGAGAGGTTTCGGAGATAGCCGCGCACCGAGCGGGCATAGGCGATCCCGGCGGGGGTCATGGCGAGGCTCTTGCCCTCGCGAAAGAACATCTGCACGCCGAGCTGCTCCTCCAGAACCTTGAGCTGGCGGCTGACGGCGGAATGGGTGAGCGACAGCTCCTCCGCTGCGGCGATGGCGGTTCCGAGCCGTTCGACGGCCTCCAGCGCCAGCAGCGAACTGACCGAGGGCAGGAACCGGCGCGGCGTGGACATGTGAGTTTTGCTCCAGTGTTTGGGAGGAGATGTCGATTTTTAAGCCTGCATCTCCATCCTAAAGTGATCTTAATGAACACAGGGCGCCGTATCAATCAGGCTGCGTCGCGGCTCCCGGGAGCCGCGATGCGCAGGCACTGGCAGCCCGTCACCGCAGTCAGGAGACAGACACATGCATACCGACATTCTTGCCGCCGCCGGCCTGACCGACGCCGATCTCACCGGCGGCACGCTGGTCGTCACCTCGCCGATCGACGGTGCCGAGGTGGCGCGGGTCGCCGAAACCCGCCCCGAAGACATGTCCGGGATCATCGCCAGATCGCAGGCGGCTTTCCGGGAATGGCGCAAGCTGCCCGCGCCGCGCCGTGGCGAGCTCGTGCGCCTGCTCGGCGAGGAGCTGCGCGCGGCGAAGGCGGAGCTCGGCGCCGTGGTGACGCTCGAGGCCGGAAAGATCGGGTCCGAGGGTCTGGGCGAGGTTCAGGAGATGATCGACATCTGCGATTTTGCCGTGGGCCTCTCCCGCCAGCTCTACGGTCTGACCATCGCCTCGGAGCGTCCCGGGCACCGGATGTCGGAGACCTGGCACCCGTTGGGGCCGACCGGGGTGATCACCGCCTTCAACTTCCCGGTTGCCGTCTGGTCCTGGAACACGGCGCTGGCACTGGTCTGCGGCAATCCGGTGATCTGGAAACCGTCGGAGAAGACCCCGCTCACCGCATTGGCGACGCAGAAGATCATGGCGCGCGCGATGGCCCGGTTCGGAGACGACGCGCCCGAGGGCCTGATGCAGGTGGTGATCGGCGATGCGGCAGTGGGTGAGGCGCTGGTGATGTCGAAAGACGTGCCGGTCCTCTCCGCTACCGGCTCCACCCGCATGGGCAGCATCGTCGGGCCGAAGGTGGCGGCGCGCTGGGGCCGCCCGATCCTCGAACTTGGCGGCAATAACGCGATGATCGTGACGCCCTCCGCCGATCTCGACATGGCAGTGCGCGCCATCGTGTTCTCGGCGGTGGGCACCGCCGGCCAGCGCTGCACCAGTTTGCGCCGCCTGATCGCGCATGACTCGATCCGCGAGGAGCTGGTCGCGCGCCTGGCCAAGGCCTATGCGTCGCTGCCTGTCGGCGATCCGCGTCAGGGCGGCACCCTGATCGGCCCGCTCATCGACCACGCGGCGCGCGACGCGATGCTGGCCCAGCTTGAAAAGGCGCGGGCGGAGGGTGGCACCGTGCATGGTGGCAGCGCGGTCACCGAAGGCGTGCCGCAGGGCGGCGCCTATGTGGCCCCGGCGCTGGTCGAGATGCCCGCCCAGACCGATACCGTGCGCACCGAGACCTTTGCGCCGATCCTCTACGTTATGGGCTATGACCGGCTGGAGGACGCCATCGCCATGCAGAACGATGTGCCGCAGGGCTTGTCCTCCTGCATCTTCACGCTGAATATGCGCGAGGCCGATCTGTTCCTCTCGGCGGTCGGGTCCGATTGCGGCATTGCCAATGTCAATATCGGCCCCTCGGGGGCGGAGATCGGCGGTGCCTTCGGCGGCGAGAAAGAGACCGGCGGCGGGCGCGAATCCGGTTCCGATGCGTGGAAGGGCTATATGCGCCGCCAGACCTCGACGGTGAACTATTCGGCAGAGCTGCCACTGGCGCAGGGGGTCAGGTTTGACTTCTGATCCGCAGGCCAATCTGTGGCGCGCCAGCGCGCAGGAGCGGATCGACACGGCCCGCCTCTGCGGCGACACCGCCACCGATCTGCTGGTGGTGGGCGGCGGCTTCACCGGCTGTTCCGCCGCGCTCGAGGCTGCCCGTGCCGGCGCCTCGGTCACATTGCTCGAGGCCAACACCATCGGTCACGGCGGATCCGGGCGGAATGTCGGGCTGGTGAATGCCGGGCTGTGGCTGGCGCCCGACGATGTCCTCGCCGCCGCCGGCCAGACTGCCGGCACCCGTCTGCTGACCGAGCTGGGGCAGGGGCCGCAGGCGGTCTATGACATCATCGCCCGCGAGGGGATCGACTGCGAGGCAACGCGGAACGGCACGCTGCATCTCGCGCATGCGCCTGCTGGGCTGCGCGATCTCGAAAACCGGTTTCGCCAGGGCAACCGCACCGGCGCGCCCCTCGAGCTTCTGGATGCGGCGGAAACCGCGCGCCGCACCGGCTCGACCGCCTTTCACGGCGCGCTTTTCGATCCACGCGCGGGCATGATCCAGCCGCTGGCCTATGCGCGCGGGCTGGCGCGGGCCGCGATGCGCGCGGGCGCGCGGGTCCATGAGGGCTCGGCGGTCACCGCCATCGCCCATAGCGACGGTGTCTGGCGGGTGAGGGCGAACGGGCACGAGATCCGCGCCCGCGCGCTGCTGCTGGCGACCAATGCCTATTGCGAGGCCATCACCGGCGCGCCGCTGCCGCGTTTCGTGCCGGTGAGCTTCAGCCAGTTCGCCACCGCGCCGCTGCCGGAAGAGCAGCGCGCCCGCATCCTGCCCGGCGGCGAGGGCTGCTGGGACACCGCCATGGTGATGAGCTCGCTGCGGATCGACGCGGCCGGCCGGCTGATCGTCGGCGGCATCGGCAATGCCGAAGGCGCCGGCGGCAAGATCCACGCCTCCTGGGCGCGGCGCAAGCTGCGCGCGCTTTACCCCGAGCTCGGCGCGCTGCCCTTCGAGCATGTCTGGCACGGCAGCATCGCGATGACCTCGGATCACATCCCGAAAGCCGTGGCTTTCGGTCCGAACGCGCTGTCGATCTTCGGCTATTCGGGCCGTGGCATCGCGCCGGGCACGGTGTTCGGCAGGGCCGCCGCCACGGCGCTGCTCAACGGCACCCCCGAGGCGCTGCCGTTGCCGCCGATCCAGACATATACCGAGCGTTTCACCGTCCTGCGTGAGGCCTATTACGAACTGGGCGCCGCACTCACCCATGCGACCCGTTCGCGCGGCTGAGCCCGTACCGGATCACCGGATGGCAGATCTTTGCTGTCGGGCTTGGAAGCACTAGCCTGCGGCTGTTCGCATAAAGCCAGCTCTGTGCGCTATGCAAACTTCTGTTTTGATACAGAATTTGCACTTCGTTTGTGAATCCACCGAGCTGCGCAAGGGAATCCAATAATTGGAATTATGTAAATAGAGGCGTTCAGCCTCTAAACACCCCGGGCTGTACCTATCCGAAATCCTACGCAGATTTTCTGAGATCTCCTGCGTCGCCTCACGGCTTAAATTTCGCTTGGGCCTGGGTGGCGCATGAACCCCTTCGCCCGTCGAAAAGGACCACGTGGGCATGATCGATTGGTGGTTGCTGTTTACGGTGCTCCAGTGTCCGTTCGGGGCCATCGTTCTCCATGCCCCGGTGTCGGATCATTGCGCCCGCCACCAGATCGCGGCGCACACCAACTGTGCGAGGCCCTGGTCAGTTGGTGAAACACGGGCCGACGGCAAGACGTGGGATGACTTGGTTAAACCTTGTGGTGGGCAATGATCAGCAAGCGGTGTCTGAAGCCGCTGCGGATTTGGCCATCCACGGGAGCCACTGCTCCGCACCAAGTAAATACGCTCCCGCCCGGTTTGCCCGGGCGGGAGCGTTTTTTGCATTCGAACTGGCCTGGTTTAGCCGAAGATCGCGTTCAGCGTGGCCGAGGGGCGCATGACAGAAGCGGTTTTCGCCGCGTCGCCGTGGTAGTAGCCGCCCAGATCCGCCGGCTTGCCCTGCGCAGCCGCGAGCTCACTGACAATCGCCGCCTCGCCCTCGGCCAGTGCCTTGGCGATGGGTGCGAAATGCGCCGCAAGATCGGCATCGTCCGATTGCGCCGCCAGTGCCTCGGCCCAGTAGCGGGCGAACCAGTAGTGGCTGTCGCGGTTGTCCGGCTCACCCACCTTGCGCGAGGGCGAACGGTCGTTGTCGAGAATGCCTTGCGTTGCGGCATCGACCGCATCGCCCAGCACGCGGGCTTTCTCGTTGCCGGTCTGGTCGGCGAAGAACTTGAAGCTTTCGCCGAGTGCGCAGAACTCGCCCAGGCTGTCCCAGCGCAGGTGGTTCTCTTCCATCAGCTGCTGGACGTGCTTGGGCGCCGAGCCGCCGGCGCCGGTCTCGAACAGGCCGCCGCCATTCATCAGCTTGACGATGGACAGCATCTTGGCCGAGGTCGCCAGCTCCAGGATCGGGAACAGGTCGGTCAGGTAATCGCGCAGCACGTTGCCGGTGATGGCAATCGTGTTCTCGCCCTTGGTGATGGTTTCGAGCGAGGCGATGGTGGCCTCGCGCGGCGCCATGATCTCGAACTTGTCAGAAACGCCCTTGGCTTCGAGGATCGGCTTCACATAGGCGATCAGCTCCGCGTCGTGGGCGCGGTTTTCATCCAGCCAGAAGATCGCCCGGTAGCCGGTGGCCTTCTGACGGTCGATGGCGAGGTTCACCCAGTCTTCGATCGGCGCCTGACGGGCCGAGGCCGAGCGCCAGATATCGCCCGCTTCGACATTGTGCGAATGCAGCACGGTGCCGTCGTCGAGGATCATCTTGACGGTGCCGGCTTCGGGCATCTCGAAGGTGGTCGGGTGCGAGCCGTATTCCTCGGCCTTCTGCGCCATCAGGCCGATATTCTGAACGGTGCCGGCGGTGGCCGGGTTCAGCTTGCCATTGGCCTTGAAGAACTCGATGGCCGCGTCATAGACCGGCGCATAGGAATTGTCGGGGATCACGCAGTTGGTGTCGTGTTCCTTGTTGTCCGGCCCCCAGCCCTTGCCGCCGGCGCGGATCAGCGCGGGCATCGAGGCGTCGATGATCACGTCCGAGGGGACGTGCAGGTTGGTGATGCCCTTGTCGGAATTCACCATGTACATCGGCGGACGCTCGGCCCGCACCGCTTCGATGGCGGCGAGGATCTCGGGCTCGTCCTTGACGCGTTCCAGCAGCGCGCCGAGGCCGCCATTGGGGTTCACACCCAGCTCTTTCATCTTGTCGCCGAACTGTTCGAAGACCGGCTTCAGCCAGGCCTTGACCGCATGGCCGAAGATGATCGGGTCCGAGACCTTCATCATCGTCGCCTTCATGTGCAGCGAGAACAGCGTGCCCTCGGCCTTGGTCTTG
This sequence comes from Salipiger abyssi, assembly GCF_001975705.1. NCBI lineage: Bacteria > Pseudomonadati > Pseudomonadota > Alphaproteobacteria > Rhodobacterales > Roseobacteraceae > Salipiger > Salipiger abyssi. The sequence goes on from NZ_CP015089.1 coordinate 111,973, forward strand.
GCGATCTCGTCCTCGAGGAAGGCATCGAGCGCCTTGGCGCTCATATAGGTGGCATCGACCACGGTGCCGGCGGGATAGGCCACGCCCTCTTTCAGCACGGTCTCGCCGCCGGCGCTTTCCAGCACGATCTTGGCGGTGGCGGCTTTCGGCAGCGTCGCCGAAACCTCGTTGGAGAAGAAATCGCCGCCCGACATCGCCGCGACGCGGGTCTTGCTCTCGGCGGTCCACTCACCCATGCGGTGCGGGTTCGACTGGGCGAATTTCTTCACCGCTGCGGCGGCGCGGCGGTCGGAGTTGCCCTCGCGCAGCACCGGGTTCACCGCCGAGCCCTTGATGGTGTCGTATTTGGCGCGGGCGGCTTTCTCCTCGTCGGTCGAGGGGGAATAGGGATAATCGGGCAGCGCATAGCCCTGCGACTGGAGCTCTTTCACGGCAGCGACGAGCTGCGGCTCGGAGGCCGAAATGTTCGGCAGCTTGATGACATTGGCCTCGGGTTTCTTCACCCATTCACCGAGCCAGGCGAGATCGTCAGACTGTTTCTGCGCGTCGGTCAGCACTTCGGGGAAGGTCGCGAGGATGCGGCCGGCGAGCGAAATGTCCTTGGTGCCGACGGTGATTCCCGCCGCCCCGGCAAAGCTCTGGATGATCGGAAGCAGCGAGGCCGAGGCCAGCTCGGGCGCTTCGTCTACCTTGGTATACACAATATCGGGGGTCGTTTGGTCAGCCATGGTACAGAGCTCCTCCATTTTCAGGAAATCCCGGCCGCAGGCTTTGGCGGCACATTACGGGTAGAGCCTGTAGCATCCCCGTGCAGGAGCGGAAAGCACCTATCCGCGCGACCTGTCGGCTGTTAACGCCGCAACTCCGATCCTGCCCGTTGTCGGGGCGCGCGAGCGGCTCTATTCTGACGGCAGAGACGATGGAGGCCACCGCAATGATCCGCCGTGACGACAGTCCGACCCATGCCCGGAGCGGACGTGATGCCGAGCTGCGATTGCGGGATCTGCACGAGCGGTTGCGCAGAGGTCTGTATCAGGCGGATCGGGGCGAGCGGGCCGACGGCAGCGGGGCCGATGCCCTCCGCGCGGCCTTTGCCGAAGCGCGGGCGCGGCATACGCGCGACTGAGACCTGCGCAGATTGCGGCTGGCCCCGCTCCGCCGCGCCGCAAAATTTTCGAGAAAATTTTGCCCCTGCCCCGTCAGCCGCCCTTGCGCCGCCGCGTCATGCCATAGGCCGGATCGTAGCCGACAAGCGCCAGCCCGAAGAACAGCACGAAACTCAGCGCCACCCAGAGCAGCGCCCATCCGTTCAGGCTCTGATACAGCGCAAAGCGGATCAGCTCGACCGCATGGGTGAAGGGGTTGGCGGCGCAGATGTCGCGCAGGATCGCCGAGCTTTCCGCCATCTTCCACAGCGGGTAGAGCGCGGTGGAGAGAAAGAACATCGGGAAGATGACGAAATTCATCACCCCCGCGAAATTCTCCAGCTGCCGGATCGTCGAGGAGATCAGCAGCCCCAGCGCCCCCAGCATCAGCCCCGAGAGCACCAGCGCCGGCAGCACCGCCACATAGCCCAGCGGCGGCAGGGTGATGCCGAATCCGGCGGCAATGGCGAGGAACACATAGACCTGGAGGATCGACACCGCGACCCCGGCCAGCAGCTTGCACAAGAGCAGCCACCAGCGCGGCAGCGGCGCGGTCAGCAAGAGCCGCATGGAGCCCATCTCCTGATCGTAGACCAGCGAGAGCGAGCTCTGCATGCCGTTGAAAAGCTGGATCATCCCGCAAAGCCCCGGGACGATATAGACCTCATAGGTGATATAGGTCTCGTAGGGCGGGATGATCGACAGCCCCAGCGCCGCGCGGAAACCGGCGGCAAAGACCACCAGCCAGACCAGCGGCCGCACCAGCGCCGCGAGGAACCGCGAGCGCTGATGGATGAAACGCAGCGCCTCACGGCGGATGATGGCGAAGAGCGCAATCAGCCAGGGGGTCATGCGATGCCCTCCGCCGTCATCTCCATGAAGACCTCGGCCAGCGACCGCCCTCCGCGCAGATCCGCGGCGGGCTCATGCGCCAGCACCTCGCCCCGGTGCAGCACGACGACATCGTCGCCGTCGCCGATCTCGTCCACCAGATGGGTGGCCCAGAACACCGTCAGCCCGGTCTGCGCCAGCTCGTGCACATGCGCCACGATGGCCTGCCGGCTCTTGAAATCGAGCCCCACCGTGGGCTCGTCGAGCAGCAGCACCTCGGGATCGTGGATCAGCGCACGGGCGATCTCCATCCGCCGCCGGTGGCCGCCATTGAGGCTGCGGATCTTCTCGCCGGCGCGCTCGGCCATGTCGAGCTGCGCCAGCGCCCGCTCGGTGCGCCGCGCCGCCTCGCGCCCGCCGATCCCGTGCAGCGCCGCGAAATAGCGCATGTTCATCGCCACCGTCATGTCGAGATCAAGCGTCGGCTGCTGGAACACCACGCCGATCTTCGACAGCGCCGCGCGCGGCTCTTTGGCGATGTCGTGCCCGGCGACGGAGATGCGGCCCTCGCGGGTGACAAAGAGCCGTGTGAGCAGCGCGAACAGCGTCGATTTGCCGGCCCCGTTGGGCCCGAGCAGCGCGGTGAAGCGCCCGGGCCGCAGCGCAAAGCTCACCCCGTCGAGCGCCCGCTTGGCGCCGTAGCTGTAGCCGAGATCGGTGACTTCCAGTGCGGTCATATCAGGCAAACCTCTTCAAAACGGGCGTGGAGGCCCAAACGCCACACCGCTCATCCCCGCCACCGCCGCACCCGCCGTTCCCAGGGCTGCAAGACCAGCCATTCCACCGCCAGCATCACCGCGATGAAGGAAAACGCATAGACCAGCACCATGCCCACATCGAAGAGCTGGAAATAGAGGTGGATCTGAAACCCCACCCCGTTCGAACGCCCGAGAAACTCCACCACCAGCACGATCTTCCAGATCACCGCCACGCCGGAGCGCGCGGCGGCGGTAATGAAGGGCGCGAGCTGCGGCAGCACCACATGGCGCATGCGCCGGAGCCTCGGCATGCGGTAGACCCCGGTCATGTCGTCGAGCCCGGGATCGAGCGCCCTTGCCCCCTCGCGGATCACCGTGGCGACATTGGGGATCTTGTTCAGCGTCACCGCGACGATGGCGGCGGTCTCGTTGAGCCCGATCCAGAGATAACACAGCACGATCAGCACCAGCGCCGGCAGGTTGAGAAAGATCACCAGCCAGGGGTCGAGCCAGCGGTCGACGGCGGGAAACCGCCCCATCACCAGCCCCAGCACGATCCCGAGGCTCATCGCCAGCACAAAGGCCCAGAGCACCCGCGTCAGCGTCCAGCCGAGGTGAAACAGCAGCTCGCCGGAGCGCAGCGCCTGCGCGAAGGGCTGCACCAGCGCCCAGGGCTGCGGCAGGATCTGCGGATCGGCGGTCAGCGCCGCCGCTACGATCCAGATCAGTGCCAGCAGCGCCAGCGAAATAACGGTCACCGCAATGCGTCCGGGCGCATGCGTCCGGGCGGCGGCGACACCGCGCCAGCGCTCTGCCGTGTCGTTCGGCAAGAAAACTCCTCCCCTTCCTCGCAGGGAAGGGTGACCGCAGACGCGGCGCGCGTCAATTGCTCCTAAGGGAGGAGACGGCAGACGTTACGTCCGCCCCTGCGCCGACGCTCAGACCTCGCGTTCGCCGGGCCGCACCGCCCGGCATTTCCAGCCGGAGACCCTGAAGGCCGGATGCGTCTCGGCCCATTTCGCCAGTTCGGGCTGGGCGCCCATCAGGCAGGTCATCGGCGAGATGTCGGTATAAAGCAGGCTGCGTTCCTGGCACTGATCTGGCGCGGTGGCCAGGCAGGCCACAAAAATTAGCTCAATCATGTTTGCCTCGTGTCATCGGACGGGTGCCCGGACAGGGTCTCAACAAATTCCCGAAAAATGGGTCAACAGAAATGTCCCTTTATGCTGCGATGCAGCATTTCGATAAAGGTTTTGCCTCCGGACACCATACATGACCAAATATTGAGCGATGAATAAAGACAGCCCTCCTGACCGATCCCGCAGCGGCCTGTCGCTCAAGGCCCGTCTCGGGCTGGGCGCGGGGCTGCTGGGGCTCGCCACGCTGCTGACGGCGGCGATGCTGGTGACCGGCATGGCGCGGGTGTCGCAGCGGCTCGACACGGCGCTCGCCGCCGAAACCCGGCTGGAGCAGTATTCCGCGCTTTCCACCCAGGTCTCGACCTTCATCGTCGTCGCCGCCGAGGCCATCCAGCGCGGCCTGCCGCCCGAGACCCGCGCCGCGCGGATCGACGGTATCGCGGCGACGCTCGACCGCAGCTTTGTCATGCTGCGCGCCGGGCTCGATGCCGAGGTGGCCGAGGCACAGGGGCTCGACGAACAGAGCCGGCGGGCGACGCAGTCGCTGGGCCTCGCGCGGATGCAGGCGCTGTTCCGCTCCACCCGTGACGGGCTGGTCTCGGAGACGGAAGATCGCGACCGGCTGCGCGCGTATCTCGACACATTCGCCTCGGGGTTCGAGCCGCTTCTGGCCGGAGCGGTGAACGAGGAGAAGCGGTTGCGCGCCGGCATCCTCGCCGGGATCGAGGATCTGCGCCGCAGCCTGACGCTCGCCGCCATCGCCATCGGCCTTGCGGCGCTGGCGCTCTGTGCCGGGGTCTATTTCGGCCTGATCCGCCCGCAATTCCGCCGGCTCGACGCGCTGCGCGACGCCGCCCGCCGGATCGGGCTCGAGGAGTTCGACATCGCCCTGCCCGCCGGACCGCGCGACGAGATCGGCGCGCTTTCCGCCGAGACCGCCCGCATGGCGCAGGCGCTGGCGGCGCGCGCCGAGGCGGTGGCGCGGGACCGCGCCCAGCTCGGAGAGATCATCCGCCAGCGCACCGAGGCGCTGAGCGCCGCCAATGCCCGGCTCGAACGCACCGACGAGGACCGCCGCCGCTTCTTTGCCGATATCAGCCACGAGCTGCGCACGCCGCTGACGGTGATCCTGATGGAGGCGCAGCTCGGGCGGCAGGGCGACGACCCGGCGCCGGCCTTCGCCACCATCGAGGCGCGCGCGCAGCGGCTCAACCGGCGTATCGACGATCTGCTGCGCATTGCCCGCTCGGAAACCGGCCAGCTCGCGCTGGAGACCGCGCCGGTGGCGCTGAAAGATCTGCTGTCGGAGGCGGAGGCGGAAACCCGCGCGGAGCTCTCCAATGCGGGCATGGTGCTGGACGCGCCGGACGCGGCACCGCTCACCGTCACCGGCGACCGCAACTGGCTGCGTCAGGTGGTGGTCGGGCTCATCCGCAACGCCATCCGCCATGCGCGGGCGGGCGGCAGGCTGCGGCTGGAACTGCGCGAAGACGGCGGGTTTGGCGAGATCGTTCTCACCGATAACGGCCCCGGCATCGCGGCAGAGGATCAGGCGCGGATCTTCGACCGTTTCGCGCAAGGCGGCGGCGGTAATGCGCAGGGCTTCGGCCTCGGGCTGGCGCTGGCACGCTGGGTGATCGAGGAGCAGGGCGGCAGTATCGCGCTGCAAAGCCCCTTGCCCCGCGACGCGGCGCTCGGCAATGCAGCCGGGACAAAGATCTCGGTTCGCCTGCCGCTGGATCGGGGATAGGATCGGGCCATGAGCATGCAGACGCGGCTTCTGGTGGTCGATGACGACCCGGAAATCTGCTCGGCCCTCGCGCGCGGGCTGGCGCTGCACGGCTATGTCGTCGAGACCCGCAACCGCGCCGAGACCGCGCTGGCGGATCTGACCGGCGGCGGGTTCGACGCCGCCGTCATCGACGTGATGCTGGGCGCCGACAGTGGCATTGCCTTGGTGCGCGACGCCCGTGCCGCCGGGGCGCAACTGCCCATCGTCATGCTCTCGGCTTTGTCGGAGGTCGAGCACCGCGCCGCCGGGCTCGAGGCGGGGGCTGACGATTACGTGGTCAAACCCTTCTCCTTCGACGAGCTGGCGGCACGGCTGCGGGTGCAGGAACGCCGCTCCGCCGCACTGCGCCCGGCACCGGCGCGACTCTCGCACAGCGCCCGGCGCCTCTCCGGCCCCAGCCGCGCCGTGACCCTGACCGACCGCGAATATGCGCTGCTGACGCTGCTGGCCGATCACGCCGGAACCCCCCTGCCCCGGGGCGAGATCTTTGACGCGCTCTGGGCGGGCGAGTCGCGTTCGGAAAACGTGGTCGACGTCTATATCGGCTATCTGCGCAAAAAGCTGAAACCGGCCTCGGATTTTGGCTTCGAGATCGCCACAGTGCGGCACAAGGGCTTTTGCCTGGAGGGCACACCGCCGCAGCGCTGAGCCACGAAGCGCTTGCACCCCCCGGTGTTTCCGCCATTTTGGCGCAAAGCCAGGGCAGCAACGGAGCGCGCGATGGACCCCCGCCAGTTGGAGATGACGGTGCTGATGACGCCCGATATGGCGAATTTCAGCGGCAAGGTGCATGGCGGCGCCCTGCTGAACCTGCTCGACCGCGTCGCCTTTTCCTGCGCCTCGCGCTTCTCCGGGCGCTATGCGGTGACGCTTTCGGTCGATCAGGTGACCTTCAAGCAGCCGATCAATGTGGGCGAGCTCGTCACCTTTCGCGCCAGCGTCAACCATGCCGGGCGCACCTCGATGGAGGTCGGTATTCGCGTCGAGGCCGAGGACATCCGCAAGGGCACGCGGCGGCACACCAATTCGTGCTATTTCACCATGGTGGCGGTCGATGACGACGGCAAGCCCGCCGAGGTGCCCGAGCTGCGCATCCTCACCGAGACCGAAGCCAAGCGCAACCGCGCCGCCACCGTGCGCCGCGACCTGCGCAAGCGTTTTTCCGAAGAGCTGAAACAGGCCGCCAAGGGCGAGCTCTGACACTACGCGGCGATCTGTATGTCACCGCTCGTTTAATGTATCGATGCCGTAAGGCAGCGCAAAGCCGCAGGCAGTGCCGGCGATCGGAGTTGCGGAGCGGTTGGCGATCTGCGAAGCCTGTTTATATCGACGACACAGTAATCTAACCAGTGTCGGGCGAGAAATCGCTTGCGGTAAACAAGGGTATTCGTGTTTTGTCCCTTATTTGTGTGGTAGTGCCATCTGCGCACGGCCTTCCCAAGGCCAATTCCCGTCTTGCGACAGATTTGCGTACGTTGACATCTTTGCGCTTCTTCGCGGCATTTTGGGTGTTCATGTTCCATCTCAGCTTGCGGGTCGATACCGCCGATATCTGGTTCTGGAACATGATTGGTCACGGGGCGCGCGGCGTGGATTTCTTTTTCATTCTTTCGGGTTTCGTCATCCTCTACGTCTATGGATCGCAGATCGGCACGGATCGTTTTTCGATACGGCAATTCACGGTAAAACGCGTCGCCCGAATATACCCGCTACATCTCGCAATGCTGCTGGCGTGTTGTCTGCTCATTCTGGGCGGCGCGGGTGTTTCTTCGATTCCGTGGCTTCCGACAAATTTCAGGCCACTGGTTTCTCTCGGAGAAATTTCCCATTCCATTTATCTGGTGCATCTTCTTGTCATAAGGATCTGCATGGATTTTGCGCCGAAAGCCGGTATTCCCGCGCTGCCCTGGCCCGTCATCGGGCTGGCCGTAATTCTGGTCTCTGCCGGAACCTATCACTTCCTGGAAAATCCGGCACGGCGCTGGGTCGCCCGCAAACTGGGCTGAGTTCCCAACACCGTGCGGATAAGTTTCAGAGCCTGATATCGTCCAGCCGCTGGTCGCCGGGCAGTTTCGAACGTTCCAGAATGATCTGCGAGATCGCCCGGGCGCGCACCGGGTTCAGCGCCGCGAGGATCGGGGCGGCGTCGCGCTCGTTCATGGTGCCCAGAACCATCACCGAGACCTCGATATCGAGATCGTTCATGATCGCGGCGGCGTCCTTGGGTTTCATGTTCCGGTAGAGCGAGACCAGCCGGTCGACATCTGCGGTATGCGCGGCCTCGACCTTTTCCAGCAAGCCCTCGAGCTCGGCCTTGAGATCGGCGAGGCGCTGCTGCTCGACAGCCAGCGTCTCGGCGGCCAGATCGAGCTCGGCAGAGCGCTGCGCGTTGCGCTCTTTCTGGGCGTCCAGAAGGTCACGCTCTTGTCTGATCGAGGCGAGCAGATCTTCGGGTGCTTCGCAAACTTCCGGCTCCTTTGCCACCAGTGCCGGGGCGGCAGGGGCTTCCGGTTCGGCGCTCGTCGCCGCCGAGGCGGCGGAGACAAAGGCCGTCTGTTCGGGCGCGTCCTGCCCCGACACGGTCACAAGCTGCGGGTCTTCGAGCAAGGTCACACCGATCTTTGCGGCGCTGGCCACGGCAAACCCGGCGAGAAGCAGCGTGATGGGACGCATGACGCTCAGGCCTCGCGCTGGCGAACGGTTTCAAAGAAGCCGCGCACCAGCTCGGACTTGCCCGGCACCGAGGTGGCGCCGACCGGGCGGGTGGGGCGTTCGCGGCGGGTGCGGAAGGAGGGCTCTTCGCGCGTGGGCGCGCGCTCCTGCCGGGTCTCTTCCACCGGCGGCTGACCCGCCGAGCGCAGCGCCGAAACGGTGCTTTCGCTCCGGTCGACCGCAGCCGAGAACGTTCCGATCATCGGTTCCATATCCTTCAGAACGGACATGAGCAGACGCACGCGGCGGTCCACAACCCAAGCATAAGCCATCGTGCCGACAAGCAGCACAAGGATAGCAATGTCAATCGCGAAGGACATTGGGAAGTTCCTCTTCTTCGTAGAGCTTTTCCATGAATTTCAGCGCCACCCGGCCGTTCTTGCGGCGGCCGACCTCGGTCCGGGCGAGCTCCTTGCCGGCGCAGCAGAGCGTCACCGGATCGTCCACCTGCATGCCGAGATCGAGCACCTGACCGGGCACCCAGGACAGTACGTCGCGCATCGGGATCGAGGCCTGGCACATCACCGCCGCCATGGCCACATTGGTGCCGCCCAGCATATCGGTCATCTTAAGCCGCCAGCCGGTATCGCCGCCGAGCTGACCGCCGGTGAAATGCTGCGAGAGCACATCGCTGACCTTTTCAAAGGCGGTGTTGGGCAGCACAAAGACCATCTCGCCGCTGCGGTCCTCGATTTCGATGCTCAGCACGGCGCGCACGCAGGCACTGGTGGGCGGCGCCAGCAGCAGGCCCTTGGGGTTGGTCTCCAGATGGTCGATCTTGAAGCTCACCGGCGCGACATTGGCGAAGGCGCCCGACAACTCCTTGAGCACCTCCTCGCAGAACCCCTGCCCGACCCGTTTTTCGATGGCGGTAAAGGTGCGGGGATTGCGCGCGCCGCCGGGCACGGCGCGCCCGCCGAAGGTGATCTCAAGGATGCTGTAGAGCAGGTCCGGTTGCAGAATCGTCGCGATGGTCCCGCCCCAGCTTTCGGCTTCGGTGACGGCGATCAGCGCCGGGTCGGGAAGCGCTTCGAGCGCGTCCTGGCAGGTCAGATAGTCGATCTTTTTCAGACTGATATCGGCCATCGCGCCGAGATAGCTCTTGAGCACCTGTGCCAGAGACAGGGAAAACCGGTCGAACACCACCTCCAGCATCGGCAGCCGCGCATAGGAGTATTTCGCGCGCTCGACGATCAGCTCCTGAACGGCGCGGGTGTCGGGGTGGATGGGGGATTCGACGCTCATTGCACAATCAGATCCGCGATAAGAAATTCCTGGGGCGCGGCACTGTCCGAAATCGCGCGAGCGCGGCGCAGCAGCTCGCTTTTCAGCCGGACCAGTCCGACCGTGCCCTGAAGGTCGCTTTCGTTGAGCTGGCGCAGATAGTCCTGAAAGCTGTCGCGCAGGAAAAGTTTGCGTTCTTCGATATTCTCGGCGCCGGCGATGCGGGAATCGTAGGCCAGTGCGAGGTTGAGTTTCAGAAAACGCGTGGTCTGCCGCCCGGTGGCGGTGGTCGAGGTGATGTTGACGATGATTTCCTTGAACGGTGTGACGACGATGTTCTTCTGCGCTTCCGCCCCGTGACCCCCCGTATCGCCGCCGCCATGGGCCGCCGCCTCGGTCGCATGTGCCTCATCCGGCGCCGCCGTCTTGTTGCCGCCGCTCAGCAACGCCATCACCCGTTGCGGGCCGACAGCCGCCACCAGCCCGCCGGCCAGAGCCAGAAGGCAAACGACGAGCAGCACCGCAATGCGGATGAGGCGCCCCGCCTTTCCGGGCGCCGCGTCGCTTGGGGATGTCTTTGACGAGTCGGCCATGAACTGAAGCTTTTGAACTCTTCCTAATCTTGTATCACAATGCGCGAGAAACTGGATTAAAGCAAGTATAAATCCCGATGAAGTTCTTGATGAACAAGAACAGTTGTGTTTATTCTTGGGAAAGATTTCGACATAGGCAGAAACAGACGTGCAAGCGATTCTCGACAATCTGAAGTCGCTCGGATGGCGGCGGCTCTCGGTTCTTGGAGGGGCTGGCGTTGCGCTGATTCTGGCAATGTTCATCGGGCTTTCCGTGGTTTCGACGCCCGATTACGTGTCGCTCTATCGTGACCTTTCTCCCGCCGAGGCCGGACGAATCGTCGAGTCGCTCGAGCAGGCGAATATCTCCGCCCGCGCTGAAATGGCCGGCACCGCTGTGAGCGTTCCGGCGGAGGATTTGGCGCGCGCCCGGATGGAACTGGCGGGCGCCGGCCTTCCCAGCGACGGCACCCCGGGATGGGAGATCTTTGACGAAGCCAGCGGGCTCGGCATGAACAGTTTCATGCAGCGGGTGAACCGGCTGCGCGCCATGGAGGGCGAGCTGGCCCGCTCGATCCAGACCATCGACGGGGTCGAGGCGGCAAGGGTGCATCTGGTGCTGCCCGAGCGCGAGCCGTTCAGCCGCGAACGCGCGCGGCCCTCCGCCTCGGTCATCGTGCGCGGCGCGCGGCAGGTCAGTATGCGGCAGGCGCATGCGATCCGCTCGCTGGTCGCCTCCGCCGTGCCCGATCTTGCGCCGGCGCAGGTCACCGTACTTTCGGCCTCGGGCGAGACCATCCTGGCCGATGATGGCGAGGCGGGCAGCGAGGCATCGCTGCAATCCGCCCGGGCGCAGGTCGAGGACCGGCTTGGCCAGCGCATCGCACAGATTCTGACCGCCCGCGTGGGCGCAGGCAATGCGCGCGTGCAGGTGAGCGTCGATCTTTCGACCGAACGTCAGGTTTTGCAGGAGCGGACCTTCGATCCCGACCAGCGCGTGGTACGCTCCACCGAGACTCGCGAGGAGAGCCGCGAGGATCAGCGCGCCGCCGGTGGCGAGGTCGGCGTGGCCGACGATATCCCCGCCGCGCTCGCCGATGGCGCGCCGGGCACCAACAGCAACAGCTCCAACAGCACCAATGAGATCGTCAATTACGAGATCGGCGGCACAACCTCCGAGATCGTGCGCGAGCCGGGCGAGGTGGAGAAGGTCTCGGTCGCGGTGCTTGTCAACGGCATCTACAACGTTCAGGACAATGGCGAAGTCGATTACCAGGAGCGCAGCGCCGAGGAGCTTCAACGACTCGAAGCGCTGGTGCGCAGCGCCGTCGGGTTCGACGAGGCGCGGGGCGACAGCGTCGAGGTGGTGAGCCTGCGCTTCATGGATTATTCCATGGATGTGGGCGAGCCGGTATCGCGCAGTATCGGTCAGATCCTGTCGGAGAATCTCGGCACCATCCTGCGCGGGCTCTTTGCGCTGGCGCTCGTGGTGGTCGTGCTGGTGCTGGGCGTGCGCCCGCTGCTCAACCGGGCCTTCGCGCAGACCGGCGATGCCGAAGCCGGCGGTGAGCTGCCCGCGCCCGAGGGCACCGCCGCCCTGCCCGCCGCCGCGGCGGAGGGTGAGGCAGGCGCAACCTCCAACGTCACCCATATCCACACCACGCGGCAGGCGGGATCCGACCAGACCGTCTATCACAGCGGCACCGTGCTCGATCCCCTCCCGCCTGGCTCCGAGAACGACATGATCCCCGTCGCCTCGGTCGAGGGTGGCGTGCAGCGTGGCTGGATCAATACGGTGAGCGGGCTGATCGAGCGCGAACCGGATGACGCGATCAAGGTGGTCCGCGCCTGGCTGGCAGAAGGGCCGAGCGCATGAGCTATGTCTTCGACCGTAATTTCGACGCCGAGGACGAGGCCGTCCGGCGTGGCGACACGCCGATTGTCGGGGCGGTCTTTACTCGCGCGGAATATGAAGAGGCGGTCAGGCAGGCCCGTGACGAGGGCTTTCAGGCCGGGTTGCAGCAGGGCCGCGAAGAGGCGGCACAAACCGCGCAGAGCTCGGAATCCGCCCGTCGCCTTGCGGCGTCGGAGGCTGTGATCCCCGCCATGCAGGGGCTCTTTGCCGATGCCGACCGGCATCATGCGGCGCTTGAGGCGCAGATGGTGGATTTTGTGCTGTCGGTCTTTCGCCAGGTCGCGCCGGATGTCAGCGACCGCCTCGCAGACGGTCAGGCGCTGCGCGAGGCAAAGGGTGCTGTGCGCATGGCGCTGGGATCGGCGCGGCTCGATCTCTGGGTTGCGCCGGATGCGCTGGAAAGCGCCAGTGCCGAGCTGGAGCTGGCCGCGCGACAGGCAGGGTTCGGCGGGCGGCTATCGGTCAAATCCGATCCCGAGCTCGATACCGGCGAGGTGCGCGCCGCCTGGGATAACGGCCTGATGGAATACAGCTTTCACGAAATCTGCGCGCGCATCCTCGGCGCGCTCGGGACGGCACGGCAGGAGATCGAGCTGAAGCTCGGGCAGAAACTGGCAGGAGAAGAGTCATGACCGACGAGGCGCAAACCGCCGCGGGCACCGTCGCCGAAGCGGTTGCCGAAGAGGCCGCCGCCGAGCAGGCGGAGGCCAAGCCCGGCGACAGCGGCAAGACCATCGACGCGATGCTGAATGTCGGGCTGAACGTCCAGATTGTTCTGGGCCGCACCCGGATGCCCATCGCACAGCTGCTCAAGCTCAGCCGCGGCTCGATCATCGAGCTCGACAAGAGCATCGGCCAGCCCGTCGAGGTGGTGATAAACGACCGGCTCGTCGCGCGTGGCGATCTGGTCAAGCTGCCCGACGATCGCCTTGGCGTCTCGCTGATCGAGATCGTCAAGGATTACGTGTCCGAAGAATGATCCGACACGGCGGCCTCCTGCGCGCGCTGCCCCTCTGCCTGCTGGCGGCGGGGTTTTGTGCGCTGGCCGCCACGCAGGCACAGGCGCAATCGGCGGGCTCGGACCTGTTGGGCGCCATCGGCGACGCGCTGAGCACCGCGCCGGCGGGATCGGACGAGCGGGCGACGCTCTCGGGCCGGATCATCCAGCTTATCGCCGCGATGACCGTGCTGTCTCTGGCACCGGGCCTGCTGGTGATCATGACCAGCTTTACCCGCTTCGTGATCGTGTTTTCCATGCTGCGCTCGGCGCTGGGTCTGAACCAGACGCCGCCGAATATGGTGCTGACCTCCATGGCGCTTTTCATGACCTTCTTTGTCATGCAGCCGGTCTTTGAGGATGCCTGGGAGGGCGGCGTGCAGCCGCTCATGGACAACGCCATCACCGAAGAGCAGGCGCTCGGCCGGATCGGCGATCCGTTCAAGAGCTTCATGTTCGTTAACACCCGCGAAAAGGATCTTGCGCTGTTCCGCGACATCTCGCAGCGCAGCGACGCGGGCGGCGAGGTGACAGACCCGGCGCCGCTGCCGGAAACCGCAGAAGAGGCCGGCTGGCGCGAGCTGGTGCCGGCCTTCATGATTTCCGAGCTGCGGCGGGCGTTTTCCATCGGCTTTCTCATCTATCTGCCGTTTCTGGTGATCGACCTGATCGTCGCCTCGGTGCTGATGAGCGCGGGCATGATGATGCTGCCGCCGGTGCTGATCTCCTTGCCATTCAAGGTGATCTTTTTCGTTCTGATCGACGGCTGGTACATGCTGGCGGGCAGTCTCATGGAAAGTTACATCCCCCTCGCCGGGGGCGGGTAAGACAGGCAGGAGAGCAGGATCATGGCAGTTGCGAATCTCAAACGCGCCACCTCGTCGGGGGCGAACGCGGCAACCGCCCGGCGGCGCAAGCTGACCGGTCCGCAAAAGGCGGCGATCCTGTTCCTGTGCCTCGGTGAAAAGCGCGGCTCGGCGCTGCTCCAGCAGCTCGACGATATCGAGATTCAGCAGGTCACGCGGGCGATGTCGGGGCTGGGCTCGATCTCCTCCGAGACGGTCGAGCAGGTGCTGAACGATTTCGTCGAGGATATCACCAATGGCGGCGGCGTGGTCGGCTCCTTCGCGGTGGCCGAGAACCTGCTGCGCTCGCTGCTGCCCGGCGAGCAGGTCGAGGGGATCCTGAAGGACATCCGCGGCCCGCTGAAGGAGCGCGATCTCTGGGCACGGTTCGGCGCGCTGTCGGAGAATGTCATCGCCAACTATCTCAAGGGCGAGCATGAGCAGACCATCGCGGCGATCCTGTCGAATGTGAAAACCGACGTGGCGGCCAAGGTGCTGCCGATCCTCGGGCCGGAAAAGATGCAGAACGTGGTCGAGCGGATGATCCGCATGGAGGCGGTGCCGCATCACATGATGAAGCAGATCGAGGAATCCCTGCAAAGCGACATCATCAATGCCGGCGCCCAGCCGACCACCACCGAGCAGCATCAGCGCATGGCGGATCTCTTCAACAAGCTCGACCGCAACGCTTTCGACGCCATGGCGCCGGCGCTCGAGGAGTCGATCCCCGACACGTTCGATGCGATCAAGGCCAAGATGTTCACCTTCGAGGATCTGGTGAAGATGGATGCGATGGATCTGGCCAAGATCATGCGCGGCATGCCCGGCAACACCCTGCCCACCGCGCTGCGCGGTGCCAGCCAGGCGGCGCGCGACGCCTTCCTCAACGCCCTGCCCGCGCGCTCGCGCGACATGTTGCAGGAAGAGATGGACAGCATGGGTCCGGTGCGCCGCCGCGAGGTGAGCGCGGCGCAGTCCATGATGCTGGATTACGCGCGGACCCTGGCAGACGAGGATCAGGTGCGGCTGCCGCTCAGCGACGATGAGGATGACGAAATGTTCTGATCGGGGTGGTGGGTTGGAAACCCAGCCTACGGTCGAGCGATGCATGGGCGCGGATCAAGGCCGCAGGCCGCCGCGCCATCGCCGGCCCGCCCCACCGGGCTGGCGATCTGATGACGTCCGCGCTTCGTTGAGAGGTCTTTCGGATTTGGCTGGGATAAAGCGAGGGGTACGCGCCATCGGTTCGCCAACCCGCGGGCCGGCGATGGCGCGGCTTACGCCGATGCTGCACCGTAGGGTGGGCTTCCACCCCACCGCTTCGACGACATCAAATCCCTAGCGCAGCTTGTACCCGCTGAAACCCGCGATGGCTTCGATGTCGATGGTCACCGGCAGGAAGCTTCCCGATCCGGAATTCGCGACGCCGGACAGGATCTGGACCGCGCCGTTGGTGCTGGTGAAATCCGAGTTGGCATCCGAGATGGCCACGTATTTGCGCACCAGCTTTTCCACCTCTTCGGGATCTTTCAGCGTTTCCAGGTCGAACCGGTCGGTCAGCATCTCGGCCTGGCGGTCGATATCGAGCGATGCCATCTGCGTCGGCAGGCCCAGGATTGTCCGGAAGAACTCCGACATCTCGGGATCTTTCAGAATGTCGAACGCCGTTTCGATCTCATCCGCCTTGCGGCGGAATTCCAGCACAGTGCCAAGTGCCTCGTTTTCATCCGTTTTGTCGTTCACATATTGCGTGTCGATGTATTTCTCGACGATGCGGTTTCTCCAGGAACGCAGCGCGGTGTTGATATTGCCCTCGCCATCGGTGCCGAACCCCATGGCGCTGTAAAGCTCCTTGAAGCGCGGATCCGTCAGCCGGTTGATCAGCGCATCGGGCTCTTCGATATTGCTCTTGAGCACCTTCTCCATCATCGCCTTGCCGAAGATCTGATCTTCGAGATCGTAGGCCTTCATGACGAAGCTATAGAGCTCGTAATCGCCCATCAGATCATCGACGCTTTCGACATCCGAGATGTTTTCCAGGAAATGCTCAATGGCGCGCGCATGTTCGGGCTGCTCCTTCAGGAGCGCCTGTTCCTTGTCCTCGGTGGCATCCACCAGTTTCAAAGCGACAAGGGTCGACATGCCCGAAATCGAGATCATGCGCGTTTCCTTTCGGGATCGGTGGTCTCATCGACGAGCTGCGTCGGGTCGAGCCCGGCGGCGCCCAGCACTTCGGCCTCGCGCGCGATCAGCGGACGCAGGTCGCGCAGTGCCGTGTAATATTCCATGCGGCTGACATTGTTGGCGGCGCTGAAGACATGAAAGCGCAGATCGGCGGAAAATACGGTGACCAGTTCGGCCAGACGTTTCTGTGCTGCCTTGGCCAGATCCTCGCGCTTTTCGGGATAGATCAGGGCGCTCTGGATCAGGTAGTAGACCGCTTTGACCGGCGTCGCTGCCGCCTCGGGTTTCAGCAGGTCGGTTTCGCGGATGATATCCGCGCGGTTTTCCACGGTGATCGTGCTCTTGCGGCCGCCATTGCGCATCATGCAGCCGTTGACGACCAGCCGCTCAAAGGGTTTCAGCGTGAGATTGAGTGCCATGATCCGATACCGTGGTCAGCGCCGGGCGCGAAGACAGCCCCGCGAGAATGCTGGAATTCACCTCGATCAGTGCGCGCAGGCCGGACCCGCCGCCCAACACCTGCTGGGTCTGGCGATCGACCCAGAGCGCGATAGAGATCAACTGGGCGCGCAGCGCCGGAGGAAAGGTGTTCGCGCTGTCTGCGAGGTCGTCGCGCAGGGTGATCCAGAGACGGCGATTGTCGGCGAGCGCGTCGCGCAACCCGTCGGCCAGAACCGCGCTGCGCGCCTCGTTGCTGTCGGCCGCGTCGTAAGCGGTACAATACGTTTCCATGGCGCCGGTGATGCGGGCGAAGACGCGCGCTTCGATCTGGCGCGGCGACTCGCTTTCGCGAATCGTGCGCTTGTAAGCGTTGATGCTCATTCCGTTCCTGCCTCTGCTCCCCCCGGCTGATCCCGGGGACGATTTGTAAGCCGACCCCGGTTGATCCGAGGTTGCGACGAAGAAAGGGCGCCCTGGGGCGCCCTTTCACTATGCCATCATAAGTTGTGCATTTTCCAGAGAAATTACCGGAAGAGCGACAAAATATTCTGCGGCGCCTGGTTGGCGATCGACAACGACTGGGTGGCCAGCTGCTGTTGCACCTGAAGCGCCTGAAGACGGGCGGCTTCTTCTTCCATGTTGGCGTCGACCATGCCGCCGACACCGGCGTCGATCTTGTCGGTCAGTTCCGAAAGGAACTCTTTCTGCATTTCGACCGATTTCTCGGCGATGCCGAACGCGGTGGCGGAGTCGATGGCGTCCGACAGGGCGCCTTCGGCGTCTTGCAGAGCGGTTTCCATCAGCGCGGTGGTCGAAGCTGTGGTCAGGTCGATGCCGGCCAGGGTGGACTGGATCGCGCCCAGGTCCTGCTGGTCGAAGCTCACCGTGGTGGTGGTGATCGAGCCTGCGGCGTCACGGCTGATGCCGGTGACGACGGTCACGGCCGAGGTGCCGTTGACGAGGTCGGACCCGTTGAAGGTCGCCTGGTCGATGGTGGTCTGGATACGGGCGGCCAGCTCGTCCAGTTCCGCCTGCACTTCGGTGCGGGTTTCCTCGGTGCCGCCCTGTGCGAAGGCGACGCGCTCGACGAATTCCGATGCCAGGTCCTTGACGGTTTCAGCGCCCAGACGGGCGGCCGAAAGCGAGTTCTGGGTCAGGGTCAGGCTTTCGTCGATGGCCTTATAGATCCGCGAGTCGCTCGACATCGTCTCGGAGATCGAGAAATACGCCGCGTTGTCCTTGCCCGACGAGATTTTCAGGCCCGAGCTGATGCGGTCCTGGGTCGATGCGAGGCTGTTGTTGATATTGCGCAGCGTCGAGAGCGCGGACATTGCGCTCGCGTTGGTGTGGATAGAAGACATTTTCTGCTCCGATTTCTATCGTTATTGGTCTTCGTCTTTCTGACGAAAACGGTCCTGCCGTGAGACGATCCGTAACACGGCAAATTGGAGCGATAGGTTAAACAAAGGTTAAAGTTAAATAGACTGGTCAAACCGTTGCGGTGAGGACACAGATTTTTGTGGCCGGGCGCCATCGCGGTCGTAGAGCCCGCTGAGGCTCTGGCGGTCGCGGATCCGGTCGATTTCGCGGGCCACAGCGCTGGTCGCTTCGGTCATCCGGCGCAGCATCGCGAGGTCTGTCTGGATGAGTTCGCGCAGGTCGTGCAGTTTGCGGCGCAGCTTTTCGGCGGCGGGTTTTTCGCCGGCAAGCAGGTGGTCAGACTCGGCAAAGGTGGTCTCGATCTCGGCAAGCAGTTCGGTCTTGCGCGGGTAGAGCTCTTCGACCCGGGCGAGCTGGCCCTGCCCGATGGCGGCGATCTCGTCGCGCAGCAGACGGGCGAGCCGGTCGATCAGAAGCGTGGCGCTGGCGTGGGTTGCATCACTCATGAGCCCTGCTCCTCGGTGCCCGACTGCGCATAGGCGGCAAGCGCATTGCGCAGGCTTGGCGAAATGCCGGCGCCGCCCTGCTCGACGATTTCGCGACCAAAGGCTTCGGCCAGGAAATAGCGCCAGGTTTCCTCTGCCTGCCCGCCGCCGAATTCGCCGATATCCACCTGCTTCAGCATCTCGTCGACCATCTGCGTGAGGAACATCGCCTCGAATTCCTTGGCGGCGCTGGCCGGCGCATCGGGTGCGACCGCGCCGGGCTGCGCGTGCTGCGCGCCGGTGACTTGCAGCGCGGCCATGCTGGTCTTGATATCCATCGCGCGCGCTCCTCAGATGATCTCGAGATCGGCGTGCAGCGCGCCCGCTGCCTTGATCGCCTGGAGAATGGAAATGGTCTGGGTGGCGGTCAGACCGATGGCGTTCAGCGCGTCCACAAGCCGTTGCAGGCTGACATCCGCGCCTTCGAGAATGGTGAAATGCGCCTCGCTTTCCTCGACCCCGACGCTGGTGCGCGGCACCACCACGGTCGTGCCGCCGATGGTCACCGGGTTGGGCTGGCTGACCATCGGATCTTCGCGCACCATCACCGTGAGCCCGCCCTGGCTGACCGCGACCCGGTCGATGCGCACATCGGCACCGATCACGATGGTGCCTGAGCGCGCGTCGATCACCACCTTGGCGATGCTGTCGGGCTCCACCCGCAGGTTTTCGATCACCGAGAGCACTTCGGGCACGTCGCCCTTGCCCGAACCGCGCAGCCCGACCTCGACGGTGGCGGAGTCGAGCGCCCGTGCGGAATTCGACCCCATGCGCTCCTGAATGGCCTCGGTCACGCGCATGGCAGTGGTGAAATCCGGGTTGCGCAGGTTGAGCCGGATCGAGTTGAGCGAGGTCAGCTCGAACTCCACCTCGTTCTCGACCGTTGCGCCGTTTTCGATCCGGGCCACTGTCGGCACGCCCTCGACCACCGAAGCCGCCATGCCCTGCGCCGCGTATCCGGCGACGGC
>NZ_CP015090.1 GCF_001975705.1 Salipiger abyssi
TTGAGCGCCAGATCGAACTCCCAGGTCGAGAGCGCCTGCGCCCAGCCGGACACGTCCACCCCCTTGATCGACACGTCGAGCCCGGCCTGCGTGAGCTGCTGCGCGATGTATTCCGCCGTGCGGTCCCATTGCTGGCCATAGGGCAGGGGCGTGAGCGTCACCTTCAGATCGTCACCGCTCAGCCCGCTCTCGGCGACAAGGCTCTGCGCTTTCTCGATGTCGAACGGGTAGGGCGTCACGTCAGGCTCGTAGAACGCCGTGCGCGACGAGACCGGGCCGGTCGCCGGCGCCGCCATGCCGAACCAGATATTGTTCGAAATGAAGTCGCGGTCGACCGCATGCATCACCGCCTGGCGGATCTTGAGATTGTCGAACGGCGGCTTGCGCAGGTTCATCTGGATGAAGGCATGCGGTGCGTAGAACTCTTCGCCCATCGTCGTCATGACCACATCGTCGGTCTCGGACAGGCGGCGCGCCACGAAGCCCTCGACATCGCCCGGCCGCAGCACATCGACCATCTGCTGTTCGAAGGCGGTCTCGCGCGAGGCGGCATCGGGGATCACCAGAAAGGTCACCCGTTCGAGATGCGCGGCGCTGTCGTCCCAATAATCTTCGTAGCGTTCCAGCTCGATCGACTGGCCGCGGTTCCAGCTCACGAATTTGAACGGCCCGGTGCCGATAGGGGCGTTGTTCGCGGGGTTGGTGCGATAATCGGTGCCCTCATAGACATGCCTGGCCATGATCGGCAGCGAGCTCAGCTCGAAGGCGTAGATGAAGGCCGAGAACGGCTCCCTGAGCGTGAAGGTCACGGCGAAATCGCCATCGGCCTCGATGCGCTCCACATAGGTTTCGGCGAGCAGTTTCCAGCGCGGATGCGAGCTGCGCATCATGTCGTCGGCGGTAAAGACCACATCCGCCGAGGTGAAGGGCGTGCCGTCGTGCCAGGTCGCGTTCTGCTGCAACTCGAAACGATAGGTCAGCCCGTCGTCGGAAATGCTCCAGGATTTCGCGAGCGAGGGCATCGGTTCCAGATCGGTGGTATAGGTCAGGAGGCTCTCGAAGATCTTGCCGCCGACATAGATCGTCGGCGCCTGAAGGTTCAGGCCGAGACCCAGCGTGGCGGGCTCGGGACGGGCGATCAGCACGAGGCGCCCGCCCTCGACCGGCCCGGTCTGTGCCAAGGCGGTGCGTGGCAGCGTGAGCAGCGCCGTGGCGCCCAAAAGCGCCATGCGGCGCGTGACGGCAAAGCTGGTCTTGTTCAGCATGTTTTTTCCTCTCTGTTGGTGTTTTTTGATGGTTGCGCGGGTGTCAGCTTTGCTTTGCCCGCGGATTGCGCAGCCCGGCGGTCTCGCCGCCATCGACGGTGAGGACGTCACCGTTCACGAAGGACGATTTCGGAGAGATCAGCCAAAGCACCGCCTCGGCGATGTCCTCCGGGCGGCCGAGGCGACCGCTGGGAATGCGCGCTTCGAGCTGCGCGCGGCGGCCGGGGAGCAACAGGGTGTTTTGCATCATCCGCGTCTCGATCTGCCCGGGGCAGACCGCGTTGATCCGGACCTCGGGCGCGATTTCCAGCGCCAGCGCCTTGGTGAGGCCGATCAGCCCCGCCTTGGACGCGGTATAAAGCGCGATCCCCTCCTCACCGGTCTTGCCCGCGATGGACGAGATCATGACGACGGAGCCGTTCGCCGCTTTCAGCGCGGGCAGGCACAGGGCGGTCAGCAGGCTCGGCACCTTGAGATTGAGGTCGAAAACCTGATCGCAAAGCTCTTCGGTCGTCTCCTCAAAGGCGTTGCGGGCACCGCGCCCGGCATTGTTGACGAGCCCGACAAGGCGGCCATCGCTAAGCGCAAGCGCGCGTTCCGCCAGCGATGCGACGGCGCCGGGCGCGGAGAGATCCGCTTGCAGGAAACGCGCCTCCGGGATCTCGCCGACGAGCGCCTCGCCGACCTCCGCGTCGCGCCCGGTGAAGATCGGCAGATAACCCTCCTGCGCGAGCAGCCGGACGCAGGCGCGCCCGATGCCATGGGTGCCGCCGGTGATGAGAACGCGACCGCCGCTCATGCCACGGCCCCGGTCAGCGCGGTGGTGTAATCGGGATGCTCATGCAGCGCCCAATAGGCTTTGCGCAGCGACAGCGTCACCGGTCCGGGGCGCCCGTTTCCGACCGGGCGGCCATCTATTTCGCACACCGGCATCACGCCGCCGGCGGTGCTGGTCAGAAACACCTCGTCTGCCTCGTAAAGCTGTTCGGCGTTCACCCGGCCCACCGCGACCTCGAGCTGATGCGAGGGCGCCAGCTCGATCACTGTGCGCCGGGTCATGCCCTCGAAAATCCCCTCGGCAGGGGTCGAAAGCGTCCGGCCCTTCAGGCAGAAGACGTTGAAGCCCGCGCCCTCGGTCAGCCCGCCATGGATGCTGGGATGCACGGCGACATCGGCGCCCTGGTCATAGGCCTCGAAAATGCCGCGCGTCAGATCGAGCCAGTGGAAATTCTTGATCCGCTGGTCGACCGCCTCGGACGGAATGCGCGGGGTTTTCGCAACCACCATCTTCAGGCCGCTTTCCTGCTGCTCGGGACGCGAGATCCAGACGAAGGGCTGCACGAAGAGGCTGAGCCGGTTCTTGCACATGCGGGGATCGCGGCTGCCCGCCGGCGGCACGCCACGGGTGCAGGTCATCTGCACATAGGCATCCTCCAGCCCGCTGCGGCGCGCGGCCTCAAGGATCAGCGCCCGCAGCTCGGCAGGGGGTTCGTCGATCTCCATCCGCAGCCCGGCCATCGAGGCGTAGAACCGTTCGATATAATCGTCGAGCCGGAAGAACCGGCCCTTCCACATATGCGTCACGTCATAGGTGGCGTCCGAGCGCACAAAGCCGCGATCCAGCATCGGGATCCGTGCGTCGGCGAGGGGGATAAAGGCGCCGTCCACATAGGCGCATCCGGGCGCGTCATGGGGGGCGGGCTGTTGGCTGGCGAGGATGGACATGGTGTTCTCCCGTGGAAAGTCGGTCAGCTTTGAAAGCCGGTGAGGAAGGCGGAGAGGCAATGCGGCACCGCCTCCAGATTGTATCCACCTTCCTGAACCAGCACGGTCGGCAGGCGCAGCGCGGCAAAGCGTTGTCCGATCGGCCGGTAAGCGTCGGTCGTGAGGCGTAGGCCCTTGCTCGGGTCGTCGACATGCGCGTCGAACCCCATCGAGACGACAAGCGCGTCGGGGGTTTTGTGCAGAGCCTCCTCAAGCGCGGTGTCGAGCGCGGCCAGATAGGCGTTGTCTTCGGTGTCGCTGGGCAGCGGCACATTGCGGGTGAAGCCGGTTCCCGGCCCCGCGCCGCGCTCTTCCGCATGGCCCCAGAAATAGGGATGATACTGCGCCGGATCGCGGTGCAGCGAGACGAAATGCACGTCGTCGCGCTCGTAGAAGATGTCCTGCGTTCCGTTGCCGTGGTGAACGTCGATATCCACCAGAAGCACGCGTTTGGCCTCTGACAGCAGCGTCTGCGCCGCCACCCCCGCATTGTTGAGATAGGTCGCGCCGCCGCCGCAATCCCGGCCCGCGTGGTGGCCGGAGGGGCGGCAGAGCGCATAGGCGGCGCGGTCGCCGCCCAGAACCGCCTTTGCGGCGGTATCGGCAATCGTCGCCGCTTCGAGCGCGGCGGCAAAGGTATGTTCGTGGATGGGCGCCAGCTGGTCATGCATATGCAGGCCGACGCGGGCCGCCGGGTCGTCGGGATAACGGTCGCCGGTGCGCATGGTGGGGAAGACATTCGGAAAGATGCCGTCGGGCGGCGGGCCATAGGCCGCGACCCAGTCGGCATAGATGCTGCGCAGGAACGCGACATAGCGGGGGCTGTGCACGCCCTCCAGACAGGCCTCCCGCGCTTCCGTGACCTCGACCCGCTCCCATCCGCAGCGTTCCGCAGCGGCGGCCAGCAGGCCCGGACGCGCCGCGACATCGTTCGAGCGGCGCGGCTGGGAGAGGGAGAATACGGTCGGAAGATGGTGAAGCTCGTGCTTGCACCCGGCAAAATAGCGCATCGGTTCGTCCACTGTGTGTTTGGGTAAGTGGATACGAATCCGTGCGCTCAGTCAAGATTAATGGATACATTTCTTGAATTTTAGCGTAGAGGCGCTGAATTTCACGAATGCCTTCAGGAGCGGACAGCCACTGTATGTGTCGTGGAGGTGGGGTGGTTTAGTGTTTTAAATTAATGTATTAATCGGGCGTTCCAGCCGTTTTGGGGTCGACTGCGGTGGCCATGAGCGACATTCAGGCTCGACCTTCTCCCGTTGTTGCGTGAGCGCCCGACTTCAATAATGGATACATTTTGTGTTGACAGCTCTCTGAGGAACGGTGATGTTCCCGCCCATCGAGGCGGAGCGGCAGCAGCGCTTTTCAGAGACCGGGGATGGACCACGGCCTTTGAGGCTGATTCACGCAAGCTGCACTCGCGCCGGATCGCGGACGGAAACCAGATCGCGGAACATATAGGCGCCGCGTGTCGGCGGAGCGGACCCCGCCCGCAGAGGGCCGCAGCATGTTCCGAACCAAAGAGGAGGTGCCTCATGAGGCAGATTCACAACCCAGATATCGCGCCGCCCTTCGGGCCCTATTGTCACGCGGTGGAGGTCGGCCCCGGCGACTCGCTGCTGGCCTTCTCAGGTCTCGTCGGCTGCGAACCGGACGGCACGCTTCCGGCGGATGCGGGGGAACAGACCCGACTGATCTTTCAGACGCTGGCACGGCTGCTGGAGGGCGAAGGCCTCGGCACCGAACATGTCGGCAAGCTGAATTTCTTCGTGACGCGGCGCGAGGATCTGCCCGCGATCCGGGCGGCGCGCGACGCCTGGCTGGGCGATCACCGGCCCGCCATGTCGCTTGTGCTGGTCGCCGGGCTCGGCAGCGAGGACTGGTTCCTCGAAGTCGATGGCTTCGCCGTGCGCCCGGGGGCGGCGGAATGATGGACGAGATCCTCTCGCTCGACGCCACCGGGCAGGCGGACCGGATCGCCAAAGGCGATCTCTCGCCCCTGGAGCTGCTGGACGCGACGATTGCCCGCTGCGAAGATCGCAATCCGGCGCTGAACGCGGTCACCGTAAAATTCTACGACATGGCGCGCGATGCGGTGAAAGCCGGGCGCGTGCCCGCCGGCCCGTTCCACGGTGTGCCCTTCCTGCTCAAGGATTTCTACGCCCACAAGGCGGGCACGCCGACCACCGCAAGCTCGGCGCTGCTGGCGGGCGGCGTGATGGACCACGACAGCATCCTGACCGAACGGTTCGAGGCGGCGGGGTTCGTGATCTTCGGCAAGACCAACGTGCCCGAAATGGTCAGCATCGGCACCACCGAGCCGCTGCTTTACGGCCCCGCGCGCAACCCCGTGGATCCAGAGCGCACCCCCGGCGGGTCGAGCGGCGGCGCGGCGGCGGCGGTGGCGGGCGGCATGGTGGCTGCGGCGCATGCCAATGACGGCGCCGGCTCGACCCGCATCCCGGCCTCCTATTGCGGGCTCTTCGGCCTGAAGCCGTCGCGGGCGCGGATCACGCTCGGCCCGGATGTGGGCGAATCCATCGGCGGGATCACCTCGGAACATGTGGTGACGAAAAGCGTACGTGACAGCGCCGCCATTCTCGATGCCACGCAGGGCGCTGCCCCCGGCGACCCCTATGTCGCCCCGGCGGTCTCCGGCAGCTATCTCGACAGCCTGAGCCAGCCACTCTCGGGCCTGCGGATCGCGGTGTCGACCGATCCGTTCTTCGACGGCTGCACGACCGATCCGCAGGTGGGTGCACAGGTGCTGAAGGCGGCGGCGCTGCTCGAAACCATGGGTCATGAGGTGAGCGAAACCGCGCCGCCGCTGACCCCGGCGGAGTTCCGCGAGGTGTTTCGCCGCTTCTGGCCGATGACAGTGTCGCGCGCGGCCTTCGGACTGGCTGCGGCGCGCGATTGT
This sequence comes from Salipiger abyssi, assembly GCF_001975705.1. Classification (NCBI taxonomy): domain Bacteria; kingdom Pseudomonadati; phylum Pseudomonadota; class Alphaproteobacteria; order Rhodobacterales; family Roseobacteraceae; genus Salipiger; species Salipiger abyssi. Next base: position 5,953 of record NZ_CP015090.1, read on the forward strand.
TCCGTCGAGGAGATCGCCGCGCAGATGGAGCCGATCAACCGTCACATGGTCTCGCTCGGGATCGGTCTGCCCGCCGTGCAATACATCACCGATCTGGTCTATTTCCAGGGGCTCACGCGGCGCATGGGCCGGTTCTTTGAAACGGCCGACGTGCTGCTGACGCCGGTGGTGCTGCATCCCGCGCCAAAGCTCGGGCATTACGATGTCGACCGGATCGGGGCCGAACGCGCCTTTGACCGCGTGATGGAGTCCTTCGCCTTCACCTGCCTCGCCAACGTGACCGGCCTGCCGGCGGCCAGCGTGCCCTTTGGCCACACCAAGGAAGGGCTGCCCGTGGGCATCCAGATCACCGCGGCGCTGGGGCGGGAAGATCTGCTGTTCCGGCTGGCGGCGACGATTGAACAGCATCTGCAACAGGAGGTCTGAGCGATGACCGGCATTCCCCTTTCCATCCCCGGCAGCGCGCGTCTGATCGGCGTCATGGCCGATCCGGTGGCTCAGGTTCGCACGCCGCAACTGCTGTCGGAGGCCTTTGCGGAGGCCTCCGTCGAGGCGCTTTGCCTGCCGATGCATGTGCCCGCCGGGAATCTGGGCGCGGCGCTGGACGCGGCCCGCAGCATCAGGAATATCTCCGGCTTTGTGCTGACCATTCCGCATAAGGAGCAGGGCGTCGCCTTTTGCGACGCCGTGTCCGAGCGCGTCACCCTGTCGGGCAGCGTCAACGCGGTCCGGGTGCAGCCGGATGGCAGCCTTCTGGGCGAAACCTTCGACGGGCGCGGCTTTGTCGGCGGTTTGAAACAGGCCGGCTATGCCATTGCCGGAAAACGGGTGCTGCTGGTGGGCGCGGGCGGCGCGGCGGCGTCGATTGCCGCCGAGCTGCTGACCGAAGGCATCTCCGAGCTGCACCTGCTGAACCGCACGCCGGAACGCGCGGAGCGTCTTGCGGCCCGGCTCGCCCCCGCCTTCCCCGATCGTCGCATCGGCCTTGCAGGTGCCGAAGCGGCGCCGGTCGATCTGGTGGTGAACGCCACCTCCGTCGGCCTACGCGGTGACGATCCGATGCCGCTGACGGCGGATCGTCTGGCCGGCGCCGATATGGTCGCCGAGGCGCTGGTGCCGCCGCAGCAGACCGCGCTTGGCCGCGCCGCGCAGGAGGCGGGGATCGCCTATCTCGACGGGCGCGCGATGCTTCAGGGCCAGCTTGGCCTGCTGCGGGATTTCTTCTCCGCCTGACCGCTTCCGATCTTTTCCGACTTCCTCAGGCTCGGGGCGTTGCGCCCCGGGCCGCCGGCCTCTGCTTGCCGACTTTCCTGAAAGGCTTCCGACATGCCCCTCTATGACGACCTCACCCCCAAGACCACCTGGCGGGACATCCGGGCCTCCGACGACGAGCGCAGCGCGCTCGATCCCACGCTCGGGCGCACGATGCTGAGCCAGCTCCATCTGATCCGTGCCTTCGAGGAAAAGGTGCTGGAACTGGCCGGGCAGGGGCTCGTGCACGGCCCGGCGCATTCCGCCATCGGGCAGGAGGGCGGGGCGGTCGGCTCTGCCATGGCAATGCGCGCCGCCGATCAGGTCAACGGTTCGCACCGAGCGCATCACCAGTTTCTCGCCAAGGCGCTGACCTATGTGGCGCCCGAGGGGATCGACCCGGAGAAGAGCTTTGGCGAAACCCTGCGGCATCTGTCCAAGCGCACGCTGTCGGAAATCCTCGGGCTTGCCGAAGGCTTCTGCAAGGGGCGCGGCGGCTCGATGCATCTGCGGTGGGCAGAGAGCGGCAATCTCGGCACCAATGCCATCGTCGGCGGTGGTGTGCCCATGGCGGCGGGCGCGGCCTGGGCGCACAGGCAGGCGGGCAGCGGCGATGTGGTCTACACCTATTTCGGCGACGGTGCGGTGAATATCGGCTCGGTGCTGGAGACGATGAATGTCGCCGCCGCCTGGAAACTGCCGATCTGCTTTTTCATCGAAAACAACCGCTACGCCGTCTCGACCCATGTCGGGGAGGTCACCGCCGAAACCCGCCTCTCCTCGCGCGGGCTCGCCTTTGGCATCCCGGCGCTGCGGGTGGACGGGATGGATACGCTGTCGGTCTATCTCGCGTCCGAGGAAGCCAACAAGATCATGCGCAAGGGCGGCGGGCCGGTGGTGATCGAGGCGGATGTCTACCGCTATTTCCACCAGAACGGCGCGCTGCCCGGCTCGGCCTTCGGCTATCGCAGCAAGGAAGAGGAAGCCGAATGGCGGGGGCGCGATCCGCTCGACGCCATGGCGCGCGACCTGATGGAGCGCCAGATCATCGGGGCGCAGGCGGTCGAGGATCTGCGGGCGCAGTGTCAGGCGATGATGGACGGGATCGCCGGCGAGCTGGTCGAAGAGGTCGACGGCAAGCGCCGCATCGTGCCCGCGCTCTGGCCCGAGGAGAGTTTCCGCGATTTCGGGTTGCGCGGCGATCTGTCGGAATTCGACGGCGCGCGGTTCGAAGAGCAGGAGAGCTTTTCCGGCGCGCTCAAGGAGAATGTGAAATTCATCGACGCCGTGGCCGATGTGATGATGCGCCGGATGGAGACCGACGACCGTGTCGTGGTGCTGGGCGAGGATGTGCACCGGCTCAAGGGTGGCACCAATGGCGCGACCAAGGGGCTGTCGGACAGGTTCCCCGAGCGCTGTCTCGGCACGCCGATTTCCGAGAATGCCTTTACCGGTATCGCGGGTGGCATGGCCGCCGACGGGCGGGTGCGTCCGGTGATCGAGTTCATGTATCCCGATTTCATGTGGGTGGCCGCCGATCAGGTGTTCAACCAGATCGGCAAGGCGCGGCACATGTTCGGCGGCGACAGCGCCATGCCGGTTGTGCTGCGCACCAAGGTGGCCATGGGCACGGGCTACGGTTCGCAGCATTCCATGGATCCGGCGGGGATCTTTGCCACCGCGCCGGGCTGGCGCATCGTCGCGCCCTCGACGCCCTTCGACTATGTCGGGCTGATGAACGCCGCGCTGCATTGCGACGACCCGGTGCTGGTTCTGGAACATGTCGATCTCTACGCCGCGAAAGGCGCCGCCCCGGCCGACGATCTCGACTACATGATTCCGCTGGGCAAGGCCAAGGTGGTGCGTGAGGGCAACCGGGTCACGGTGCTCACCTATCTCGCCATGGTCGAAAAGACCCGCGAGGTGGCCGAACGGATGGGGGTCGATGCCGAGATCGTCGACCTGCGCAGCCTCGACCGCGCCGGGCTCGACTGGGAGACCGTCGAGGCCTCCATCGAAAAGACCGGCAATGTGCTGATCGTCGAGCAGGGCGCGGCGGGCACGTCTTATGGCGGCTGGCTGGCGGATGAGATCCAGCGCCGCTGCTTCGATGCGCTCGACCAGCCGGTCAAACGCGTTCACGGCGCCGAGGCCTCGCCAAGCATTTCCAAGGTGCTGGAATCGGCGGCCTGCGCCCGCCTCTCGGACATCGAGACCGGGCTGCGCGACGTCATGGCCGATCAGGGCCTGCCGCTGGCTGCCGAATAAGGAGAGAGCACATGCCCAAGGATATCGTTTTGCCCTCGCTTTCGGCGGGGATGGAAGATGCGGTGATCGCGCGCTGGCTCAAGGCGGAAGGTGACGCCGTGGCGCCAGGCGAGGCGCTGGCGGAGGTCGAGACCGACAAGGCGACGATGGAGCTGGAGGCGGAGGCGGCAGGCACCCTCGGCAGGATCCTTGTGCCGGACGGCGAGCGCGCCGACGTGAACGCGGTGATCGCCGTGCTGCTGGAAGAGGGCGAAAGCGCGGATGCGCTGGCGGCATACGCGCCGGGAGGCGCAACGCCCGCCGTGCCGGAAGCGCCGAAAGAGGCCCCGGTCTTGTCCGAAAAGACGGTCGCGGCGACGCCGCCCGCCACGGACAAGGTGCTCGCCTCGCCGCTCGCCCGCCGGATCGCCGCGCAGAAAGGCGTTGATCTGGCGGGGCTTTCCGGCTCCGGCCCGCGTGGGCGGATTGTGCGGGTCGATGTCGAACGGGCGGCGGAACAGGCCCAAACCGCTCCGGTGGCGCAGGCGCCGGAGGCCAAGGTCGCGCCCGACCTGACCGGTCTCGGAGCTTATGAGGCAATCCCGCATACCAACATGCGCCGCACCATCGCCCGCCGTCTGGTGGAATCGAAAACCACCGTCCCGCATTTCTATCTCGAGGCCGATTGCGATCTCGAGGCCCTGCTGGCGCTGCGCGCGCAGGTCAACGAGGGCCGTGACACGCCCGCGCGGATCTCGGTCAACGATTTCCTGATCAAGGCCGTCGCCCTCGCGCTTGCGGAGGTGCCCGAGGCGAATGCGGTCTGGACCGACGAGGCGATCCTCCGCCTTGGCTCCGTCGACATCTCGGTCGCCGTGGCCACAGATGGCGGGCTGATCACCCCGGTGCTGCGCGACGCCGATTGCAAGAGCCTGGGCGCGCTCTCTGCCGAGATGAAGGCGCTGGCCGTCAGGGCGCGCGAGGGGCGGCTCAAACCCGAGGAATATCAGGGCGGCGGCTTTTCCCTCTCCAATCTCGGGATGTACGGGGTCAAGCGCTTCTCGGCCATCATCAACCCGCCGCAGAGCTGCATCCTCGCGGTGGGTGCCGCCGAGCGCCGCCCGGTCGAGCGCGACGGCCAGATCGCCTTTGCGCCGGTGATGAGCGTGACGCTTTCCGTCGATCACCGCTCCGTGGACGGCGCGGTCGGGGCGCAATGGCTGGCCGCATTCAAGGCTGCGGTCGAAAACCCGATGTCGCTGCTGGTTTGACGGCGGAGCGGAAAGGCCCGGGCCTCTTCTGGAAAGCACGTGATGGAAAGCCTGCCCCTGACCGCGCGCCGATCCCTCGGCGCCGGTTCACACTGCGGACCCAAGCGCGACGCGATGGCGCGTATTCCGGCGCTGGAACAGGGCACGCCACCGACCGTGGTGGCATGTTTCAAGATCGAATGCCGCATTCAAAGGCGGCCCCTGGAGGTGCCTTTTGCGGACGGCAGTGGCGACAGCGATTCCGTTGCCTTGTGGAAAAGATCTCCTTTTGAGGGGGTGCTATAGCTTGAAGCTTCACAAGCTCAGCCGTCACGAAGCTGACTTCCTCGGTCCCGCGACAACAGTCAAACCGATCTCTGGTTGAGCTGCTGTGTCGGTGGGCACTTGATGGAACCCGACTGCTTCGTGCCGTGCAAACCCGCGCCGTTCGTCGACCGCCGACAAAGCCGTCGCCGCAACCCCGTGGTATTGCGGCACCCCGGGGGCGTTTGCGGTTGGTGTCAGCTATAGCGGGCGACCAATTCGTCCGTCCCGGTCACGTCGCCGAAGAACAGTGCGAAATGGATCAGCGCGAACGCATGTTCGTCGTCCCGGATCGAAGCACAACCGTCATGCACCATCGTGGTGCGGAAATTGCGCATCATGGCGTCTCGGGCGGTCGATTCACAGCAGGCGTTGGTCATGGTGCCGGTGATCAGAAGCGTGTCGATGCCCGCCGCGCACAGTCGGTCCTCCAAGGCACCCGCGCCCTGGATCATCCCGCTGTAGCGGGTCTTTTCGACAATCATGTCCTCGGGCTGCACATCGAGCGCGGGCCAGAGCTGCGAGCCCTCCGCATCGCGGTTGAGCGCGGCGCAGCGGGTCTCGAAGCGGTCGGGGGTCAGCAGTTCGTGGTGGAAATGCGGGATCGTCTCTAGCGCGTCTTCGGTGAATAGCGTGCGGATCCAGACCACGCGGCCGCCGGCCGCGCGCAGGGCGGTGGCGAGCCGGTTGATATTCGGCACGACCGCCCGCGCATTGGGCACCGAGGCGCCGCTTTCGGGGTCGAGAAAGTAATTCTGCATGTCCACCACCACCAAAGCGGTCGATGACGCGGGCCGGTCCTTGAAAACCAGGGCGCTGCCCTGACGGGCGAGGATGCGCTCTTGCGCCCAGCCCGGCATCTCGAAGGGGTGAATATGGCTCATTTTCAGTCTCCTGACATTGGATTTTGCCTGATTATTAGGCGTTTTACGGGGGAGTCCAGGATTTGATCCGCAGACTTCCTTTTCGTCTATTGTATACAAAGAAACTAGCCAATAGGGACGCTTCTGCAACCGTTTCGTTATCCTTCGCAACAGGGAAATTCACATGAAGCTTACGCGCCGACTGACATTCGCTGCCGGCCTGGCCGCCGCCACTTTCGGACTGACTCCGGCGATGGCCCACGCCGAAGAGGTCACCAAGATCGCCTTTATGGAGGTGATCCATTCGCTCTTCTACTCTCCGCTCTATGTCGCGCTGGATCGCGGATATTTCGAGGACGAGGGCATCGCCTTCGATCTGGTCGCCGGGCAAGGCAGCGACAAGGTGACCGCCGCGCTGCTGGGCGGCTCGGTCGATATCGCGCTCGCCGGACCGGAAACCACGATCTATGTCGAAACCGGCAAATCGCCGGAGAAGATCCGCATCTTTGCCGGTCTCACCGCGACGGACGGGTCGTTTTTGGTCGGTCGTGAACCGGGGGAGGGGGCTTTCGACTGGGCCTCGCTGAAAGGCAAGACGATCCTCGGCTGGCGAGAGGGCTCTTCACCCGCGCTGTTCCTGCGCGAAGCGCTGACGAAGGCGGGGCTCGATCCCGACGAGGATGTCGAGATCATCACGAATGTGGCCATCCCGGCGCGTGTCGGTGCCTTTATGTCGGGCGTGGCCGATTACGGCACCTTTTTTGAACCCGACGTGACCAAGCTGGAGGCGAGCGGGCTCCACTCCATGACCAATGTCGGCCAGGCCGTGGGCGAGATCGACTATACCGTCTTTATCGCGCGCGAGAGCTATATCGCCGAGCATCCCGAGATCGTCGGTGGTTTTACCCGCGCCATCACGCGGGCCGAAGCCTGGATCGACACTGCTCCGGCGGAAGAGGTGGCTTCCTCGCTCACAGGGTACTTCCCAGGCGTCAGTGCGGAAGAGCTGGCCCAGACCGTTCTGCGTCATCGCGAGGCCGGGGTCTGGAAAACCACTCCTGCCGTGACGCCCGAGGCCGTGGCGGCGTTGCAGGCGCTTCTTGTCGGCAACGGGCTGATGGCAGCGGGCAGCGAAGTGCCCTTTGAACGCGTCGTCGATCCGCAATTCTTCGAGGCAGCGGAATGACCACGCAAGACACATCTGGGCGGCACCCCAAGGGGCCGCCCAAGGTCGAATTCCGCAAGGTGAACCTGCATTACTTCTCGGAAGAGGGCGAAACCCACGCGGTCAAGGACATGAGCTTTTCCGTCGCTCGGGGCGAATTTGTCTCGATTGTCGGGCAGTCGGGCTGCGGCAAGTCCACGCTCCTGTCGCTGCTCAGCGGGTTGATGAAACCGACGAGCGGTCAGGTGCTGATCGACGGTAAACCCGTCGCGGGGCCGTTGCCGCAGGTGGGGTTCATGTTGCAGCAGGACACGCTGTTCGAATGGCGCACGATCCTGGAAAACGCGCTGCTGGGCCCCGAGATCCGGGGCATGGACATGGGCGCGGCACGCCAGCGGGCCGAGCGTATCCTGACCAGCTACGGGCTGGGCCAGTTTCTGAATCACAAGCCGGGGCAACTGTCCGGCGGGATGCGCCAGCGCGCGGCCTTGGGCCGGACCATGTGCATGGAGCCGGACATCCTCTTGCTGGACGAGCCGTTCTCGGCGTTGGATTTCCAGACCCGGCTGTCCATCGCCGAGGAGATCGGCGAGATCATCCGGCGCGAGGGCAAGACCGCGATCCTGGTGACCCATGACATTCCCGAGGCCATCGCGCTGGCGGATCGTGTCGTGGTGCTGAGCCCGAGGCCGGGGCGGCTGAAGAGCATTCACGAGATCGGCTTCCCGAGTGCCGGCCCGGCGCGTCCGGGCAGCATGGCGGCCCGCGAGGCGGAAGAGTTCCGCGATTACTATCATACGATCTGGACGGAGATGGAGACCCATGACTGAGACCGCTCCTGCCACCACTCCCCCAAAAGCCACCGCAGCGACACCCAGCGTGGCCTATCGGAACTGGATCGAGAGACAGGCGCGCAACCGACGCAAGGTTCAGGTCGGCCGGGTTGTGATCCTGCTGGCCTTTCTGGCGCTGTGGGAGGCCGCCCCGCGCGCGGGCCTCGTCAACCCTATGCTGACCAGCTACCCCTCGGCGGTCTGGGACGGCTTTCTCGAACTGCTGGCGCAGGGCAGTCTGGGGCTGCATATCGGCGTCACGCTGCTGGAGGTCGTGATCAGCTTTGCCGTGGCGATGATCCTCGGCACCATCGTGGCAATCTGCCTGTGGCTGTCGCCGATGCTGGAAAAGATCCTCGACCCGTTTCTCGTGGTGGCGAATGCGCTGCCGAAAATCGCGCTGGTGCCGATCTTTTATATCTGGCTGGGGCCGGAAGGCTCGATCTATGCCGTGGCGATTGCCGTGGCGCTCTTTATCACGATCCTGATGCTTTATACCGGCTTCAGCCAGACCGATCCGAACAAGATCAAGCTGGCGCGCACTTTGGGTGCGGGCAAGCGGCAGATCCTGACAAAGGTGGTGCTGCCCGGAAACGTCCATACCTTCATGGCGACGCTCAAGGCCAATGTTGGGCTGAGCCTGGTGGGCGTGATCGTCGGCGAGTTTCAGGCCTCGAAAGCGGGGCTTGGCTATCTGATCGTCTATGGCAGCCAGATCTTCCGCATGGATATGGTCATGGCCGCGATTGTGATCCTCAGCCTGATCTCGGTCGCCATCTACCTGCTGGTGCAAAAGGCCGAAAGCTGGCTGACCCGCTAGGACTGTCCCGCCCGCGGCGGCGGGACAGCACATCTCAACATGGAAAGAAAAGACGATGGTATCGCTCTTCGAGCAGATGCTGGCCCATCATTGGCATTGGATTGCCCTGGTGGTGTTTGCCGGCGCGTTTCTACAGGGTCTCAGCGGGGTGGGGCTGGGCATGGTGGCCTCGCCGCTGCTTGCACTTTTCGCCCCGGAGCTGGTGCCGGGGCCTTTGCTGATGATCTCCTGCGTGATCGCGGTGATGTCGGTGCTGCGGGAGCACGCTGCGCTGGATATTTCGGGGCTGAGCTTTGCGCTGGTCGGACGGCTGCTCGCCTCGGTTCCCGCCGCGCTGCTGATCGGCTTTCTGCCGGTGCGGGGGCTGGCGATTGCCTTTGCGCTGGTGATCCTGCTGGCGGTGGTGGCGAGCCTATTGAAGCTACCGCTGCGTCCGACCCGGCTGAACCTGCTGATCGCGGGCAGTGTTTCGGGGTTCATGGGCACCCTGACCTCGGTCGGGCTGCCGCCGATTGCGCTGGTCTATCAATCCGTCCCGCCGGCGCAGCTGCGCGCCTCCATCGGCGGATTTCTGGCGGTGGGCGCGCTGATCTCGATCCTGGCGCTGGCGGCGGTCGGACGGTTCGGCCCGCATGAGATGGGGCTGGGGCTGGCGATGCTGGCGCCGCTTTTCCTGGGCTTCGCCGTCTCGGGGCGCCTGCGCCACCTCTTGCCGGCGGCGCATATGCGGCTGATCGTGCTGGCCATCGCGGCGGGCAGCGCGGGGCTTCTCCTGCTGCGTCAGCTCGTGGCCTGAGCGGCCTCGAGCCGTTCGCGCGCCCTGTCGCCGGCCTTCAGAACATGGCTGCGCGACAGGGCTTCCGCCGCGTCCTCATCGCCGTCGAGGATCGCTTGCAGGATGCCCGCATGTTCCTGCCAGGACTGGGCCTGCACCACCGGATCGCTCATCGCGAATCCGAGCGAGGACTTGAGCCGCATCGAGCCGAGCATCTCGCTCAGGCTCTCGTTTTCCGACGCCCGCGCCAGTGCCTTGTGAAACTCGTCGTTCAGCCGGCCGAGCGAGCCGGTCTTCTCGGCGCTCAATGCGGCTTGTCCGCGTTCGAGGATCCGCCCGGCCGCCGCCAGCAGCTTGGGGTTGCCGCGCCGCGCGGCGAGCCGGGCGTTATGGCCCTCCAGCACGGCGCGGATCTCGACCAGCTCCTGAATTTTCGCCGGGTCTGGCACCGCAATATAAACGCCGCGCCGGGCGTTGACGTCGATCAGCCCGTCGGCGCTGAGCATGCGGATCGCCTCGCGCACGGGATTGCGCGAGACCCCGAAATCCTCCGCCAGCCTGTCCTCGACCAGCCGGTCGCCGGGGCGAAGCTCACCGCGTTGGATGCGGTCGCGCAGCGCTTCGTAGATCTGATGGAAAAGCGCTGTATGCGCGGCGCCGAGTGGGCGCGAGGTCTGGGGTTTTTTCATTCTGACGTTCCGGGATCGTCCAATGGTATTTGTATACAATGTACGGGCTATCACCGATCCGAGGGGCTGAAAAGGGCGCGATCTGTCAGCATCCGACGCCCTGCTTGGATTTCGTCCGACCATTCCGGGCCCAGGCCGCCAAGGGGCGCCGGCCCGGTCAGTCGCTGCCCCCGTACAGGCCCCGCGCCGTATTCGATACAGCGCCGGATGTGGAGCTGTGCCTCACCGAGGCGGGTGCGTCTGCCGATGTGCTGGCAGCGCCCAGCGACCGGGGTGACCCTGATGTTCGGTTCTTTCATCATCATCTCAGTGCCGGGCGGCCGAAATCCTCGCCTGCCGCGTCTCCAAAGCAGACACAGAGCAACGCCACGCCTATAGGCGGATGACCGGATATCATGGACTGGCTCAAGCTCGCGGATCCTCACCAGGAAGATCGGGCAAGAGCTGCTCATTCTGATTGCAGGCCCGGCGTCTCTTCAGAGCAGCGGTTACGCCGATCAGATCCCGGCCAGTTCGCCGGCGAGTCTCGCGCAGGTGGTCGACGCCAGCAGGGCAGGGCGCCCGTGGATCGAGGCGGCAAGTTTGCGGGCTGCGGAGGTGTAGCTGATGCAATCGTGCAGAACGAGATCCGGGGCGACCTCCGCCATCTCGGCGGCGGCAGCGCGGATCTCGTCATCCGGGGCACCGGGTGACAGTGGCACACAGTGACAGCTGCGTGTCGCGGTCGTCCAGCGCTCGATACAGGCGGCCGCCTGTGCGGCGCTCGGGATGAAGACCCCGAGACGTCCGTTTGCGGGCAGGCAACCCTCGACCGCGCCCGCTACGAGGTCGGAGGCGAAGTGCACGCCCGGCGCTTCGAGCGCGGGAAACTTGCCGGTGCAGCAAACGATGGCGACGGCGGCGTTCATGGCCTCCAGATCCTTCAGCCTCTGCCCCATGCCCTCGGTGACCGCCGCCTTGCTGATGAGGATCGACCGTCCGTCGGGCAGCGTTGTGAACAGCGTATCGCGGTCGGCGGTCGGGGCGGCGGCGGCAAGTCCGGCCTCGTCGAGATGATCGAGCGCTCCGAGCATCTTCAGCTCCGCCCCATCGCCAAGCACCGAGGCGAATTCAGCCAGCAGCGCCGGTCGGGGGGCCTGTCCGATGACAAGCATCCCGATCACCGGTTTCCCGTTCACGCCGGAACCTCCGCGCGCATCGCTGCCGCATCGCCGACAACGCGGACACGGGTGCGGATCGCCCGGCCCGGCAGGTAGGACAGCGGCAGATCCTCGACGTCGATCACCTTGACCGTCGCGCGGTCCGCGCCCGAGGCGACCGCCGCGTCGATGGCGGCCTCGCGGGCATGGGCGATGGCCTCGTCGCGGTCCATGTCGCGATAGATCCGGTCGGTCTCGCCCGAGATCTGCGCCATGGCGGCTCCCACGGCATTCGCCACCTCGTTATGCTCCACATGGATCACTTCGGAGATGCCCGGCATCGCGTCGGGGATCAGCATCGCGCCGCCGCCGACCGCGAGCAGCGGCACTTCGGTGGCGTCGGTCTTCATCCGGTCGACGCCCTCGGAGATGTTGTCGTGCATCTTCTTCAGCGCAGCGGCAACGAAGTCTTGCGGCAGTTCGGCCACCCGGGCGGTATCGCCAAGCCGGATCAGGCCGGAGGCGACGGCGATATCGGTGGCGGTCACCTGCGCGCCGCCAAAGACCATGGCCTCCTGCGCCAGACGGTAGCCCACCGATTCCGGCCCCACGGTGACCGGATCGCGGCCGATCTTGGTGCCGCCGCCCACGGCGATGGAGAGCAGATCGGGCATGCGGAACAGCGTGCGCACGCCGCCCACCTCGACCACGTTATTGGCCTCGCGCGGGAAGCCGTTCACCAGACAACCGATATCGGCGGTGGTGCCGCCCACGTCGCAGACCATGGCGTTCTCGATCCCCGCCAGCAGCGCCGCGCCGCGCATCGAGTTGGTCGGACCGGAAGCGAAGCTGAACACCGGATATTCGCGCGCGGCCTCGGCCTTGACCACGGTGCCATCGTTCTGGGTGATGAAGAGCTGCGCGCCCAGCCCGCTATCGGCGACCGCATCGACAAAGGCCTGCGTCGTCTCGCGGGCCAGCCCGATCAGCGAGGCGTTCATCAGCGCCACGTTCTCGCGTTCCAGCAGGCCGATGCGCCCGAGGGTGGAGGACATGGTGACATGAACGTCCGGCGCCTCGTTGCGGACGATCTCGGCGGCGCGCTCTTCGCATTCGGCGGTGAGCGGCGAGAAAGTGGCCGAGATCGCCACCGCCCCGACCCCGTCGGCGGCGATCTTGCGCGCCGCTTTGGCGATGGCGAGCTCGTCCATCGGCATCAGCGGGCGACCGTCGTATTCGTGCCCGCCCTGTACCAGGTAGATGCCGCCATTGACCTTGGCCGCCAGATCCTTGGGCCAGTCGCAGAACGGCACCAGGCTGGCCGAGGCGGGCAGCGACACCCGGATCGCGGCAGCGCGCCCGAGGTTGCGCCGCTCGACCACCGCATTGGTGAAATGGGTGGTGCCGATCATCACCGCGACCACGTCATCGGCGGCGGGTCCGGCCTTGGCGATCACCTCTTTCAGCGCGGTGCGCACACCGGTGGTCACATCGGCGGTGGTGAAGGTCTTGACCGCGGCAATCACCCTGTCGCCGTCGAGAAGCGCGGCATCGGTATTGGTGCCGCCGACATCGATTCCGATCCGTTTCATGCCTGGTTCTCCTTGAAGACCGAAGTGAAATCGAGGTCGAAGCCGAAGGCGCGCGGCCCCACGGCGGCGAGCCCCTGCTCGGAGAGAAAGACCGACGGGGCGGGCAGCGCCAGCACGCTCACCCGCTGGCCGAACCGCAGCACATCGGTGCCGATGCCCTCGCCCGACACGCTGTCGAGCAGGCAGATCAGATCCGGGGTCATGACCACCGGTGCACCGTCGAGATAGGCGACGGAATATTCGTTCTGGAAATGCACCACCATCTCCTTGCCCGCAAAGGCATCCAGCCCCTCGATGCGGGCCTTGCCGCGCAGGAAGCCCTCGGTCGCGCGGCGTTCGACATCGACGATCTTGCCGGTAAACATGCGCTGACCGGAGGTGATCGAAAGCACCGCCTCGATCGGGTCGGTATGTTCGGCCCGGGCGCGCAGCACCTCGGTGCCAAGCGCAATGGCCTTGGAGACGGAATAGAGAACGCCATGCTGCTTGACCTCGGCGCCGGTGCGCGGCGCCTTGCAGGTCGCGGCGACCGAGCCGATCTCGGTGCAGGCCTTACGGCTGATGCGCTCCATCCAGCGCCAGGAGGCGGCGCGCGGAAAGATGATCTCGTTGTCGCGGATATCGGCCATGGTGAGCGGGTAGCAGCGCAGGCCCGCCACCGCGACGGAGGTCATCTGCGCCTCCGGATAGGCGCGGCCCATCGTGTCGGCATCGACCACCGGGTAGCCGGTGAGCGCGCCCACCATCATCGGGTGCACGCCGTTGCCGCCGCCGATCTCCAGCGCCATGACCGCATCGAACTTGCGGCCGAGATATTCCTCCATCATCCGCACAGGCTTCAGCGCGAATTCCGGGTCGGCCAAACGCTCCTGCCCGACAAGCGGCGCGCCCATGTTGGAAAGCACCGCCACCAGCGCGTCATCGGCCAGGGTCATCGGGTCGATCAGGGTGGCGCTGCGGCCCGCCTCGTAGAGCAGCCGCATGTTCAGCAGCTTGTGATAGGGATCGCCGCCACCGCCCGTGCCGAGGATCCAGGCACCGACGGCAAGCGCCTCGATGTCATCCGCGGAGAGGGTTCGGTGGGTCTGGCTCGGGCTCCTCTGGGCCAAGGTGGTCATGCGGGCATCCTTTCGCGCCGGCCCCGGACATACGGAGGGGAACCGGCCTCACGGTTTGTGCTATGGCCTTCATGTCCGCCCGGCGCGGACCATTTCGCAAATAACGTTTGCCTATGTCGATGATCCGCAGCGGCTATTTTGCCGGGGTGTCACGATGCCATGCGCCGGGAGGTGCACAATTCTCGGGCGCCATTCCCCAAAATCGCCCACATAATATGCAGCACCTCGGCGCATTATAAGCGCTGCGTATAATACCTATCAGGAATGGCTGTTTTTCCATTCCGCCGGCTTCTGACTTCAATGGGTGCCACAAAGGCCCCCGCTGGAAGGGGTCACGCATCCGGCCCGGCGATGCTTGCGTAACGGGCCCCAACAAGGAGACGACAATGACATTCGCACGTTTGACATCGGCGCTGGCCATAGTGGCCTCGCTGGCCGTCGCGGCTCCGGCTTCTGCGGTGGAAAAGCAGGACGGCAAGTTCTGGATGGTGATCGGCGGTCGCCAGGCGGTCAGCCATGTCGATCCCGGCCAGTCCTATGACTACGCCATCCGCATGATGACCCAGGCGCTCTATGACGGTCTGGTGAAATACACCGGCAACCCGCCCGAGGTGCAGCCCTGGCTCGCCACCGACTGGGAAACCTCCGAGGACGGGCTGACCTGGACCTTCCACCTCGCGCCCGAAGCCACCTTCCACAATGGTGACCCGGTCACCGCCGAGGCGGTGGTCTATTCCTATCAGCGCGTGCTGGAGATGAACGAAGGCGTCGCCTGGATGCTCTCCGACGTGCTTCAGGCCGAGAACATCAAGGCGCTGGACGAGGGCACCGTCGAATTCACGCTCGACCGCCCCTATGCGCCCTTCCTGTCCTTCCTGCCCTGGTGGTTCGTGGTGAACCCGGCGCAGGTCGAGGCCAATGTGGTCGACGGCGATTTCGGCAAGGCCTGGCTGACCGAGCACGAGGCCGGCTCAGGCCCCTACAGCCTCGAGCGGTTCGATCAGGGCACCTCCTACTGGCTGAAGCGCAATCCCGATTACTGGAAGGGCTTCCCCTATGACAATGACGACATGGGCGGCATCATCTACCGGCTCATCCGCGAAAGCTCCTCTCAGCGCGCAGGTCTGATTTCCGGCGAAGCGGATCTGGTGACCGACCTGACGCCCGAAGAGCTGCAAGTGGTGGGCGCGCGCGACGATATCGAGACCACCTCGACGCCGGCGCTTACCTCGTTCGGTCTCAAGATGAACACGCAGGGCGAATACACTTCGGATCTGAACCTGCGGAAGGCCATCGCCTATGCCTTCGATTACGACACCTTCGTGCAGGTCTATAACGGCAACGCCACGCTCCAGACCTCGCCCTTCACCGACGCGATCCGTGGCAAGGTCGATATCGACATGCCACGTCAGGACATGGAGACGGCCAAGGAATACCTCGCCCAATCCGCATGGCCCGAGGGCGGCATCACGCTGGAATACGTCTATGTGCAGAGCCTCGAACAGCAGCGCCAGATGGGTCTTTCGCTGCTCAACAGCCTCAAGGAGCTGAATATCGAGCTTGAGATGGTGCCGCTGACCTGGCCCAACATGGTCGCGCGTGCCGGTGATGTCGAGCAGAGCCCCGACCTGATGGCGATCTTCTCGACGCCGGTGTCCACCGACCCTGACGCGGTCGCGATCCAGTATCATCCGAACTCGCACGGGAAATATTACGGCTCGCACTTCCTCGACGATGCCGAGCTGAATGCCATGATCGAAGAGGCCCGCAAGCTCTCGGACTGGGACGAACGCGCGCCCATCTACGCCGAGATCCAGCAGCGCATCGCCGATCTGCAACCGGAGATCTTCGGCATGATGCGCGAGCGCCAGTTCGCCTACCGCACCTATGTGCATGGCTACGAGGACAGCCCGATCCGCATGACCGGAGAGGTCGATCTCTACCCGCTCTTCATCCAGCCCTGATCTCCCCCAGGGCCAACCTTGGCCGGGCGGCGCGACCGCCCGGCCTCTTTGCCGATTTCCCCGCCGCGCGGGGCCATGACCGCCGAGGCATGCATGAGAAAGATGATCGCAAAACGGCTTGGCCTGATGGTGGTGATGCTGCTCGGCCTGGCCGTCATCACCTTCACCGTCGCCAATGTCGCGCCGGGCGATCCCGCGCGCCTCGCCGCGGGCCCGGACGCCTCTGCGGAGATGGTCGAGGAAATCCGGGTGGAGCGCGGCTTCGACCGGCCGCTGCCGATCCGGTTCGGCATCTATCTCGGCCAGCTCGTGCAGGGCGATCTCGGCACCTCGGTCTATACCGGACGGCCCGTGCTTCAGGACATTGCGCAGTTCCTGCCCGCCACGGTCGAGCTGGTGCTGTTCTCGATCTTCATCGCCATTCTGCTGGGTGTGCCGCTCGGCGTGCTGGCGGCGGTGTTCCAGAACCGCGTTCCCGATCATGCGATCCGGCTGCTATCGGTTTCCGGTGTGGCACTGCCGATGTTCTGGCTGGGCCTGATGCTGCAATGGTATCTGGCGCTGGATCTGGGATGGTTTCCCCTTGGCGGGCGGCTCGGGATCTTTGACGACATACCGCCGAAGATCACCGGCATGATCACCTTCGACGCGCTGCTCGCGGGCGATCCGGCCACGGCGGGGGCCGCGCTCTGGCATATGATCCTGCCTGCCGCCGCGCTCAGCTTTCCCGCGCTGGCCGCGATCATCCGCGTCAATCGCGCCGAGATGCTGGAGGTGCTGGGCCGAGACTACGTCACCAATGCCCGCGCACAGGGCATCGGCCCGTTCCGCATCATCGCGGTCTATTCGCTGAAAAACGCCATCCTGCCGACGCTGGCGATGATCGGCCTGCGCTTTGGCTGGATGCTGGGCGGAACGGTGCTGGTCGAGGGCGTCTTCGACTTTCCCGGCATCGGGCTTTACGCCGCCAAGGCCGCGATCTCCTCGGATTTCGAGCCGATCATGGCCGTGACGCTGATCCTCGGCGCGGCCTTCATGCTGACCAATCTCGTGATCGACCTTGCCTATGCCGCGCTCGATCCGCGCGTGCGCAACCAGATCTGACGGAGGCCCCATGACCGACCTCACGACCTCGGCAACCGTCCCCGCCAAGCCGCCGATGCGCTTTCGCGAGACCCGCCGCCTGACGCGCACCTATTGCCGCTCCTTTTCCTCGGTGCTGGGGCTGGCGCTGGTGGCGCTCTTCCTCTTCGTCGCGGCCTTCGGGCCCTGGCTCGCCCCCTATCCCGAAGACGCCTATGGCGCGGTGGATTTCGGCGCCAAGCTGCTGCCGCCCTCGCCCGAGCACTGGTTCGGCACCGATCAGGTCGGCTCCGACATCCTGTCGCGGGTGTTGATCGGCGCGCGGACCACGCTGCAAATCGGTCTCACGGTCACCGGCATCGCGATCCTGATCGGCGTACCGCTGGGGCTCATCGCCGGCATGACCGGCGGCTGGATTTCCGAAACCATCATGCGGATCACCGATATCTTCCTGTCGATCCCCGGCCTGATCCTCGCCATCGCCATCGTCGGCGCGCTCGGCCCCGGCATCCTCAACGCCATGGTCGCGCTCAGCCTCGTGTGGTGGCCCGGCTACGTGCGGCTCGTGCAGGCCAAGACCCTGAGCCAGCGCAACGAGACCTATGTCGACGCCGCCCGCGCGCTCGGCGCCGGGCCGCTGCGGGTGGTGTTCGTGCATGTGCTGCCGAACTGCCTGTCGCCGATCATCGTCAAGGCCTCGATGGATATGGGCATGGCGATCCTCGGCGCCGCCTCGCTGGGCTTCCTCGGGCTCGGCGCGCAGCCGCCCTATCCCGAATGGGGCGCGATGATCTCCACCGGGCGCGCCTACCTGCCGGACTGGTGGTGGTGTACCTTCTTCCCCGGCCTCGCGATCTATTTCACGGTGCTGGGCTTCAACCTGATGGGCGACGGGCTGCGCGACGTGCTCGACCCGCGCCAGAGGTGAGACGATGACACCGCTTCTCGATATCCGCGACCTCTCGCTGGTCTTCGACACGTTCGACGGCACCTACCACGCTATCGACCAAGTGAGCCTGCAACTGAACCCCGGCGAGGCGCTCGGCCTCGTGGGCGAAACCGGCTGCGGCAAATCCGTGCTGACCCGCGCCGCCTTCGGCCTCGTGCCGGTGCCGCCGGCGCGGATCACCTCCGGCTCGGTGCAGCTCGACGGGCGCGAACTGCTGGGCCTGTCCGACCGCGCGCTGCGCGGCATCCGGGGCAGCGAGGTGGCGATGATCTTTCAGGATCCGATGACCTATCTCAACCCGGTGTTTCGTGTCGGCACCCAGCTCGTGGACGCGATCCGCGCGCAGTCCGGCGGGCGCATCGGCAAGGCGGAGGCGAAATCCATCGCGCTCGACATGCTGGACAAGGTCCACCTGCCGAACCCCGACCGCCAGTTCCGCGCCTATCCGCATGAGCTCTCGGGCGGGATGCGCCAGCGGGTGCTGATCGCCATGGCGCTGGCGGCGAAACCCAAGCTGCTCATCGCCGACGAGCCCACCACCGCGCTCGATATGACGATCCAAGCGCAGATCCTCGATCTGATGGCCGAACTGGTGGAGGATCTGGGACTGGCAATGATCATGATCTCGCACGATCTGGGCGTGGTGGCGCAGGTCTGTTCGCGCGTGGCGGTGATGTATGCAGGCAAGATCGTCGAGGACGCACCCATCGGGCGGATCTTCGATGCCCCGGCGCATCCCTATACCCAAGGGCTGCTGGCCGCGCTGCCGCATCCGTTCAAGCCGGTGGACCGCCTCGCCTCGATCCCGGGCACGCTGCCCGATCTGCTGCACCCGCCCGCCGGATGCCGCTTTGCGGGCCGTTGCGCACAGTCCCATGCCGCCTGCGCCGCACCGGTGCCGCTGCGCGCGGTCGGCCCGCGGCATCGGGTGGCCTGCACCCTCTATAAAGACGCCGCGACGGAAGGAGCCGCTCATGTCTGAGACCTCCGACGCAATGCTCGCGATCCGCGATCTCAAGGTCCATTTCCCGCTCGCCAATGGACAAGTCGTGCGTGCCGTCGATGGCGTCTCGCTCACGCTGCGTCCGGGCGAAACCGTGGGGCTCGTCGGCGAAAGCGGCTCGGGCAAGACCACCGTCGGCAAGACCGCTCTGCGGCTGGTGCCCGCCACCGATGGCGAAATCCGTATCGGCGATCTCGATGTGCTGAATGCCTCGGGCCGCGATCTGCGGCGCTTGCGGCGCAAGGCGCAGATCATCTTTCAGGATCCGCATTCCTCGCTGAACCCGCGCATGACCATCCGCCGGGCGGTGGCCGAGGGGCTGATCCTCAACACCTCTCTGCGCGGGCGGGTGCTGCGCGAAAAGGTCTCGGACACGCTGATCGCCATGGGCCTGCCGCCGCAGTTCCACGACCGCTTCCCGCATGAGCTTTCGGGCGGGCAAAAGCAGCGCGTCTGCATCGCCCGCGCGCTGGTGCTCGATCCCGACCTGCTGGTGCTGGACGAACCCACTTCGGCGCTGGACGTTTCGGTACAGGCGCAGATCCTCGGCGTGCTCAAGGATCTGCGAGCCGAGCGCCCGTCGCTGACACAGCTTTTCATATCGCACAATCTTGCCGTGATCCGCTTCCTTTGCCAAAGGGTCGCGGTCATGTATCTTGGCAAGATCGTCGAGGAAGGCCCCGTGGAGCAAGTGTTCAGCGATCCGCGCCACCCTTACACGCGGGCGCTGCTCTCTGCCGTCCCGGTGCCCGAAGCCGGGCGCAGGCCCGACCGCACCCGCCTGACCGGCGATATCCCGAGCCCGACCGCCGTGCCCAAGGGCTGCGCCTTTCACACCCGCTGCCCGGTGGCGCGCAAGGGACTCTGCGACACCACCCCGCCGCCGCAGGTCGCGGCGGGCGGCGGTCATGTCGCGCTGTGCCACTTTGCCGGGGAGATGCAGACCACATGAGTTTTCCGCTCGACCGGCTGGCGCTTCAGCTCGACTGGAACCTGCTGCGCACCTTCATGGTGATCGTACAGGAGCGGTCGATCACGGCGGCGTCGCAGCGTCTCAACGTCTCGCAACCTTCGGTCTCGGCGGCCCTGCGCCGGCTCGAAGAGCGGCTCGACCTGCGGCTGGTCGAACGCGGCGGCGGGCAGACCTTTGTGGTGACGCGGGCCGGTGAGGCGGTCTATCGCGAGGCGCTGGAAATCTATGGCGGTGTCGTGCGGCTGAACGATATTGGCGCTACCGGCGGGCGGGCGCTGTCGGGCAATGTTGTGATCCACCGCTCCTCGCATCTGGAGATGGACCGCATCACCCCGGTGCTGGAGGAATTCCGCGCCCAACACCCAAGCGTCACCTTCTCGATCCGCTCCGCCCCCTGCCACGAGGTGGCGCAGGCGCTGCAACAGCGCGCCTCTTCGGTCGGGTTTTGCACCCGTATCGACCCCGCGATCCAACGGCTGCGCAGCCAGCCGCTCACGCCGCAGGAATTCGGCGTCTATTGCGGGCCCGACCATCCGCTCTACCGGCGGCAGGAGGCCGACCCGGATCTGCTCGCGGCCTCCGATGTGGTGGGCTACGAAGAGGATCACATCGCCGGGGTCCTGTCGTCTCTGGCCGTGTGGCGCGTGCGTCACGGCATCGGTGGACGGTTCATCGCCTCGACCACCGGGATCGTGGATCTGGTCGAACTGATCGAGCAGGGCAGGGCCATCGGCTGCATGGCGCGGGGGCACGCCCACCGCTACGGGAGCCGGCTGTGGCAGATACCGGTCAATGCCACGCCTCCGCTGGTCGACATGTTCTC
This sequence comes from Salipiger abyssi, assembly GCF_001975705.1. Taxonomy (NCBI): domain Bacteria; kingdom Pseudomonadati; phylum Pseudomonadota; class Alphaproteobacteria; order Rhodobacterales; family Roseobacteraceae; genus Salipiger; species Salipiger abyssi. The sequence continues at coordinate 26,814 of NZ_CP015090.1, forward strand.
GGTGATTGATTTCGAACGCCACATGACACCGGTCGAAGCCGCGCTGATCGACCATCTCGAGGGCGAGGGGCTCGCCAGCCGCCCGCGCCCCCGCTCGGATGTCTGAGACACCTGTCGCATCAGAAATGGATGGGATCGTCATGGAGCTGACCGTGGAGCAGCGCCGACCCAGTTGCTCCGCCGGTGCCGCAGTGTTCCTCTTGATCAAGTGCCATCGTCAGTCTGGCGCAAATCCGCAAGAGTGAGCGGAGCAGAGCTGCGTTTCGGTCACGATGTCCTTTCAGCCCTTAGCGCCCTGACCCGCTTGAAGCGGCGCAGTTCAGAATGGCCCCGGTGTGAACTCACGATGCCTATAAGGTATGTTATGTAATATTAACCGACTTACGACTCGCTGCGAAATTCACGATCCGCCATGCACGGATCTGGACGGACCCGCCTCAAATCAAAGTGTTGCGCTCCGCCCGCATTGCCGGCGTCACCGCTGTCATGGAAGGCAAAAGCGGTGGCGGTGGCTTTCACGATATGCTGAAACTTGACACGCAAGGGGCGCACGCGGACATTATCTTTACGCCCGAAAAGTTTTTAGACGCAAATGCGAGGCAGCAGGCAGCCCAATGCGACCGGATAAAGTCAGGACGATGGAGGAATTCGCCACGCTGAGCGGCATCTCGCGGCCAACGCTGTCGAAATATTTCAACGACCCGACCTCGGTGCGGCAATCGACGCGCGAGCGGATCGAAGCGGCGCTTCAGCGCTACGATTACACGCCGAACGTCTATGCCATCAACCAGAACCGCCCCCTGACGCGGAATATCGGCATCGTCGTGCCCTATCTCGCCGATCCGTTCTTTGCCGAGGTGGCGCGCAATCTCGAACCGCTCTGCGCGCAGGCCGGATTCAACCCGATCCTGCTCAGCGCGCATGGCGATCCCGACCGGGAAATCGAGAATCTCGAAAGCCTGCGCGGCATCCGGCCGGCCGGCGTGCTGCTGGCGCCGCTGGGGCGCCGCTCCCGGCGCGACGATCTGGCGGCGTTCTGCGAAGACGTGCCGACGGTGCTCTTCGATTGCGATATCGACGATGTGGGCGATGCCTATTTCGGCAACAACAACTTTCAAAGCATTGGCTTAATTGTCGAATATCTCAACCGCACCGGCCAGCCGCCGGCGTTTTTCGAGATGCGGCACGCGCCGAACCCCAACGCCAACAAGCGCCGCGCCGCCTATGAGGCGGCCATGCGCGCGCTTGGCCACGCGCCGATGATCCTGGCGGCAGAGGGCACCGGCTGGAATTTCGAAGAGGTCGCCTGCGCCGAGGCCGGGCGCATGATGGCCGCGCGGCGCCTGCCCACCGACACCGTGCTGTGCAGCAACGACCGGCTCGCCATCGGCTTTCTCGCCGCCGCTTACGAGCACGGGCTGCGCGTCGGCATCGGTCATGGCCACGCGCTGCGCGTCGCCGGGCACGACGATCATCCCTATGCGCGCTTCACCTGCCCCGCCCTGACCACCATGTCGCAGGATTACGAATCCATCGCGCGGCAAAGCCTCGATCTGCTGCTCTCGATCATCGGCGCGGGGCAGCGCCCCGGCAGCAAGGAATGCACGCATTTCGACGGCACGCTGATCCTGCGGAAGTCGGCATAAATCTTACGCGCGTAAAATTTTTAATTGACGCGGCTCGAGGCGATGGAGTAGGCCAGAGGGATCACATCCAAGGTCAGGGAGGATACGGATGTCACTCAAGCGCGCTCTTTGCGCCACGACGGCGCTCACGCTCTGCTCCACCGCGGCCCTCGCGCAGGACAGCAGCATCACCATCGCCACGGTGAACAACGGCGACATGATCCGCATGCAGGGCTATACCGACGAATTTACCGCCGAGACCGGGATCGGCGTCGAATGGGTCACGCTCGAGGAAAACGTGCTGCGCCAGCGCGTCACCACCGACATCACCACCAAGGGCGGCCAGTTCGACATCATGACCATCGGCATGTACGAAACGCCGATCTGGGGCGCGAATGGCTGGCTTGTGCCGCTCGACGATCTCTCGGCGGAGTACGATGCAGACGATATCCTGCCCGCCATGGCCGGCGGTCTCAGCCATGACGGCACGCTTTACGCCGCGCCGTTCTATGGCGAAAGCTCGATGATCATGTATCGCACCGACCTGATGGAGGCCGCCGGGCTCGAAATGCCCGAGTCCCCGACCTGGGAGTTCGTGCGCGAGGCGGCCATCGCGATGACCGACAAGGACAACGAGATCTACGGCGTCTGCCTGCGCGGCAAGGCCGGCTGGGGCGAGAACATGGCCTTTCTCACCGCCATGTCGAACTCCTTCGGCGGGCGCTGGTTCGATGAGGACTGGCGGCCCCAGTTCGACACCGATGCCTGGTCGGAGACGCTGAATTTCTACATCGACCTGATGAACGAGGCCGGCCCTCCGGGTGCCTCCAACAACGGCTTCAACGAGAACCTGTCGCTGTTCCAGCAGGGCAAATGCGGCATGTGGATCGACGCCACGGTCGCCGCCTCCTTCGTGACCAACCCCGAAGAGTCTTCGGTGGCCGACAGCGTCGGCTTTGCGCTGGCGCCGAATACCGGGCTCGGCCGCAACGCCAACTGGCTCTGGGCCTGGGCGCTGGGGATCCCGGCGGGCACCGATCAGGAGGCCGAGGCCAAGCAGTTCATCGAATGGGCGACCTCCAAGGATTACATCCAGCTGGTGGCGGAAAACGAGGGCTGGGCCAACGTGCCGCCGGGCGCGCGCAGCTCGCTCTACGAGACGCCGGAATACCAGGAGGTGCCCTTTGCCGAGATGACGCTCCAGTCGATCCTGACGGCGGATCCGCTGAATCCGGCGGTCGATCCGGTGCCCTATGTCGGCGTGCAATTCGCCGCGATCCCGGAATTCGCGGGCATCGCGACCCAGGTCGGCCAGGAATTCTCCGCCGCACTCGCAGGGCAGACGTCGCCCGAAGAGGCGCTCGAGAACGCCCAGGCCATCGCCTCCGAGGAAATGGAGGCCGCGGGCTACTGACCCCGGCCCCGCGGGCAGCGACACAAGGCGCTGCCCGCCCCACCCTTTCCGCCCCGACTCCCACCGGACAGGCCGCCGCGCCTGAACAGAGAGGCCTTGCGTCATGGCAACCCAGCATTCCCGCTCCGCCGCACGCCTGATGATGACCCCCGCCGTGGTCCTCCTTCTGGGATGGATGCTCGTGCCGCTCCTGATGACGCTGTGGTTCTCGTTCCGCCGCTACCTGCCGCTGCGCGGCGGCGATCTCGGCTGGGCGGGCTTCGACAATTACGTGCGTTTCGTCACCTCCAGCGCCTTCTGGCCAAGCGTCCAGACGACCCTGATCCTGGTCGGCGGCGTGCTCGCCATCACCATCGCTCTGGGGGTGCTGCTGGCGCTGCTGCTCGACCAGCCGATGTGGGGTCAGGGCGTCGTCCGCATCCTCGTCATCGCGCCGTTCTTTGTCATGCCTACCGTCTCGGCGCTGGTCTGGAAGAACATGTTCATGGATCCGGTCAACGGCCTGCTCGCGCATCTGTGGCGGTTTTTCGGGGCCGAGCCGGTGGCCTGGCTCACCGATGTGCCGCTGGCCTCCATCGTGCTCATCGTCTCGTGGCAATGGCTGCCCTTCGCCACGCTGATCCTGCTGACCGCCGTGCAGTCGCTCGACAGCGAACAACTCGAAGCCGCCGAGATGGACGGCGCCAGGCCGCTCTCGCGCTTTGCCCATATCATCCTGCCGCATCTGGGCCGGGCGATCACCATCGTTGTGCTGATCCAGACGATCTTTCTGCTGTCGATCTTCGCCGAGATCTTCGTGACCACCGGCGGCGCCTTCGGCACAAGGACCCTCACCTACCTGATCTTCCAGCGCGTGCTGGAAAGCCAGAATGTCGGCCTCGGCAGCGCCGGCGGGGTCTATGCCATCATCCTCGCCAATATCGTCGCCATCTTCCTGATGCGCATCGTCGGCAAGAACCTGGACCGCTGAGGAGGCCCCCATGGCACGCGCAGTCAAATCCCAACGCAAGGTGCTGAACACCGGTCTGGCCTGGACCATCGGTCTGGTGATCTTCTTCCCGATCCTCTGGACCATCCTCACCAGCTTCAAGACCGAGGCCGAGGCCATCGCCAGCCCGCCGATCTTCCTCAATTTCAGCTGGACGCTCGAGAATTACGCAGTGGTGCAGGAGCGCTCCGACTACATGCGGTTCCTGATCAACTCGGTGATCATCGCCGGCGGCTCGACCGTTCTGGGCGTGATCGTCGCGGTGCCGGCGGCCTGGTCCATGGCCTTCGTGCCGAGCGCCCGGACCAAGGACATCCTGCTCTGGATGCTGTCGACCAAGATGCTGCCGGCGGTGGGCGTGCTCTACCCGATCTACCTGCTGTTCATCCGGCTCGGCATCCTCGACAGCCGCGTCGGGCTGGTCATCGTGGTGATGCTCATCAACCTGCCGATCATCGTCTGGATGCTCTACACCTATTTCCGCGAGATCCCCGGCGAGATCCTGGAGGCCGCGCGCATGGACGGCGCCGGGCTGCGCGAGGAGATCCTCTATGTGCTCACCCCCATGGCGGTGCCCGGGATCGCATCGACCCTGCTGCTGAACTTCATCCTCGCCTGGAACGAGGCGTTCTGGACCCTCAACCTGACGGCGGCCAAGGCGGCCCCGCTCACCGCCTTCATCGCCAGCTATTCCAGCCCCGAAGGCCTGTTCTACGCCAAACTCAGCGCGGCCTCGACCATGGCCATCGCGCCGATCCTCATCCTCGGCTGGTTCAGCCAGAAGCAACTCGTGCGCGGCCTCACCTTCGGCGCGGTCAAGTAAAGGAACGAACCCATGGGACAGATCACGCTTGAGAAAGTGACCAAGAGTTTCGGCGAGGTCGAGGTGATCCCGCCGCTGGACCTGACCATCGAGGACGGCGAGTTCTGCGTCTTCGTCGGCCCCTCGGGCTGCGGCAAGTCCACGCTGCTGCGGCTGATCGCCGGGCTGGAGGACATCACCTCCGGGGCGGTTCGCATCGACGGTCAGGATGCTTCCGACACGCCGCCGGCCAAGCGCGGGCTCGCGATGGTGTTCCAGTCCTACGCGCTCTACCCGCATATGAGCGTGCGCAAGAACATCGCCTTTCCGATGCGCATGGCCGGCATCCCCGCCGAAGAGCAGACCCGTCGCATCGACGCGGCGGCAAAGGCGCTGAACCTCACCGATTATCTCGACCGGCGCCCGGGCCAGCTCTCGGGCGGGCAGCGCCAGCGCGTCGCCATCGGTCGCGCCATCGTGCGCGAACCCGCCGCCTTCCTCTTCGACGAACCGCTCTCCAATCTCGACGCGGCGCTGCGGGTGGGCATGCGGCTGGAGATCAGCGAGCTGCACGAGCGGCTCAAGACCACGATGATCTATGTCACCCACGATCAGGTCGAGGCGATGACCATGGCCGACAAGATCGTGGTGCTGCGCGCCGGCCGCATCGAGCAGGTGGGCAGCCCGCTGGAGCTCTACCGCGCGCCGCGCAACCTCTTCGTGGCGGGCTTCATCGGCTCGCCCAGGATGAACCTGATCGAGGGCGGCGTGGCGCAGCAGAACGGCGCCCACACGCTCGGCATCCGACCCGAACATATCGACGTGGTGGCGGACGGGCCCTGGCAGGGCACCGTCGGCGTGGCCGAGCATCTGGGCTCCGACACCTTCCTGCATGTGCACGACACCGGGCTGGCCGAGATCCTCACCGTGCGCGCCACCGGCGATATCGAGCTGCGCCACGGCGACCGCGTGAACCTCGCCCCGCGCGAGGACCAGCTGCACCGCTTCGGCCCCGACGGGCTGCGGATCGCCTGATGCGTCTCGCAAAGCTCGCAAAGAAGGAATGAGCCGATGAGCAACACCGCCGTGCCCCTGCGCCGCGCGACGCTGGGCGATCTGCCCCGCGAGGTGGCGACCCCGCGCTATGCCGCCACGGATCTGAGCCCGGGCATCGTGCATATCGGCGTGGGCAATTTCCACCGCGCGCATCAGGCCTGGTATCTGCACCGGCTGATGCAGCAGGGCGCGGCGCGCGACTGGGCGATCATCGGTGCCGGCGTGCGCCCGGGCGATGCCGCCATGCGCGAGCGGCTGCTGGCGCAGGATTGCCTCACCACGCTCATTGAGCTGAGCCCCGAGGGCACCTCCGCCGAGATCTGCGGCTCGATGATCGGCTTCCTCCCGGTCGAGCCCGACAATGCCGCGCTGATCGCGCAGATGGCCGACCCGGCCACGCGGATCGTCTCGCTCACCGTCACCGAGGGCGGTTATTTCACCGATCCCGGCACCGGCGCCTTCGATCCGGCGCATGCGGATATCGTCTTCGACGCCGCCCGCCCCGACACGCCCCGCACCGCCTTCGGCGCCATTATCGCGGCGCTGGCGCGGCGGCGCGCGGCGGGCACCGGCCCGTTCACCGTGCAGAGCTGCGACAACCTGCGCGGCAATGGCGATATCACCCGCGACACGGTGCTGTCGCTGGCGCGGCTGAGCGACCCCGATCTCGCCGCCTGGATCGAGACGCACTGCACCTTTCCCAATTCCATGGTCGACTGCATCGTACCCGCCACCGGCCCCGCCGAGATCGCCCGGGCCAGGGCGCTCGGCATCGAGGACGCGGCGCCGGTGACGCATGAGAATTTCCGGCAATGGGTGATCGAGGATGCGTTCTGCGCCGGTCGCCCCGACTGGGACCGGGTCGGCGCCACCTTCACCGACCGGGTGCACGATTACGAGAGCATGAAGATCCGCATCCTCAACGCCGGGCATCAGGTGCTGGCCAATGCCGGCGAGCTGCTGGGGCGCGAGACCATCGCCGATTGCATGGCCGATCCCGATATCGGCGCCTTCTGGCGCAAGGTGCAGCGCGAGGAGATCGTGCCGCATGTGGCCGCCGTGCCCGGCATGACGCCGCAGGATTACGCCGCGCTGATCGAGACGCGCTTCGCCAACCCGGCGATCCGCGACACCACCCGCCGCGTCGCCTTCGACGGCGCGTCCCGGCATCCGGGCTTCGTGCTGCCGGTGCTGCGCGACGCGCTCGCCGCCGGCGCGCCGGTCGACGGGCTGTGCCTGGTCGAGGCGCTCTGGGCCCGGATGTGCGCAGGCACCCGCGAGGACGGCTCCGAGATCGCGCCGAACGATCCCGCCTGGGACACGCTGCACGCCGCCGCCCTCGCCGCCCGGCAGAGCCCCGCAGTCTGGCTGGCGCAGCGCGGCATCTATGGCGATCTCGCGCAGGAGCCCCGCTTTGCCGAGCGCTTCTCGCACTGGCTGCGGCTGATCTGGGACGAGGGCACGCTGGCCGCGCTGCGCGCCTATGCGGCAACAGATCCCGCACCATGACCGCGCCGGGCACCTCTCATGGTGGTACCAAACCCTGCCGGCGCAAGCGACGGACTCAGAACGGCAGCCCGATATAGTTCTCGGCCAGGTCGCGCCGCGCGGCCTCGGATGTCGCCAGATGCGCCAAAGTCGCCTTGCGCATCTGCTCGGCAAAGGCATCCTCGCCATCGAAGCGATGCATCATCGTGGTCATCTGCCAGCTGAACCGCATCGCCTTCCAGATCCGCGCCAGCGCGCGGGTGGAATACGCATCGATGCCGGTGGTTCCGGCGCCTTTCACCGCGTCGATCAGCGCCGAGTACAGGTAATACACATCCGAGGCGGCCAGATTCAGCCCCTTCGCCCCGGTCGGCGGCACGATATGGGCGCTGTCGCCCACAAGAAACAGATTGCCCCAGCGCAGCGGTTCGGAAACAAAGCTGCGCAGCGGCGCGATGCTCTTCTCGATAGAAGGGCCAGTGACCAGATGCGCGGCGGCCTCCGACGGGATGCGGCGCGAAAACGCGTCCCAGAAGCGCTGATCCGACCAGTCCTCGACCGTATCGCTCAACGGCACCTGCACGTAATAGCGCACGAGGTTCGCGTTGCGCATGGAGGCCAGCGCAAAGCCGTGGCGCGAGTTGGAGTAGATCAGCTCGTCATTCACGGGCGGCGTTTCCGACAGGATCCCGAGCCAGCCAAAGGGATAGACCCGCTCGAACTCCCTGCGTTTCTCGGCGGGGATGGTCTTGCGCGAGACACCGTGGAACCCGTCGCATCCGGCCACATAGAGGCACTCAAGCCGCTTGCGCGCGCCCTCATGAGTAAATTCGACATAGGATTTCGTCTGATCGAGGTCGTGGATTTCCACATCCGACACCCCGTGCAGCACCGTGGTGCCGGCGGCGTCCTGCGCCTGATACAGATCCCGTGTCACCTCCGTCTGGCCATAGACCATGACCCGCTTGCCGGTCAGTTCCTTGAAGTCGATATGCACCATCAACTCATCATCGGTCATGTAGCAGCCGTCATGCGGAATGCCTTCACCATCCATACGCGCGCCGACACCGGCCTCGCGCAGCAGCTCGACGGTGCCCCATTCCAGAATGCCCGCCCGGATGCGCGACAATACGTGTTCGCGGGTCGAGCGTTCGAGAATGACGGTTTCGACCCCCGCGCTATTGAGCAGCTGGGACAGCAGCAGGCCGGACGGCCCGCCGCCGATGATGGCGACTTGTGTGGTCAATACGGTCATGCGCGTCTCCTCCGGTCTGCTGGCAAACTAACCGCGGGGCCGCAGTACCGGAATGGACGCGCCCGGCAATGAATGGTACTTTTCCGGCATGCGCGTCGGCAGCCCCATCCCCGCCTTCAATCTTTTCGGCGAAACCAGCGCCTTTCCCGATGTCATTCATTGCGAACGGGTGTTCGACCGCGCGCGGCTGCATGACTGGAAAATCTCGCCCCACCGGCACCACCAAATGGCGCAGGTGTTTCACATCGAGCAGGGCGCGGCGCGCGTAACCCTCGACGGGCGCGAGATAAGGCTGGGAGACGGCGATTTTCTCTATGTTCCGCCGCAGATCGTGCATGGTTTCACCTTCGGCAAGGGCACCGAGGGGATCGTTCTTTCCCTGCCCTCTCCAGTGGTGCGGAGGCTGGGGCCGGACTCGCCGGCGCTCGGCACATGGCTCAGCGCGCCACATTGCGGCAGCCTGTCGGAAACAGCGGCAGGACTGCTTGCGCAGATTGCACAAATCCACGATAAATCTGGTACATTTCGCGCACAGCGTCTCGTCGCGCTGTCGCATGCGCTGCTCGCCACGCTTGCCGAGGACGGCACCCAAATGCCACCCCCCGAGCAGGACAGGGCCCATCAGATGCAGAGGCTCGACGCACTGATCGCGGTGCATCTGGCCGAGGGGTGGAGCGCGGCAGACTACGCCCGCGCGCTGCATATGACGCCCGGGCATCTGAACCGCATCGTGCGCCGCGATACCGGCGCCACGCTGACGCAATATCTCGAAACCTCGGTGATGACCGAGGCCTGCCGCCTGCTCGCCTTCACCCGGCTGCCGGTGGCCGAGGTGGGCTATCGGCTGGGCTTTGCCGACCCGCCCTATTTCACCCGCCGGTTCCGGGCGCGCATGGGTGAGACACCCACCGCCTATCGCGCGCGGGTGGCGGGCGAAATCTGACCCTCCACCGAGCTCAACCCTGGCCGTCTCCCAGGGCGGCCTGAAGCCTCTGCCGCAACCAGTCGTCGCCCGAGACCTTGGTCAGCGTGCTTTTGGCGACGATCACGCTGGTCAATCGCGCGTCAAAACAGCGCTTTCCGCCCTGCTCGGCATATACCACGAATGTCACGCTGCTTGTGCCCAGATGTTCCACGCGGGCCACCAGATCCAGCGGCAGGCGCGGCGTGATCGGGTGCGAAAAGCTCAGGTTCACGTCCACAAAGGGGGTGCCCCGGTCGTGATCCATGTTCAGTTCGTACCAGCCAATCCCGCCCAGCACGGATTTCCAGACCGCGTCAATCGCCTCCAGACAATAGTCGAGCGCGCGTGGGGTGTAGAGGATGCCCGCCGGATCGCAATCGCCGAAGGGCACCTCCCGTGTGCTCCGGATGCAGAGCATTCGGTCGGTCTCGCTCATCTCGCCTCCTGCCCCCTCACGTTCAGAGCTTTTCGGTCAGCTCGGGCACCGCCTGGAACAGATCCGCAACCAGGCCGTAATCGGCGACCTGGAAGATCGGCGCCTCTTCGTCCTTGTTGATCGCGACGATGACCTTGCTGTCCTTCATCCCCGCAAGGTGCTGAATCGCCCCGGAAATCCCGCACGCGATATACAGATCCGGCGCCACAACCTTGCCCGTCTGGCCGACCTGCCAGTCGTTCGGCGCAAAGCCCGAATCCACCGCCGCCCGCGACGCGCCCACGGCGGCGCCCAGCTTGTCCGCCAGCGCCTCGATGATCGCGAAATCCTCTTCCGAGCCCACGCCGCGCCCGCCGGAAACCACGATCCCCGCCGAGGTCAGCTCGGGCCGGTCGCTCTCGGCCAGCTTGTCCTCGACCCATTCCGAAAGCCCCGGGTTCTCGCCCGCCGCTACGTCCTCGATGGGCGCAGACCCGCCGGTCGCCGCCGCGTCGAAGGTCGAGGTTCGGAACGTGATAACCTTTTTTTCATCCTTCGATTTTACCGTCTGCATGGCATTGCCCGCATAGACCGGCCGTTCGAACGTATCCACATCAACCACAGAGGTGACATCCGTCAGAACCATCACATCGAGAAGCGCCGCAACACGCGGCAGGATGTTCTTGGCATCGGTCGTCGCCGGCGCCACGATATGGCTGTAATCGCCCGCAAGCGACACAACCAGCGCCGCAACCGGCTCTGCCAGGCGGTGGCTGTAAAGCGCATCCTCCGCCACCAGAACCTTGGCCACGCCGTCGATACTCGCGGCCTCGGCCGCCGCGTCCTTCGCCTGCGCGCCCACCGCCAGAACGGTGACCTCGCCAAGCGTCGTCGCAGCACTCACAGCCTTTGCGGTGGCGTCCATCGCCAGCGCGCCGTCATTGATCTCTGCCAGAAGAAGAACCGCCATCACACCGCCCCCGCGTCTTTCAGTTTCGCAATCAGCTCATCGACCGAGCCGACCATCTCGCCCGCCTTGCGCGCCGCAGGCTCCGCCGTGCCGACGATCTCAAGCCGCGGGCTCACATCGACGCCGTAATCGCCGGGCGTCTTCTCCTCGAGCGGCTTCTTCTTCGCCTTCATGATGTTGGGCAGCGAGGCATAGCGCGGCTCGTTGAGGCGCAGATCGGTGGTCACGATCGCCGGCAGGCCGACCTTGATGGTCTGCAAGCCGCCATCGACCTCGCGCGCCACCACGGCGCTGTCGCCGTCGAGCTCCAGCGCATTGGCATTGGTGGCCTGCGCCAGCCCCGCCAGCGCCGCCAGCATCTGGCCGGTGGCATTGAGGTCGTTGTCGATGGCCTGCTTGCCGCAGATCACCAGCCCGGGCTGCTCTTCCTCGACGATCTTGGCGAGGATCTTGGCCACCGCCAGCGGCTCGATATCCTCGTGCACATCCTCGGCGGCGACCACCAGGATTGCCCGGTCCGCGCCCATGGCGAGCCCGGTGCGCAGCGTCTCCTGCGCCTGTTTCACCCCGATGGACACCACGATCACCTCATCGGCCTTGCCGGCCTCCTTCAGCCGGATCGCCTCTTCCACCGCGATCTCGTCGAACGGGTTCATCGACATCTTCACATTCGCCAGATCGACACCCGATCCGTCCGCTTTCACGCGGACCTTCACGTTGTAGTCGATCACGCGTTTCACAGGCACCAGGACCTTCATAACCATCCCCTCTCTCAGAAAAACGCCTGAAGGCCCGTCTGCGCGCGCCCGATGATCAGCGCGTGCACGTCATGGGTGCCTTCATAGGTGTTCACGGTTTCCAGATTGACCATATGGCGGATCACCCCGAATTCGGCAGAGATTCCGTTGCCGCCATGCATGTCGCGGGCGTTGCGGGCAATCTCCAGCGCCTTGCCGCAATTGTTGCGCTTGATGACCGAGATCATCTCGGGCGCCATTTTCCCCGCCTCGAAAAGCCGCCCGACCCGCAGCGACGCCTGAAGCCCCAGCGAGATCTCGGTCAGCATGTCGGCGAGTTTCTTCTGAAAAAGCTGAGTCTGCGCCAGCGGCCGGCCGAACTGCTTGCGATCCAGCCCGTATTGCCGCGCAGCGTGCCAGCAGGCCTCCGCCGCGCCCATCACGCCCCAAGCGATGCCGTAACGCGCCCGGTTGAGGCAGCCGAACGGTCCCGAGAGCCCCTCGGCATTGGGCAGCAGCGCCTCCTCGCCGACCTCGACCCCCTCCATGACGATCTCGCCGGTGATCGAAGCGCGCAAGGAGACCTTCTTGCCGATCTTCGGCGCCGAGAGCCCCGTCATGCCCTTCTCCAGCACAAAGCCGCGGATCTTGCCGCCATGAGCGTCGGATTTCGCCCAGACCACAAAGACATCGGCGATGGGGCTGTTGGAAATCCACATCTTGGTGCCGGTGAGCCTGTAGCCGCCGGGGGTCTTCTCGGCGCGGGTCTTCATCGCGCCGGGATCGGAGCCCGCATCGGGCTCGGTCAGGCCGAAACAGCCGATCCACTCCCCCGAGGCCAGCCTGGGGAGGTACTTCATCCGCTGCTCTTCCGAGCCATAAGCGTAGATCGGGTACATCACCAGCGAGCTTTGCACCGACATCATCGAGCGATAGCCGCTGTCCACCCGCTCGACCTCGCGCGCCACAAGGCCATAGCTCACATAGCCCGCGCCGATGCCGCCATATTGCTCGGGCACCGTCACCCCCAGCAGGCCGAGCGCGCCCATCTCGCGGAAGATCTCCGGGTCGGTCTCTTCCTCCAGAAAGGCGTGTTCGACGCGCGGCAGCAGCTTGTCCTGACAATAGGTGAAAGCGCTGTCGCGGATCATCCGCTCTTCTTCGGAAAGCTGGTCGTCCAGCAGGAACGGATCGTCCCAGGCAAAGCGGTTGCTGTCTTTCATCGTCTCGTCTCCCTCCTCAGGCGCGTTCGAGCAGGATGGCAACGCCCTGCCCCACGCCCACGCACATGGTGGCCAGCGCATAGCGCCCGCCGGTTTTGCTCAGCTCCAGCGCCGCCGTGCCCGCGATACGCGCCCCCGACATGCCCAGCGGATGGCCAAGCGCGATGGCGCCGCCATTGCGGTTCACGCGCGGATCGTCATCGGCGATGTCCAACCCCCGCAGCACGGCGAGCCCCTGCGCCGCGAAGGCCTCGTTCAGCTCGATCACGTCGATCTGGTCGAGCGGCACGCCGCTCAGGGCGCAGAGCTTCTGCACCGCCGGCACCGGGCCATAGCCCATGACGCGTGGCGCGACCCCCGCCGAGGCGGCGCCGACAATGCGCGCCAGCGGCGTGAGCCCCTGCGCCTTCGCCGCCGCCTTCGAGGCCACGACCAGCGCCGCCGCGCCGTCATTGACGCCGCTCGCATTGCCCGCCGTCACCGTGCCGTCGGCACGGACGATGGGTTTCAGCCGGGCGAGATCGTCCAGCGTGGTGCCCGCGCGGGGGTGTTCGTCCTGACTGACCTCGGCGGTTTTGCCACGCCCAAGGTCCACCGTGACTGGCGCAATCTCTTCGGCCAGCCGGCCCGAGCCCATGGCCTCGGCGGCGCGGGCCTGCGAGCGCAGGGCAAAAGCGTCCTGATCCGCGCGTGAGATTCCGTAGTCGTCGGCGACGTTCTCGGCGGTCTCGGGCATGGAGTCGGTGCCATAGGCCGCCGCCATCCTGCGGTTGACGAAGCGCCAGCCAATGGTGGTGTCATGCACCTCGTTGGCGCGACCCCAGGCGGCGCCGGATTTCGGCATCACGAAGGGCGCGCGGGTCATGCTTTCCACGCCACCAGCCAGTGCCAGCGCCATGTCGCCGGCGCGGATGGCACGGGCGGCAGCGGCAAGCGCCTCCATCCCCGAGCCGCAAAGCCGGTTGACGGTCACGCCCGGCACCGTCTCCGGCAGCCCCGCCAGCAGCGAAGCCATGCGCGCCACGTTGCGGTTGTCCTCGCCCGCCTGATTGGCGCAGCCCAGCCAGACCTCCTCGATGGAGGCCGGATCGAGCGACGGGTTGCGCGCCAGAAGCGCGCTCAGCGGATGCGCGGCGAGATCGTCGGCGCGCACTTTTGCCAGCGCGCCGCCATAGCGGCCGATGGGCGTGCGGATATAATCGCAGATAAAGGCGTCGGTCATGTCTCACCCTCCCTCATGATCGAGATCGGCCAGGCTCCGCCCCTCCTCCGCCAGCCGCTGCAACAGCGGCGGAACGGACCAGGAGAGCGGATCGGCCTTGGCATAGGTTGCGATGCGGTCGCGCAGTACCGGCAGACCGATGCGGTCCGCCTCGCACATCGGTCCGCCGCGCCAGCGCGGAAAGCCGTAGCCATGCAGCAGCACCAGGTCGATATCGGCGGCGCGGCGGGCGATGCCCTCGTCGAGAATGCGCAGCCCCTCGTCGATCATCGCGGTCAGGGCGCGCTGGCGGATTTCCTCGGCATCGAAGGCGCGGCGGGTGATGCCGGCCTCGCGCGAGGCCGCTTCGATCAGCGCCTGCACCCCGGCGCCGGGCGTCGGCGCGCCTTCGCCGTAATCGTACCAGCCCGCGCCAGTCTTGTGCCCGAGGCGACCCAGATCCTCGACCATGCGGTCGGCGACGGGGATATAGCGGAGGCCCTGCGCGTTGCGCAGATTTTTGCGCTGGCGGTTGGCATAGGCGATGTCGAGCCCCGAGAGATCCTGCACCGCATAAGGGCCCATGGCCATGCCGAAGCCCAGCATCGCCGCGTCCACCTGCCAGGGCAGCGCGCCCTCGATCAGCATCACGTCGCAGATCTGCCGGTAGCGGGTCAGGATACGGTTGCCGATGAACCCGTCGCAGACCCCGGCCTCGACGGCGATCTTGCGCAGCTTTGCCGCGAGGCCGAAGGCGCTGGCGAGGGTCTCGTCCGAGGTGGTCCCGGCGCGGATGATCTCCAAGAGCTTCATCACATGGGCGGGGCTGAAGAAATGCAGGCCAAGGCAGCGCTCCGGCGCGCGGGTGCCCGCAAAGATCTCGTTCACATCGAGATAGGAGGTATTGGTGGCGAGGATCGCGGTTTCGGGCAGCGCCGCGTCGAGCGCGGCAAAGACCTCGCGCTTGACGGCAAGATCCTCGAACACCGCTTCGATGGCGATGTCGGCGGCGGGCAAAGCGTCGTAGCCGGTCACCACCGCGATGCGGGCCTTGCCTTGGGCAGAGGCCTCTGGGCTGGCCTTGCCGCGCTTTACCGCGTCGTCGAAAAGCTTGCCCAGATTGGCCTCGGCGCGGGCGGCGGCCTCCGTGCCGGTTTCCACCAGCGTAACCGCAAGGCCGATGCCGTCGAGCGCATAGGCGATGCCCGCGCCCATGGTGCCGCCGCCCACCACCACGGCGGTTTTCAGATCGCGGGGCGGCACGGAAAAGCGTTTCGCGCGGGCCAGGGCGGCACGTTCGGCAAAGAAGACATGGCGCAGGGCACGGGCCTGCGGACCCCGGCGCAGGTTGAGGAACTGCGCCCGCTCGCGCGCCAGCCCCTCGGGCAGCGGCAGCTCGGCGCTGGCCGCCACCAGATCGAGCGCCACCTGCGGCGCGAATTGGCCCTTTGCCCGCTTGCCCGCACGGGCGCGAGCCGCGGCGATGGCCTCGGGATCTGCGACGGGCGCGGGGCGGGCGCTTGCGGGCAGGACATCGGCCAGCGCAGCTTCGGGCAGCGCCTTTGCGGCGGCAACCGGATCGGCGTCGATGGCATCGACGATGCCCATGCGCAGCGCCTCCTCAGCCGTGAAGCGGCGACCTTCCGAGATCAGCGCGGCGGCGCTGGCGATGCCCACCAGCCGTGGCAGCCGTTGCGTGCCCCCCGCGCCGGGCACCACGCCCAGCGTCACCTCGGGCAGCCCCAGAGCCACCCCGGGCGCCGCAATGCGCATCCGGCAGGCCAGCGCGATCTCCAGCCCGCCCCCAAGCGCCACCCCGTTGATCGCGGCGATGCTGGGCAGGCGTTCCAGCCGGTTGAGGATGTCGGGCAGATGCGGCGCCAGCGGCGGGCT
This sequence comes from Salipiger abyssi, assembly GCF_001975705.1. NCBI lineage: Bacteria > Pseudomonadati > Pseudomonadota > Alphaproteobacteria > Rhodobacterales > Roseobacteraceae > Salipiger > Salipiger abyssi. The sequence continues at coordinate 42,845 of NZ_CP015090.1, forward strand.
GTCGAATTCCCGCGTATCCGATCCGGCGGCAAAGGCACTGCCCGCGCCGGTGATCACGATGCGCTGCACGCCCGCCGCGTCGGCGGCATCGAGCGCCTCGACCAGCCCCACCCGCGTCTCAAGGCCGATGACATTCACCGGCGGCGTGTCGAGCGTGATCAGGCAAAGACTGCCCTGAAAGAGCGTATGCACAGGCATGGGAGTAAATCCTCACAGATGCGGGCGGATCCCGCCGGAGACCGACAGCATGTCGCCGGTGACGAAACGGGCCTCGTCGGTCAGGAAAAACGCGATGGCCTCGGCCACCTCTTCGGGGTCCGCCATGCGGCGGTTCATGGCGAGCCCGGTAAGCCGGGCCTGCTGGTCGTCGGGCATGTTCTCGGTCACCGAGGTGCGGGTCAGCCCCGGCGCCACGCAGTTCACCGTCACATGCGGCGCGAATTCCGCCGCCATGGAGCGCGACAGCGAGGCGACCGCCGCCTTGGCCGCCGCGTAATCCGCCTGCCCCGCCTCGCCGCCGTAGACGATGGAGGCCACGTTGACGATCCGGCCCCAGCCGCGCTCCAGCATCACCGGCACAAAGGCGCGGCTCAGATGCAGCGTGCCCGCGAGGTTCAGATCCAGCGTCGCGCGCCATTGCGCGGGCGCGATTTCGAGCAGCGGGGTATAAAGCTGCCTGCCGCGCAGCCCGCCCACGAGATTGACCAGCAGGTCGATGCCTCCGAAGGCAGCGAGCGCCTCCTCGGCAAAGCTTTGAGCCTCTTGCGCATCGGTCACGTCACCCCGAATGGCAACATGAGGGAGACCGGGGGGAAGCGCCGCGACAGCCGCATCCAGGCGGCGGGAGGAAATGTCGGTCAGCGCAACCCCCACGACCCCGCCAGCGACGAGACGGTCGAGCACGGCCCGGCCCATGGGCCCGCCGGCGCCGCTCAGCGCTGCGATGCGGGTGGCAAAGCTCATGCCAGCCCCATCTCCTCGCGCAGCATCTTGCGCAGCGCGAATTTCTGGATCTTGCCGGAGGCGGTCGAAGGCAGCTTGTCGCGCAGCTCCAGCCGCTCCGGCCAATAGGTCTTGGAGAAGTGGCTTTGCGATAGGAAGGCTGTCATCTCGTCGAAACTCAGGCTCATGCCCGGCTTCGGGACCACAAAGGCGCAGGCGCGTTCGCCCAGCCGGTCATCGGGATAACCCACGATGGCCACCGAGGCGATGGCGGGGTGTTTGAAAAGGGCCGCCTCGACCTCGATCACCGGGATGTTCTCGGCGCCGCGAATGATGATGTCCTTGGAGCGTCCGCAGATGCGGATATAGCCGCTGTCATCGGCCCGCGCGATGTCGCCAGTGTCGAACCAGCCCTCGGCATCCACATTGTTGAGCTGCGGACGCTTGAGATAGCCACCGAAATTCGAACAGCCCCGCACGAACAGCTCGCCCTCCTCATGCGGCTCGGCGGGGGTGCCGTCGGATCGGCGGATCTGAAGCTCCATCCCGCGCAGCGGATAGCCGTCGGTATGCACCGAGCGGTCGTCCGGATCGTCGAGATTGGTGAGCGTCACCGCGCCGTTCTCGGTCATGCCCCAGGCCGAAACGATCTTGGTGCCCAGCACCGCATGGGCGCGTTCGACCACCGGGCCGGGGATCGCGGTGCCCGCGCAAAGGAAGGTACGGAGGGTGGAGCTATCGGTGCCGCCCTCCTCCACCGCATTGGCGAGGTCCATGAGGAAAGGGGTCGAGGCCATGGTGAAGGTGCATTTTTCCTCCTCCACCACGCGGGCGGCGACATCCTTGTCCCAGGTGTCGAGCAGCACCGCCCCGGCCTGAAGCTGCACGGGCATCAAAAGCCCGTACATAAAGCCAGTCTGATGGGCCATGGGCGAGGCCATCAGAACCACGTCCCCGGACCCGAGCTTCAACCGCTCGGCATAGGGCACGAGGTTGGAATACATGGTGTTGGCGGTGTGCATCGCGCCCTTGGGCTCGCCCGTGGTGCCAGAGGTATAGATGAGCTGGCAGACCGCGTTCGCGTCGGGTCGGTTTTCCGTGACGATGCGCGCCAGTTCGGGATCCTTGTCGGAGGCCGGGTCCATCAGCACGCGGTCGAAATCGCGCGCGCCCTCGCCGCCCGCGACGACAACATGCTGGAGGTCCGGCAGATTGCCGAGCATGCCGTCGGTCATCTCTTCATGGTCGAAGCCGCGAAACAGCTTGGGGATGACAAAGACCTTCGCCTCGCCATGGCGCAGCATGAAGCACAGCTCATGCTCGCGGAAGATATGCATCACCGGGTTGAACACGGCGCCAAGCCGGGCGCAGCCCAGATAGGTGACGACGAATTGCCAGGAGTTCGGCAGCTGGCAGGCGACCACATCGTCCTTGCCCACCCCCAGCCGCGACAGGCCCACGGCGGCGCGGTTGGCCAAAACGTCCAGCTCGCGCCAGGTCAGATCGCGGCGTTCGCCGGTCGAGACCACGATGGAGGTCAACGCCCGCTTGTCCGGGCAATCCCGCAGGCAGGCGTCGAAATAATCGTTGACGGTCTTGCCCTGCCAGAAGCCCTTTTCGGTCATCTCCTGGATGCGCGGCGCAATCAGGACGGCATCGAATTTCATGGTGTCTCCTCCGCTGTCGTGGCAGGCTGGGCGCCGGGGTCTCCTCACCCCTGTGGCGCGGCTGCCGGTGTCGGCTCAGGCGCTCAGCGCGGCCTTGCCGGCCCGTTCCCGGGCGATGATGTTCTTCATGATGTGCGCGGTGCCGTCGCCGATCTGGAGGCCCAGCACGTCACGCAGACGCTGCTGGAACGGCAGATCGTCGGCATAGCCCGCATGGCCGTGGATCAGCAGGCAGGCATGGATCGCCTCATAGGCCAGAAGCGGCGGCCACCATTTGGTCATCGCGGCTTCGGCGGTGTGCGGCAGGCCCTTGTCCTTGAGCCAGAGCGCGTTCATCGACATCAGCCGCGCCGCCTCGACCTTGGTGTCGAAGTCGGCGAGCTGATGGGTGACGCCCTGAAAGGCGCCCAGCGGTTTGCCAAAGGCGCGGCGCTCGCCGATATAATCCCAGGTCTCGTCCAGGCTCTGACGTGCGGTGCCAAGCGCCTGAAGCCCGATCAGCGAGCGCGAGAAATCGAAGCCCTGCATGACCTGGGCAAAGCCCTTGCCCTCATCGCCCAGCAGATACTCCGCCGGCACCCGCACGTTGTCGAACCAGATCGAGCCATGACCCACCGAGTTCTGCCCGCAATTGGAGAACTTCGACGTGGTGATCCCCGGCGCATCCAGCGGCACAAGCACCGCCGAAACCCCGCGCGCCCGGTCCTCTGCCGTGCCTGTGCGGGCGAAGGTCACCACGCCCTTGGCGATCTGGTTGGCGGAAATCGAGGTCTTTTCGCCGTTGAGGATATAGTGATCCCCGTCGCGCTCCATCTTGAGCCCGAGATTGGCGGCGTCCGATCCGCCCCTGGGTTCGGTCAGCGCGATGGCCAGCATATGCTCGCCCGCGATGAGGCCCGGAAGCCAGTCGCGCGCCACTTCGGGTCTGGCGAACTGCTTGAGGATCTGGCCGTTCAGCGAGGCGAGCAGCGGCGCATAGCCGAATGTGAAATCCGCGCGGCCGATCTCTTCGATGATCACGCCGGAATAGGTCACCTCGGCGCCCATGCCGCCGAATTCCTCGGGCAGTTCCGGCGCGATGAGGCCCAGCTCGCCCATCTCGCGCAGAAGCGCCATGTCGAACCTGCCCGATTTCTCGCGCTCCATATAGCCCGGCGCCACCCGCTCCTGCGCGAATTTGCGGGCCAGATCGCGGATCTGGGTCAGTTCCTCGGTGTCGAAAATCGTCTGCACGCTGTCCTCCCTCAGCAAACTTCCAGTGCCCCCGGCGCAAGGCCGGGGGTGGCGGGGATCACTTCCCGAATTTGCGGAAATCGGGTTTGCGCTTTTCCTTGAAGGCGATGCCGCCTTCCTTGCTTTCGTCGGTGTCGTAGTAGAGCGACAGCCCCAGCATCCCGAGCCCCGCGATGCCGCGCTGATGTTCGGTGTCCATGTTGAAGCTGCGCTTGGCGAGCGCGATGGCCGTCGGCGACCGGTCCATGATCTCGGCGCACCAGCCTGCGACCTCGGCGTCGAGCTCCTCATGCGGCACGACCTTGTTGACCAGCCCCATCTCCAGCGCTTCCTGCGCGGTGTAGCGGCGGCACATGTACCAGATCTCGCGCGCCTTCTTTTCGCCGACGATGCGCGACAGAAAGGCGGTGCCAAAGCCGGGATCGACCGAGCCGACCTTGGGGCCGACCTGGCCGAACACCGCGCGGTCGCCCGCGATGGTCATGTCGCAGATCGTCGCCAGCACATTGCCGCCGCCGATGGCAAAGCCCTGCACCTTGGCGATGACCGGCTTGGGGATGTCGCGGATGATCGAATGCAGATCCTCCATCGGCAGGCCGATGGTGCCGCGCCCGTCATATTGCCCCTCATGCGCCGACTGGTCGCCGCCGGTGCAGAAGGCCTTTTCGCCCGCGCCCGACAGCACCACCACGCCGACGGATTTGTCCCAGCCCGCGGTGTTGAAGGCGTCGATCAGCTCTTCGCAGGTCTTGCCGCGAAAGGCGTTGTATTTGTCGGGGCGGTTGATGGTGATCCAGGCCGCGCCGTCTTTGACCTCGTACAGAATATCTTCGTAGCTCATGTCCGGCCCTCCCTCAGCCGTGCATCGTCAGGCCGCCGGAGACCGACAGCACCTGGCCGGTGATGAACCCGGCATCGTCGCTTGCGAAAAAGGCGATGGCGCCCGGCAGATCGCCCGGCAAACCCAGCCGCCCCATGGGCACCGCCCGCGTGAAGGCGGTGCGCAGCTTTTCCTTGTCGCCCGCCGCCTCCATGAAGGCGTCGAGCATGGCGGTATCGGTCACGCCGGGGCAGACCACATTGACGCTGATGCCCTGACGGGCATGTTCGCGGGCGATGGTCTTGGAAAAGGCGATGACGCCGGCCTTGCAGGCGGCATAGACCGACTCTCCCGACGACCCGCCGCGTGCCGCGTCAGAGGCCAGCGAGACGATCCTGCCCGCCTTGCGCTCGGCCATAAGCGCCAGCACCGGATGGGTGATGTTCAGCACCCCGCGCAGGTTGATGTCGATGATCTTGGTCCAGAATTCCGGGCCGCTTTTCAGGAAGGGCGTGAAGATGTCCCAGCCCACCCCATTGACCAGCACGTCGATGGGCCCAAGCTCGGCCTCGATCCGCGCCACGGCCGCCGCCGTCGCCTCCGCATCGGTCAGATCGACCGCCACGGCGAGCCCTTCGCCGCCGATCCCGGCGATCTGCGCCACGACGGTTTCCGCCGCCGCCTGATTCAGATCGACCACCGCAACGCGGGCGCCTTCCTCGGCAAAGCGCAAACAGGTTGCTGCACCGATGCCGCCACCGCCGCCGGTTACGACAACAATTTTACTTTTCAGACCTCTCACGAACATTCTCCTTCCAGGTCGCATGGCGCGCGGGAAATCGCGGAAACTTGGCTATTTAAGCCGGATTTCGTGGTTTGCCTCCCAACGCCACAGCTCCTCAACGTGACAAAGCCAACCTGACTCGGCTCGCATTTTATGTCAAGCTATTTACATTAATATTTCGACCAAGAGAGCATTTCGTTGACGCGCCAGCGAAATCCCGCCAGAGTCCAAGACATGGACCAAACCGCGCCCCCACAGGCCGATCCGCAGATCGACGATCTGGCGAACCGGCTGTTCTTCCGGCTCTACCAGTCGGCAAATCTGCTGCACAAAAGCGGCACGAAAGCGCTGGAAGAAACCCACATCACCACCCAGCAATGGGCGATCATCGGCGCGCTCACCCGCCCCGGCGTCGAAGCCGGAATCGCGGTGGGAGAGTTGTCGCAGTTTCTCATGGTCAGCCGGCAGAACCTCACGGGGATCCTGTCACGGCTTGAACGCGACGGGCTGATCGAGCGGGTGACCTCGCCCAGCGATGCGCGCAGCCGGCTGATCCGGCTGTCCGAGCGCGGTCGCGCTCTGTGGCGCAACGATATGGCCAGGCTTATCTCCGGGTTCTACGACGCCGCGCTGGACGGATTTTCCACCACCGACAAGATCCACACGATCCACTATCTCGACCGGCTGCTGGAGAACATGAAGCACCTCGACCCGGAGGCCGAGGCGGATCCGTCATAGGCCGAGACGCGCGCGGGCCTCGGCGGCCATGGTCCGGGCGATGATGCCCTGCTGGATCTGGGTCGTGCCCTCATAGATGCGGAACAGCCGCGCGTCGCGAAAGAGCTGCTCGGCGCGGTATTCGCGGATATAGCCCGCGCCGCCATGCACCTGCACATTGCGGTCGGCGACCCGCCCCACCATTTCCGAAGCGAACATCTTGGCGCAGGAGGCAAGCGTGGCCACGCTCTCGCCCGCATCGCGGCGGCGCGCCGCATCCTCGACCATGGCGCGCGCGGCATAGGCCTCGGCCCGGCTGTCCGCGAACATCACCTGAAGCATCTGGAAATCGGCGATCGGCTTGCCGAACTGCTTTCGCGTCACCGCATAATCCATCATGTCGTCCATGATCCGCTCGGCCAGCCCGACGCAGGCGGCGGCGATGTGCAGCCGCCCCTTGTCGAGCACCTTCATCGCGGTCTTGAACCCCATACCCTCGACACCGCCGATCAGCGCGGAAGCCGGCACCCGGCAGTTCTCGAAGATCACGTCGCAGACATGCGCGCCCTGCTGGCCCATCTTCTTTTCCGGCCTGCCGGTCGACAGGCCCGGCAGCCCCGCCTCGACCGCGAAGGCCGACACACCCTGCGCGCCCTTCTGCGCCGGATCGGTGCGGGCCATCACCGTGAACAGCCCCGCCAGCGGCGCATTGGTGATGTAGCGCTTGGTGCCGTTCAGGATATAACTGTCGCCGTCGCGCAGCGCGGTCGTGCGCACCGAGCCTGCATCCGAACCGACATCCGGCTCGGTCAGCGCGAAGGAGCCGATCAGCTCACCCGACGCGATGCGCGGCAGATATTGTGCCTTTTGCTCGGGCGTACCGTCGATCACGAGCCCCTGCGAGCCGATGCCGACATTGGTGGCAAAGAGCGACCGGAAGGCCGGCGCGGCACGGCCGATCTCAAAGATCAGCGCCGCCTCTTCCGACATGGTAAGCCCCAGCCCGCCGAACTCCTCGGGAATCGACAGGCCGAAGAGGCCCAGCTCCTTCATCTCCTCGACGATCAGGTCGGGGATCGAATCGCTTTCAGCGACCTCCGCCTCGGCGGGTAACAGCCGCTCGTCGACAAAGCGGCGAATGGTTGCAACAAGTTGCTCGCGCGTCTCCAGGTCCAGAGTCATCGCATCCTCCTCCATCAGTATTTAAGCAAATATATTGTCATATATTGATGTTACGCAAGAGACTTTCTCTTTTCTCCGCCACAACGCACCGCAGACGCGCACCCTTCATTCACGGAAAATCATGGCAATAAACCCGAATCTCCAGGCCACACGCGACCGCAAAACTGCGCCATCACAAGTACAGGCTTGCCACATTTATGCAAATCTGTTTACATTAAATTCAAGAGGGAGGAGACGGATGACGGCAACCATGCCGCACCGGCGGAGCCGTGACGGCTGCGCGGCGGGAGCGATCATTCAACCGAAACCGGATGACGGCATCACCCGATGGCCGCGGCCCGCATCAACCTGCCATCCCCAGACAGGCCCCTCCCTGCACAGAGGAGTTTCCAGATGAAAGACCTGCCCTACGAGACCGTGCTCACGGAAACCGACGGGCCCGTCGGCATCCTGCGGCTGAACCGGCCCGAGGCGCTGAACGCGCTGAACACGCAGATCACCACCGAGATGCATGCCGCGCTCGATGCGTTCGAGGCCGATGACGCCATCCACGCCATCGTCATCACCGGCAGCGACACCGCCTTTGCCGCCGGCGCCGATATCAAGGAGCTGCGCGACAAGACCATGGTCGAGGTCTGGGACGAAAACCTCATCACCGCCACCTGGGAACGCGCCGCCTCCTGCCGCAAGCCGACCGTGGCGGCTGTCTCGGGCTTTGCCATGGGCGGCGGCTGCGAGCTGGCGCTGATGTGCGACATCATCGTCGCCTCCGAGACCGCGCGCTTTGCCCTGCCGGAAACGAAGATCGGCGTGATCCCTGGCGCGGGCGGCACCCAGCGGCTGACCCGCGCGGTGGGCAAGGCCATCGCCATGGACATGATCCTGTCGGGCCGCCCGATGACCGCCGAGGAAGCGCTGGCGCGCGGGCTGGTCAGCCGCGTCGCCCCCGTCGAAAGCTATCTGCAAGAGGCCGTAACGCTGGCGCAGGAGATCGCGCAAAGCTCGCGCCCGATCCTGCGCATGGCGAAAGAGGCGGTGAACCACGCTTACGAGACCCATCTCGCCGAAGGCATCCACCTCGAGCGCCGCCTGCTCTACGCGACATTCGGCACCGAAGACCGCCGCGAAGGCATGAGCGCCTTTGCCGAAAAGCGCCCGCCGCAGTTCCGGCATCGCTAAGCGCACCGGGCAAGAAATCTGCAATCGGCAAAGACTGACCCGGGGCGCCAACACCCGCCGGGTCAGGGAGAGGAGACAGTCGGAATGCCCGTACTATTACAAATCGCTCCGCCTGCTGCCGCCCTGCATCGGCCAAGGGCGCCTCCGTCGCGGCGACTGTAAACCGACACGAAAAGTACAACTTTTTTCCGCCTTTTTTCCATTCAGGCAATGCCGGTTTTTTGGGAGTGTCAGGGAGGGATCGCGCCGCGTCTGCACCGTTGCGCGACCATGGGAGGAAAGCCTTGGCGGAACAGACTTTCGCGCGCCCTCGGGTCGCGCCGCAAAGACCTATTGACCGCGCGCCGCGTGGCGCCGGGCACGCAGAGAGTGCTTCGCAAGACCAGATCACAGGGAGGATATCATGATCATCAAAAAGACACCCGCCGCTTCGCTTGGGCTCGCTGCCGCCGTTGCGGCCACGCTCACCGCCTCTGCCGCAATCTTCGCTCCCGGCGCCGCCGCGGCGGCCGAGGTCGAGGGCCCGAAGGTCAAATGGCTGGTCTCGCTCTGGGGCGCCCGGCGCGGCTTTACCGAGGGCGTCGAGGGGCTGAAGGACTACCTTGCCGAAAAGACTGACGGCAATTTCGAGCTGTCGCTGGAATATGGCGGTGTGCTTTCGGACCCGAAGGAAAATATCGACGGGCTCCAGCTCGGTGCCTTCGAGGCGGCCACGGTCTGCCCGTTCTATCACCCCGACAAGACGCCCGCCTCCATGGGGCTCAGCCAGGCCTTCCTGCCGCTGCCGAGCTTCGAGGCGCAGTACAGGGTCTATGCGGAATATCTCAAGCATCCGGCGGTGCATGAAGAATGGGACAAGTGGAGCGCCACACCGATCATGTCGGCGCTGATGCCCAACTACGAGGTCATGGGCCGGGGCGAGGCGCCGACGTCTCTGGCCGATTGGGAAGGCAAGCGGATCAACGCATCCGGCGGCCACGCGGCGCTGATGGAGGCGCTCGGCGCCGTGCCATCGACCATGCCGGCACCCGATCTCTACAACTCGCTGGAGCGCGGCGTGATCGACGGCATCGCCTATCCCTACACCTACGCCTTTGTCTCCTACCGGTTTCACGAGCTGTCGGGCTGGGTGACCGACGCATGGAACCTGGGCACCATCCAGTGCACCGTCGCGGCCAACACCGATGCCTATAACGCCCTGCCCGATCAGTACAAGGCGCTGCTCGAAGAGGCTGTGCCCGCCGCCTACGCCCATCAGATCGCGGCTTATGAAGAGATCGACGCCGCCAATGAAAAAGAGTTCGAGGCGCTCGGGCTCGAACGCATCGCGATGACCGATGACATCAAGGCGGCGCTGGAAGCGGCGGTGAAGCCGAGCTGGCAGAGCTGGATCGACGATGTCACCTCCAAGGGCTTCCCCGGGCAGGAGCTGTTCGACCTGATCATGTCGGAAGCCGAAAAGGCACAGGCCGGTCAGTAACAGACACACGACCGGCGGCCCTGCGCCGCCGGCCGGAACGACGACGGGAGGAGCCGGCGGATGCGGGCAATCATCGAAACACTCGACAAGGCGCTTGGCGTGGTGGAACGGTTTGCCGCGCTGATCGCGGGGCTGCTGATCCTGGCGCTGATGTCGCTGGTCTGCGCCGAGGTGCTGGGCCGCGGCCTTTTCAACCATGCCATTCGGGGCTCCATCGACATCGTCGAACAGCTCATGGTGGCGCTGGTGGCTTTGGGCATCGCCTATTGCCAGAGCCATTTCGGCAATGTCCGGATGACGCTGGTCAGCGACCGCTGCCGGGGCCGCGCGAAATGGCTGTCAGAGCTTTTCGCGCTCGCCGTCGCGCTGTTTGTGGTGGTGATCCTCACCAAGGGCAGCTGGCTGAACTTCATGCGCTCCTGGAACAATGGCGGCGACACGCCCGAGATCGGTATTCCGCTCTGGCCCGGCATCCTGCTGGTGACCTGCGCGCTAGGGCTGCTGGCGCTGCGGCTGGCGCTGCAATCGGCAGAGGCGCTGCGGCTGCTGGCACAGCCCGGCGATGGTTCGAAGCTTTTCGGCCATCCGGCGGACGCCATCGAAACCACCCCCTACGAATAAGGCCCGCATCATGGACCCTATCACGCTCGGCTATCTTGGCATCGCCGCTCTGATCTTTCTTGTGCTCGTGGGGGTGCCGGTGGCCTATGCCGCCGCCTGCACCGGCATCGTCGGCATGATGCTGCTGCGCAATTCCACCGTGGCCATCGGCCTCTCTGGCATCATCCCCTACGCCAATTCCGGGCATTACGCGCTTAGCGTGCTGCCGCTTTTCATCACCATCGGCTTTCTGGCGATGCATGCGGGGATCACGACCTCCGCCTATGACGCCGCCCGCAAATGGGTGGGCCGGGCGCCGGGCGGGCTTGCCACCGCGACGATCTTCGCCTCGGCGGGGTTTGCCGCGGTCTCCGGCGCCTCGACCGCCTCGACCGCCGTCTTCACCCGGCTCGCCCTGCCCGAGATGGAGGCGCGCGGCTATGACAGCCGGCTCGCAGCCGGGGTCGTCGCGGTGGGCGGCACGCTCGCCGCGCTGATCCCGCCCTCGGCCATTCTGGTGATCTACGGCATCATCGTCGAACAATCGGTGGCCAAGCTGCTGCTGGCGGGTCTGGTGCCCGGGGTGATCTCGATGATCGTCTACCTTCTCGTGATCACCATCGTCGTGAAGATGAAACCCGGCCTCGCGCCGCTGGAACCGGGCGTCAGCTTCATGGAGAAGATCAAGGCGCTGCCGCAGGTCTCCGGCGTCTTCGCCGTGGTGGGCGTGATCCTGGGCGGGATCTATCTCGGCTGGATGACCCCCACGGAATCCGCCGGTGTCGCCACCGCGATCATCCTCGTTATGGCGCTCTTCAAGAAGATCGGTCTGCGCGATTTCCATGCCGGGCTGCTCGATACGGTGCGCACCACGGTGATGATCTTCATGGTGATCTGGGGTGTGATGATCTTTGTCCGCTTCCTCGCCTTCACCGGCCTGCCGGGCACGGTCACCGATCTTGTGGTGAACCTCGACGTGCCGCGTTGGGTCATCCTGCTGGGCATCATCGTGATGTATCTGCTGATGGGGATGATCCTCGACGGGCTGGGCATGATGATGCTCACCCTGCCGGTGGTGTTCCCGGCAATCACCGGGCTGGGCTACGATCCGATCTGGTTCGGCATCCTGCTGGTCAAGCTGATCGAGGTCGGCGTGGTGACGCCGCCGGTGGGGCTGAACTGCTACGTCGTGAACGGCATCCGGCCCGACATTCCGCTGGAATCGGTGTTCCGGGGCGTGACGCCCTTCCTGATCGGCGAAGTCTTCATCATCGGGATCATCGTCGCCTTCCCCGACCTGATCCTGCTGCTGCCCAACCTGATGAACTGACCATGACCCGCCGTCCCGTCACCATCGTCACCGGCGCCGCCGAGGGGATCGGCTGGGCCACCGCACAGCTTTTCGCCGCACGCGGTCACGCCGTGGTCATCGCCGACATCCAGGCCGACAAGGCCCGCGCGCGGGCCCGGGAGCTGGGGCCGGAGCATCTGGGCCTTGCCGCCGACATCCGCGACGAGGCGCAGGTGGCCACACTCTTCGAGACGCTCGACACGCGCTATGGCCGTTGCGACGGGCTGATCAACAACGCGGGCGTGGGCGACAGCCCGGTGCCCACCGTCGAGCAGACGGCAGAACATTTCCGCCGCGTGCTCGACATCAACCTGACCGGCGCCTTTGTGATGTCGCAGGCGGCGGCGCGGCGGATGCAGCGCGACGGGCGCGGCGGGGCCATCGTGAATTTCTCCTCCATCGCGGGGCTTGCCGGCCTGCCGCTGCGCAACGCCTATGGCGCGGCCAAGGCCGGGCTTATCGCGCTGACGCGCAACCTTGCCTGCGAATGGGCGGGCGCGGGGATCCGGGTGAACGCCGTGGCGCCGGGCTATGTGGACACGCCGCTGGTGCGGGATCTCGCCGCGCGCGGGCTCTTCGATCTGGCGGCGGTCAAGGCGCGCTGCCCCATGGGGCGGCTGATCGCGCCGGAAGAGATCGCCGAGGCGGTCTGGTTCCTCGCCTCCCCCGCTGCGTCGGCCATCACCGGCACCACTCTCGCGGTCGATGCCGGATGGACGGCCTACGGCGCGGCGGGCGCCGCTTCCGGCGCCTAGCGCAGCGGCGACAGGCTGAGCGGGCGCAACAGCTCATGCCGCGCCGCCCCCGGCGCGGTGGCAAAGGGGTCTTCCCAGGCTTCATGCGCAAAAAGCGACATCTCCGCCCCCGGCGTACTGCCCGAAATCACCGTCCAGCGCCCGAGACGTTCGCCACCCGTCGCGCGCCCGTCCACCATGAGCGACAGCAGGCGCGGCCCGAACATCGGGTCTTCGGGCGTCTGCGCCGCATGCGGCTCCCGCCGCTCCGCCGTCACCCGGTCGAGCAGCGGCGAGCTGTCCTCGCAGCGCATCAGCATGTTTTCCTGCTTGAGGATCAGCGGAAACCCCTTGGGCACAAAGCCCTCGGTCCAGTCGCGATCCGTGCCGAGCCCGACCCGTGCCGCCGCGCGTTCCTCCAGCGAGGCATAGATCCACATGTGATAGATCCGGTTCAGCGCGCCGGTATCGGTCAGCCAGTACCCCGCCATCGGCAAGTGCCGCGTCACATGCGGCACACCCACGGTGCGGAACAGCTCGAGATATTCCGGCCCCCGGCCTGCGACCAGATCGTACACGCGCAATTCATAGAACATCCCGGGGCTCCTCTTCTCTGCCGATCCGGCCCGTTCTACCGGGCGCGGGGCCGCCCCAGAATGCAGCTTTGCGCATTTGTCTTGCAGATTTGCGCCTCAGCCGCTGCGCGCCAGCCGCTCCTCCGAGCCTTTCAGCATCGCCTTGCGGTAACTGCCCGGCGTCTGCCCCACCCGCTTGGTAAAATAGCGGCTGAAATAGGCGGGATCGTCAAAGCCCAGCTCATAGCCGATCTCGGCCACCGAGCGCTCCATGTAGATGAGAAAGCGCTTGGCCTCGACGATGGTGCGCTCGTGCAGCAGATCGGAGGGCGACTTGCCCGCCCGCGCCCGGCAGGCCTGGTTCAGCCGGTGGGCGGTCACGCCAAGGGCACTGGCATAATCGGTGATCGTGCGGGTGATGCGGAACCGTTCCTCCACCGCTTCGCGGAACCGGCAGACCAGAGCGTAATCCTTGTCGCCCGCCGCCAGCGCCGGCTGGCCGGCGGCATCCGCCGCACGCATCAGCGCCACCAGCACCTGAAGGAATTGACCATAGATCGCGGCGCGGCGCCCCGGCGCCGACCAGACATATTCCCGGTAGCACCAACGAAAGACCTCGCCCATGATCTCCTGCCGCATCGGTTCATCTTCGAGCGGATAGACCGCCGCGCGCGAAACAGGTTCGAGCAGCCGCGAATCCGACCCCGCGACCGCACGCACATAGGAGCTCGCGGCATTGATGACGAAGCCGTCGGTATCGGCGGAGAACTCGAACGCATGCACCATGGCGGCGGGCACGACGATCATGCTGCGGGTCGGAACCGCCAGCTCCTGCCCCTCGACCCAAAAGCTCCCGCCGCCCCGCTCGACCAGCAGAACCTGGATATGCTCGGGATGCGAATGCTCGCGAATTATCCAATCGTGCGCCCCGCTCCGTTCCCGGATCGGCTCGATATGCAGAAAGTCCATTTCCACATCGGAAATGGGCTCTCCGTAAAGAAAACAAAGGGGAATTTTCACATCCAGCATGTTAGCCCTCCTCTCGCCCCGCTCCTCCACGGCCGGCGCTTCGCCGGATTTACGTCTCAAATATGCAATTTTTGCCGGCCTCCGTCCATTCTTTCCAGCCCCCTTCCAAGACAGATTAACGGCCAAGGGGCGCGACCTGCAAAGCGGCACCGCGCCGGAATGCCGGGAGGAGAGAAATGGCAAAGACGCTCAGCGACGGGCAGGTCTGCGACGTGCTGGTGATCGGCTCGGGGGCCGGCGGTCTGGCGACCGCGGTGACCGCGGCCAAGCACGGTCTGAATGTGGTGGTGATCGAGAAAGAGCCGGTCTTCGGCGGCACGACCGCCTTTTCCGGCGGGGTGCTCTGGGTGCCCGGCAACCGCCATTGCGGCGCCCCAGACAGCCGCGATGCGGCGCGGCAATACATGATTGAAGAGACCGGCAATTTCTACGATGCCGAGGCGGTCGAAGCCTATCTGGAAACGGCACCACAAATGCTCGACTGGTTCGAGCGCGAGACCTCGGTGGCCTTCGTACCGACGCTCTACCCCGATTATCACCCCGACGCGCCGGGCGGTGTGGATGTGGGCCGCTCGGTGCTGGCGGCGCCTTTCGATACCTCGGCTCTGGGCGAGAACATGAAACGCCTGCGCCCGCCGCTGTCGACGATCACCTTCATGGGGATGATGTTCAATTCCTCGAATGCGGACATCAAGCATTTCTTCAACGCCACCAAATCCGTCACCTCGTTCCTCTATGTGACCAGGCGGCTGGCGGCACATTTCGCCGAGCTGATCCGCTACGGGCGCGGCGCCAATGTCACCTCGGGCAATGCGCTGGCGGCGCGGCTCGCCAAGAGCTGTTTTGATCTCGATGTCCCGATCCATACCTCCTGTCCGGCGAACAAGCTGATCTCCGGCCCCGACGGGATCACCGGTGCCGTGATCGCCACACCGAGGGGCGAGATCACGGTGACCGCGCGCAAGGGCGTGGTGCTGGCCGCCGGCGGGTTCGCGCAGGATCTGGAGAAAATCCGCCAAGCCTATCCGCATCTCAAGCGCGGCGGCGAGCATTTCACCCCGGTGCCCGAGGGCAATACCGGCGACGGCATCGACCTCGGCACCTCGGTGGGTGGCAAGTTCGACGTGCAGTTCCCCAACACCTCCGCCTGGATGCCGGTCTCCAAAGTGCCCACGGGTGGTGGCAAATTCACCGCCTTCCCGCATCTGCTCGACCGCTACAAGCCGGGCATCGTGGCGGTGCTGAAG
The DNA here is from genome assembly GCF_001975705.1 of Salipiger abyssi. Classification (NCBI taxonomy): domain Bacteria; kingdom Pseudomonadati; phylum Pseudomonadota; class Alphaproteobacteria; order Rhodobacterales; family Roseobacteraceae; genus Salipiger; species Salipiger abyssi. The sequence continues at coordinate 58,385 of NZ_CP015090.1, forward strand.
AACGGCCAGCGTTTCACCAATGAAAGCGAAAGCTATCACGATGTGGGCGCCGCGCTGATCGCCGCCTGCGAGGGAGAACAGGAAACCGCCTGCTGGCTCATCGCCGACCGCACGGCCATCAGGAAATACGGGCTGGGCTTTGCCAAGCCCGCGCCAGTGCCGCTCTCGATCTACCTGCGCAATGGCTATCTCAAATCCGGGCGTACCCTGGCCGAGCTGGCCGAGGCCTGCGGCATCGACCCCAAGGGGCTCGAAACCAGCATCACCGCGTACAATGCCAGTGCCCGCAAGGGCGAAGATCCCGCCTTTCATCGCGGCTCCACCGCCTTCAACCGCTACCTCGCCGATCCCGAGGTTCACCCCAACCCCTGCGTCGCGCCGATCGACAGCGGCCCGTTCTACGCGGTCAAGATCGTCATGGGCGATCTCGGCACCTTCGACGGGCTGGAAACCACCGTCGAGGGGCAGGTGCTGGACCGTCAGGGCGCGGCCATTCCGGGGCTCTACGCGGTGGGCAACGACCGCGCCTCGATCATGGGCGGCAACTATCCCGGCGCGGGCATCACGCTCGGCCCGGCGATGACTTTCGGCTACATCACCGGCCGTCATCTGGCGGGCGCGGCATGAGCGGCGCGGCGATGAGCTGGCTTGAGCTCGCGGGCAAGGTCGCGGTGGTCACCGGCGGCGGCGGCGGCATCGGCCGCGCCTGCCTGGAGAGTTTCCTCGCGGCGGGCTGCGCAGTCGCCGCGCTCGATCTCGGCGCCGAGGGCGTGGCGGCGCTGAACGAGCGCTACGCCGGGGAGCGGTTTCTGGCCATCGACTGCGACGTCACCTCGCCCGACAGCCTCGCGGCGGCGGGCAATGCTGTGGCGGAGCGCTTTGGCGGGGCGGATATTCTGGTCAACAATGCCGGTATCCTGCGCCCCGGCCCGCTGACCGACCTGCCGCTGGCGGACTGGAAGGCGATGCTTGCGGTCAATCTCGACGGCGTGCTGCTGACCACGCAGGTCTTTGCCCGCCAGATGGCGGCGCGGGGCGGCGGCGCAGTGGTGCATGTCTCCTCGATCTCGGCCAGCAACCCGCAGCCCTTTTCCGGCGCCTACAGCGCGGGCAAGGCCGCCGTCTCGATGCTGTCGCGGCAGCTTGCCTACGAGATGGCGCCACGCGGCATCCGCTCCAACGTGGTGAGCCCGGGGCTGGTGCTGACGCCGCTCAGCGCCGCTTTCTACAAAGACCCGGCAGTCCATGAGGCGCGCGAGAAACATGTGCCGCTGGGCCGGATCGGCGACCCGCGCGACATGGCCGATACGGTCACCTATCTCGCCAGCCCGCGCGCCGCCTATGTTACCGGGCAGGAGATCGTCGTCGATGGCGGGCTTTCCCAGACGGTCATGGCCAACGTGCCGCGCCCGGGCTACTCGGGCTGACATCCGCCGCCCGTGCCGGCAAGGATCCGCCCGGCGGCGGCGGGAATTCTTTCGGCACCGGGGGAGGTTGCGCAACTTCCCCCGACACTTCAGCGTTAGGGACGACCAACAAGTGAGTCCCGATGACCGAAGTGCTTTCCCTCGTCGCAGCCTACGACGCACTGATCGCCCTCGGGCTGATCGTCGCGCTGTTCCTGTTCTTCGTGCTCGAACTCTACCCGCCGGAAGTGCCCGCCGCCGGGCTCGCCGCGCTGTTCGTGGTCCTGGGCTATGTCGGCCAGGACGAGCTGCTCTCGGTCTTCTCCAACCCCGCCCCGCTCACCATCGGCGCGATGTTCGTGCTCTCGGGCGCGCTGGTGCGCACCGGCGTGCTCGAAGCGATCTCCGACACGGTGATCTCGCAGGCCCGCGAGCGGCCCGCGCTGGCGCTCGCCGTGATCCTCGGCGTGACGCTGCTGGCCTCGGGCTTCGTCAACAACACGCCGGTGGTGCTGGTGCTGATCCCGGTGGTGATCCGCCTCGCCGCGGCGCTCGGCAAGGCGCCCACGCGGCTGCTCATTCCGCTCTCCTACGTGGCTATCCTCGGCGGCACCTGCACATTGATCGGCACCTCGACGAACCTGCTGGTCGACGGCGTGGCGCGCGGCCAAGGGCTGGAGCCCTTCCGCATCTTCGAGATCACCCCGGTCGGCCTGATGGTGGCGCTCTCGGGCGGCATCACGCTGGCCCTGCTCGGGCGCTGGCTGCTGCCCGACCGCGCCGCGAGCGACCCCGACCAGCTTCTGGGCGAGACCACCTTTCTCTCCGAGGCCGTGGTGACCGGCGACGCCTATGCCGGCAAGGCTTTGTCCGAGATCGCCCCGCTCAAACGCAGCGGCGTGCGGGTGACCGGGCTGCGCCGCAAGGGCAGCCCCCTGCCCGGCCCCCTGGCGGAACAGGTACTGGAGGCCGGTGACACGGTGATCTTTCGCGCCCCCACCTCCGAGCTGCTGACCCTGCATGACGATCCCGGGCTGAAGATCGGCCTGCGCCGGGGCGAACCGGCGGAGGGGGAGCTGGTCACCGTCGAGGTGGTCGTCTCGCCGCGCAAATCGAGCCTCGGGCGGTCGCTGCGCAGCATGTCGCTCGGGCGGCGTTTCGGCGTGCGGGTGCTGGGCGCACACCGTCACGAGCATAACCCCGGCCCCGATCTCGGCGCGGTGCAGCTCCGCCCGGCGGACAAGCTTTTGCTCGAAGGCCCCGCCACCGCCTTCCAGACGCTCGAGGACGAGGCGCAGCTTGTTTCGGTCAGCCGCCCGACGGGCCGCGCCTTTCGCCGGGGCCGCGCACCGCTGGTGCTGGGGGCGCTGGCGGCGGTGGTGGGGCTCGCCGCCTTCGGCCTGCTCGACATCGCCACCCTGTCGATCCTCGCCGTCGCCGCGATCCTGGTGCTGCGCTGCATCGACGCCGACGAGGCCTGGGGCGCGGTGGACGGCTCCATCCTGGTGCTGATCTTCTCCATGCTGGTGGTCGGGCTCGGCTTGCAGAACACCGGCGCGGTCGACCTGCTGGTGGGCTGGCTGGCGCCGCCGATCTCCGGCCTGCCGCCCTTCTTCGCGCTGCTTTCGGTCTATCTGCTGGCCTCGGCGCTGACCGAGACGGTGACGAACAACGCCGTCGCCGTGGTCTTCACCCCCATCGCCATCGGACTGGCCGACAGCACCGGGCTCGATCCGCGCGCCCTGACCATGGCGGTGATGTTCGGCGCCTCGGCGAGCTTTGCCACCCCCATCGGCTACCAGACCAACACGCTGGTCTATGGCGCGGGCAATTACCGGTTCTCGGATTTCCTCAAGATCGGGCTGGCGATGAACCTCGTGGCCGCCTTCGCCGCCTGTGCCGGGATCCTCTGGCTCTACGGCTGACCCCCGGCACCGGCCCGTCAGACCGCGAGGAACCCGCCATCCACGGGCAGCACCGCGCCGGTGATCATCCCGGCATCGGAGGACAGCAGCAGGGCGATGCTCTGCGCCACCTCCTCGGCCTCGGCAAAGCGGTTCACCGGGTGGCGCACCATCATCGGCTGCGCCTTTTCCGGGTCCGACCAGGCTTCGGCGGCCAGCTCGGTGAGCGTGATGGTGGGCGCCACGCAGTTCACCCGGATACCGTGCGGGCCGAACTCCTTGGCCATCACCCGGCTCGCGCCCTCCAGCCCGGCCTTGGAGGCGGCATAACACAGATGCTCGGCAAAGCCCCGGTGCCCGGCGATGGAGGTGATATTGACGATGGCGCCGCCGCCGCCAGCCGCCACCCGGGCGCGGGCAAACGCCTGACAGGCGATCAGCGCGGCGCGCAGGTTGATGCCCATGACGGCCTCATAGCCCGCCTCGGTCATGTCGAAACTGCTCTCCAGCACGTTGATGCCGGCGCTGTTGATGAGGAAATCCGCCGGCCCGGCCTCGGCCATGGCGGCGCGGGCGGCGGCGGCCTCGCTCAGATCCGCCTGCACCGTGCGGCAGCCGGTTTCGGCGGCGAGGCTGTCGAGATCCGCCTGCGTGCGGGTGATCGCCACGACCTGCGCGCCGCGCGCGGCCATGAGCGTGGCGCAGGCGCGGCCGATGCCCTTGCCCGCGCCGGTGATGATGACGGTCTTGCCTGTGAAGGCTTGGCCGGTGAGATCCATGTGATGTGTCCTTTGTCCCGGGTCTAGTCGGTCAGCGCCCTGCGCCGGGCGCGGCTGTCGCGCGCGAGGCTCTGAAAGGCGAGGAATGTGTCGTAGCGCGCGCCGTGCAGCGCCGCGGTGAGCCCGTCCGACGGCGCGCAGCGCCTGGCGACCCGCGACATGGCGGGCATCGCGGCGGGGAGGTCGGGATAGGCGCGCGCCGCCACCGCCCCCAGCATCGCCGCGCCCAGCAGCACCGGCTCGTCGCTTTCGGTGATCTCGACCACCCGTCCGGTCGCATCGGCGAGGATCTGCCGCGTCAGCGGATGCGCGCCCGCGCCGCCCGAGACCGAGATCACCCGCGTCGGCGCGCCGTTGGCGTCCTGCGTCTCGACGATCTGTCGCAGCCCGTAGCCCAGGCCGCAGATGCCCGCCACATAGAGCGCCACCAGCGAGTCGACCCCCTGCGCCATGCCCTGCCCGGCGATCACCGCGCGGGCCTCCGGATCGGCAAAGGGCGCGCGGTTGCCGAGGAACTCCGGCACCACATGCAGATCGTCGGCCAGCCGCAGCGCGCCGGCGGCATCGCCGCCCAGCTCCAGCGCCCGGTCGGCAAGCCAGGGCACCAGCCCCTTGTCGCCCGCCAGCCGCGTGGCCTCGTCATGCGCCGGGTGCAGCGTGACCAGATGCGCGATGGCCGCGCCGGCGGCGCTCTGCCCGCCCTCGTTCAGCCACATGCCCGGCACCATGGCCGAGTAATACGGCCCCCAGACACCCGGCACAAAGGCCGGCTCGCGCGTTGTGGTCATGGTGCAGGAGGAGGTGCCGAAGACATAGCCCAGACACTCCGTCGCCGCCCCTGCCCCGCCGGAGGCCGCGACCGTGCCGATGCCGCCCGCATGCGCGTCGATCAGCCCGGCGGCCACGGCAATGCCCGGCGCCAGCCCCATGGCGGCGGCGGCCTCCGCGGTCAGCCCCTGCCCCAGCGCGGTGCCCGGCGGCACCACCGAGGCGCCGATGCGGGCAAAGCCCTGCTCCGCCAGATCGCCAAGGCCGATGGCGTGGAAATAGCCCGGATCGAACCGCCCCTCATGGGCGAGATAGGTCCATTTGCAGGTCAGCGTGCAGGAGGACCGCTCCAGCGCGCCGCTCGCCTTCCAGGTCAGGAAATCGGTGAGATCGAAGAACTGCTCCGCCGCCACATAGACCTGCGGACGGCTCTCCTTCAGCCACAGCAGCTTGGGCGTCTGCATCTCCGGCGAGATCCGCCCGCCGACATATTTCAGCACGTCGTGATCGCCGGCATTGATCCGCTCGGCCTGCGCCGTGGCGCGGTGATCCATCCAGACGATGATGTCGCGCTCCGGCGCGCCGTCGTCGCTCACCGGCAGGCCGCCCGCCGCGCCCATCACCACCAGCGAACAGGTGGCGTCAAAGCCGATGCCCGTCACCCGCGCCGCATCGAGCCCCGCCACCGCCGCGCGCACCGAGGCGCAGACCGCGTCCCAGACCTGCGCCGAGCTCTGCTCCACCAGCCCGGCATCGTCGCGATAAATCGCGATGTCGCGCTTGGCCGTCGCCAGCAGCGCCCCGGCCCTGTCGAACACCCCCGCCCGGGCCGAGCCCGTGCCCACATCGACGCCGATGAAGAGATCACCCATGGCTTGCTCCTTGCTGTCCGGCATGCCCGGATATTGCGGCGGCGGCGCCCCGGAGGAGGAGATCGGGCACCGCCGCCCCGCTCACATCCGCTCGAAGGCGGTGGGCATCACGATCAGGTCGCGCACCGTCACCTGCCGCTTGCGGGTGAGCATGAATTCCAGCGCGTCGGCGACCTCTTCGGGGTCCATCAGCGCGCCGGCTTCCTTGGCCTTGCGCAGGTTCTCTTCCGGCCAGTCGGCCAGCAGCGCCGAGATCACCGGCCCGGGCGAGATCTGCGCGACCTTCACGCCATAGGGGATCATCTGCCGCCGGATCCCCTGCATGAAACTGGTGATCGCCCATTTCGAGCCGGAATAGACCGGCTCCCAATAGGCCGGGTAATGGCCCGCGATGGAGTTGGTCACCACGATATCGCCGCTCCCCCGCTCCATCATATGGGGCATCACAGCGTGGATGTTCTTCATCACCGCATTGACGTTGAGGTTCAGCATCCGGTCGATGGTGGCCGGGTCGCTCTCCCACAGATCGCCGCCGATATAGGCGCCGGCATTGCAGTAGAGGATGTCGATCCGCGCCACCTTGGCAAGGATCTCCGGCACCATGGCGTTGCAGCTGTCGAAATCGAGCAGGTCGGTCACCTGCGCCACGGCGTGCTCGCCGTATTTCGCCACCAGCTCGGCCAGCGCGGCCTCGTTGCGGTCGACCATGACCACGGTGCAGCCGTTCCTGAGCAGCATTTCGACGGCGGCCAGACCGATGCCAGAGGCGGCGCCGGTGACGACGGCGACCTTGCCCTTCAGCGATTCAGACATGCGCTTCTTCTCCTGATAAATCTCGATAGTCCGGGGAGACGGGCGCCCCGCCAGGGGCCGCCCGGCGGGCCGTCACCACTCGCGGCCGATATAGATGGCGAGCAGGATGATCAGACCCTTGATGACGTCCTGAAGGTAGGGGTTGATCCCCATCAGGTTCAGGCCGTTGTTGAGGATGCCCAGCAGCACCGCGCCGATCAGCGTGCCGAGGATCAGCCCCCGGCCCCCGGCGATGGCGGTGCCGCCCAGCACGACCGCCGCGATGGCGTCGAGCTCGAAGCCGACCCCGGCATTGGGCTGGCCCGACATCAGCCGACCGGTCAGGATGATCGCCGCCAGCGCCGAGGTCAGCCCCGAGATGCCGTAGACCGCCAGCTTGACGATCTGGGTCTTCACCCCCGACAGCTTCGCCGCCAGCTCGTTGCCGCCGATGGCATAGACATGGCGGCCAAAGGGCGTGCGTTGCAGCAGCACCCAGGCCAGCGCATAGATCACCACCATGGCGATCACCGGCACCGGCACGATGCCGACGCGGCCGATGCCGAACCACGAGATCCAGGACGGAATGCCCGAGATCGGGTAGCCGCCGGAGTAAAGCAGTCCGAAGCCGCGCGCGATGCCCATGGTGGCCAGCGTCACGATGATTGCGGGCATGCGGCCCCAGGCCACCATGATGCCGTTGAAGAGCCCCAGCCCGACGCCGACCCCCAGCCCCGCCAGCAGGCCGATCCAGCCCGGCAGCTCCATATTGACCATGAGCCCGGCGGCAATGGTGCCCGACAGCGCCATGACCGCGCCGACCGACAGGTCGATGCCGCCGGTCAGGATCACAAAGGTCATGCCCACGGCGAGGATGCCGACGATGGAGACCTGCCGCAGCACGTTCATGATGTTGGAGACCGAGAAGAAATTCTCCGAGGCAAAGCCCATCAGGACCGAGACCACGATGAGCCCGATCAGCGGCAGCGCAAGCGGCGAATGCAGGAGCCAGCGCAGGCTGACCCCTCCCTTGCCCTGCTCGGCAGAGTTGGCGTTATGCGACATGTCTGACCCTCCCGGTCGTGGCGTGGGACATGATTTCCTCGGAATTGATGGCGTCGCCCTCGACGGTCGCGACGATCCCGCCCTGGCGGAAGACGCAGACCCGGTCCGACATGCCGATCACTTCGGGCAGCTCGGAGGAAATCATGATGATGGCATAGCCCTGCGCGGTGAACGCGCGCATGAGCTGGTAAATCTCGGCCTTGGCGCCGACGTCGATGCCGCGTGTCGGCTCGTCGAAGATCAGCACCTTCATCTGGTGGTTCAGCCAGCGGGCGATCACCACCTTCTGCTGGTTGCCGCCCGACAGCGTATCGACCCGCGCCATCGGGCCCGGCGCCTTGACGCGGACCTCCTTCATCGCGGCCTCGGTATCGGCCAGCTCCTTCTTGAGGTCGATGAACCAGTGGCCGCGGCGATACTTGCCGTAATTGTTGATCGAGATGTTCTGAAGGATCGGGAAACTGGTGATCAGCCCCTGTTCCTTGCGGCTTTCGGGCAGCAGGCCGATGCCATGCGCCAGCGCCTCGGCGGGCTCCCTGAACCGGGTTTCCACCCCGTCCACCAGCACCTTGCAGCGCGCCGCCGGGAACGCGCCCAGCATCGCCAGCGCGGTTTCCGACCGGCCCGAGCCCACCAGCCCGGCAAAGCCGAGGATCTCGCCCTCGCGCAGCACGAAATCCGACACCGGCCCGCCCTTGCGGAGCTGCACCTCCTCGCATTCCAGCATGACCCTGGCATCGGCGCGCGGGCCGGGCTTTTCGGGAAAGCTGTTCTCGATCCGGCGCCCGACCATCATCTCGACCAGCCGGTCGGTATCGGTCTCGGACACCAGGCAATCGCCGACGAACTCGCCGTCGCGCAGCACGGTGATGCGGTCGCAGATCTCGAAGATCTCTTCAAGATGGTGCGAGATGAAGATGATCGCCACGCCCTGCTTGCGCAGTTCGCGCATCACCTTGAAGAGATGCGCCACCTCCGAGGGGGTCAGCGTCGCGGTGGGCTCGTCCAGCACGAGGATGCGCGCATTCAGCGACAGCGCCTTTGCGATCTCGACGAATTGCTGTTCCGCGACCGAGAGCTTGGCGATGGGCACATCCAGCGGCACGTCGACCTCGAGCCGGGCGAGGATCTCTTTCGCGCGATCATGCATGGCGCGGCGGTCGAGCAGGCCGAAGCGATTGCGGATCTCGCGGGCGAGAAACATGTTCTCCACCGCCGTCAGATAGGGGATCAGGCTGAATTCCTGAAAGACGATGCCGATGCCCGCCGCGATGGCCTCGTCGTAATTCGAGAACTGGCGCGGCTCGCCCTCGATGGTGATGGTGCCCTCGCTGGGCTGGATGATGCCGGTGAGGATCTTCATCAGCGTCGATTTGCCCGCGCCGTTCTCGCCCAGCAGGGCGTGAACCTCGCCGGCCCGCACATCCAGATCCACCCCGTGCAGCACCTGGATCGTGCCGAAGCGCTTCTTGATTCCGGTCAGTTGCAGCATGGTTGGGCAGCCTTGGGACGTTGCGGAAAAGCGCCACCCCCACGCCGGGCGGGGGTGGCGGTGTCGGGTTTACCAGCTGAAATCGGCGGCATTCTCGGCATCGACCACGCGCACGTCGATCGGCACCTCGGCGGGCACCACGCGTGCGCCCCATTTCTGCGCCAGCGCCATGGCGAGGCCGACGCGCACCTGATCGCGCGGGAACTGCGCGGTGGTCTCGATGAACGGCCCGCCCGCGGCGATGGCCTCCACCGCTTCCGGCGCCCCGTCGACCGAGGTCAGCTTGATGTCGCGGCCCGAGCCCTGGATCGCCGCCAGCGCACCCATGGCGCCGCCGTCATTGACCGAGAAGATGCCGGCGAGGTTCTGGTGCGACTGGATCATGTTCTCGACCACGCCAAGCGCGACCGAGCGGTCCTGACGGCCGTTCTGGGTGTCGACCAGCTCGATGCCCTCGTATTCGTCGAACGCCGCCTTGCAGCCCTCGACGCGCTGAAGGATCGGCACCACCGGGATACCGTCGAGGATCGCGACCTCGCCCTCGCCGCCCAGCTCGTCGGCGAGATACTTGCAGGACTGATAGCCCGCGTCGCGGTTCTTGGAACCGACAAAGGTGTCGACCGGGCCGTTGGCATTGGCATCGACCGCGACGACGATCACGTCCTGCGCCTTGGCCATGTGCACGGCGGCCTCGATGCCGGCGCTGTCGGTCGGGTTCAGCAGCAGGATGTCGATGCCCTGGGTCAGCATGTCCTCGACATCCGAGATCTGCTTGGCCACGTCATGGCCCGCATCGGTCACCACGACCTCGGCGCCAAGATCCTCGGCGGCGCCCATCAGCGCCTCCTGCATCGAGACGAAATAGGGGTTGTTCATCTCCTGGAAGGTCATGCCGATCTTCAGCCCGTCGTCCTGGGCCGAGGCCGGCGCGGCCATCGAGAGTGCGAGTGCAGCCGCCGATGCGGCTCCGAGCAGATGTTTCATCAGGGTATCCTCCCAAGTTTTCTGCGGCAGGCAAAGCCCGCCCCTGTCCGGACGGCACCCCGCCGCCCGAATTCGTGTACGTCCGGTATCCGTCTGGTTCAGTCCGCCTCCGAGAACACCCCGTTCGCCGCAAAGGTCGTCCGGAACTGCGAGGGCGACATGCCCTTCAGCCTCACGAAATGACGGTTGAAATTGGAGAGGTTGGAGAAGCCGACATCATAGCAGATCTCGGCCACCTTGGCCTCCGGACGGGTCAGGAGCATCTGGCAGGCCAGATCCACCCTGAGCTGGTTCTTGTAGCGCACCAGGGTCGAGCCGGTGTGCCGTTTGAAAGCCCGCGAAAAGGCGCTGGGGCTCTGGTTGACCATCTGCGCCAGGTCTTTCTCGTCGATATTCTCGGTCAGGTTCTCGCGCAGATAGGCGATGGCCTTGTTGACCCCGCTCTCCTTGAGGGACTCGAGGTCGAGCTCGTAGCTCAGGCTCGCCAGCACCTCCGGATCGGGCGCGCGTGCCAGCAGGTCGAGGATCTCCCAGAACAGCGCCAGCCGGCGCAGGCCCTGTGCTTCGAAAAGCTCCATCATCAGCGGCTTGATCTGCGCCGCCGTCGTCTCGTCGAAGAGCAGCCCGCGATGGCTGCGGTCGAGCAGCGGGCGGATCGCCTCCATCTCGGGCATCGCGGCGGCGGCATCTTCGATAAACGCCTCGGGAAACTGGATGACAAAGGAGCGCTCGGGCACGACCTCGCCCGGCGCGATATCGGAAATCCAGTTCTGCGGCAGGTTCGGGCCGGTCATGATCAGTTGCCCGGGGCCGAACGCGCCGATGTGATCGCCGATATAAAACGTGCCATGCGTGTCCACGACGAGGTGGATTTCGTATTCGGGATGGTAATGCCAGCGCACGGTCCGGAACGGATAGCCGTGCATCCAGGCGGCAAAGCTCTCGCCCTTGCGGATGTGCACGAGTTCCAGATCGGGTTGCATTCACTCTCCTCCGTCGCGCGCCCTGCCCGATCTCCACCCGGGCCGGTCGCGTGCTGAGACGGTAACGCTCCGGCCCGCGCCGCTCTACCTCAGATCGGAAATTTGCCCGATACTTTTTTGACATGTCATTCGCGGATATCTGCAAAGCGCCACGGGACACCATGCCGCGGCGCGGAGCGTTCCGCGCCGCGTTGCAGCGGAAAGACCCATGTATAAGCGACGGTAAGCGCCGGATCCCCGGCCCGCCGCTCAGAATTCCAGCGATTTCACTGCCGGATATCCGCGCATATAGGCGTCATACTTTTTCGCATAGGCCTCGCGCAGATCCGTATCGGGCAGGATCTCCTCGCCCACCTCCGGCTGCGCAAAGATCGCGTCGCCCGTCTCGCCCGTGGCCGCAGCCGCCGCCAGCTTCGCCGCCCCGAAGGCGGCGCCGAAATCGCCGTCCTTCGGCACCAGCAGGCGCAGCCCGGTGATGCTGGCGCAGAGGGTGAGCCAGGCCCGCGACCGCGCGCCGCCGCCCACCGCAAAGGCCGCCTCGATCGGCGTGCCCGCCTTGCGCAGCACCCGCACGCTGTCGGCAAAGGCCATCGCCACGCCCTCCATCACCGCCTGCACCATCTCGGGCAGGGCGACGTCGCGGCGCAGCCCGACAAAGGCCCCCGCCGCGCCGGGATCGTTCAGCGGCGTGCGCTCGCCGGAAAGATAGGGCAGGAAGGTCACCCGCGCCGGCGCCTCGACCCGTTCGGGCACCAGCGCCGCCAGCTCCGGCACGCCGCGCCCGGTGATCTCGGACAGCCAGCTCATCGAATCCGAGGCCGAGAGGATCACCCCCATCTGGTGCCAGGTCTCCGGCACCGCGTGGCAGAACGTGTGCACCGCGTCGCCGGTATTAGGCTGGTAGCGGTCGCTCGCCGCGAACAGCACGCCGGATGTCCCCAGCGACAGGAACCCGGTGCCGGGGCGCATCACGCCCATGCCGCAGGCGGTGGCGGCGTTGTCCCCTGCCCCGCCGGCAACCGGCACCTGCGCCACACCCCAGCGCTCGGCCAGATCCTTGCGCAGATGGCCCGACACGTCCGAGCCCTCGACCAGCGCTGGCATGTGGTCGCGCGTCAGCCCGGTGGCCTCCAGCAGCGTATCCGACCAGTCGCGCCGGCCGGTATCCAGCCACAGCGTGCCGGCGGCATCCGACATCTCCGAGACATGCTCGCCGGTCAGCCACAGCCGCAGGTAATCCTTGGGCAGCAGCACCTTGGCGGTCTTCGCAAAGATCTCCGGCTCGTTCTCGGCGACCCAGAGCAGCTTGGGCGCGGTAAAGCCCGCCATCACCAGATTGCCGGCGATGCCGTGGAAATCCGCCCGCGCGGTCAGCGTCTCGCATTGCGCGCCCGAGCGCCCGTCATTCCACAGGATGCAGGGCCGCAGCACCGCGTCCGAGGCATCGAGCAGCGTCGCCCCGTGCATATGCCCCGAAAGGCCGATGCCCCGAAGGGTCGCCAGCGCCTCCCCGTGCGAGGCGCGCAAGCTGTCCAGCACCGTCTCGGTGGCGGCGATCCAGTCGGCGGGCGCCTGTTCGGACCAGCCCGAATGCGGGCGCGACACGTCCAGCGCCGCATGCGCCACCGCCACCGTCTCGAACCGCTCGTCCACCAGCATCGCCTTGATGCCCGAGGTGCCCATGTCGATCCCGAGATACATGGCGCTCACTCCGGCATCGCGATCTGGAGCTTCACATCGGTGTCGCGCGCCTCGACCGCGCGGTCGAAACCAGCGATGCTCTCTTCGAACGGCACGGTGCCCGAGATCAGCGGTGTCAGATCCACCTTGCCCGAGGCCATGAGCGCAATCGCCCGGTCATAGACATTGGCGTAGCGGAACACCGTCTCGACCCGCAGCTCCTTGGCCTGGAGCCCGACGATATCCACCGGCACCGGATCGACCGGCATGCCCACCAGCACGATCGCGCCGCCGGGCCGGGCCAGTTCATGCATGCCGAGAATGGCCGGCGCTGCGCCGGAGCATTCAAAGACCACATCTGCGCCCCAGCCATCGGTGGCCGCCGCCACCGCCTCGGCCACCGGCGTCTCGCGGATATTCACCGTCTCGATGCCGTCATAGGCGCCGATGATGTCGAGCTTGGGCTGGGCGAGATCGGCGACGATCACCCTGGCGCAGCCGCCCGCGAGGGCCGCCAGCGCCACCATCATGCCGATCGGGCCGGCGCCGGTGACCACCGCGATATCGCCCGGCTGGATGCGCGCCCGCAGCGCCGCCTGCATGCCGATGGCGAAAGGCTCGACCATGGCGCCCTCGGCAAAGCTGACGCTCTCGGGCAGCTTGTAGGTAAAGGCGGCGGGGTGGATCACCTCGGGGGTCAGGCAGCCATGCACCGGCGGCGTCGCCCAGAAGCGCACCGCCGGATCGACATTGTAGATCCCCAGCTTGCTGGCGCGGCTGTCCGGGTCGGGAATGCCGGGCTCCATGCAGACCCGGTCGCCGGGTTTCAGCCCGCTCACCTCGCTGCCGCATTCGATCACCGTGCCCGAGGCCTCGTGCCCCAGCACCATCGGCTCGGTCACCACGAAATGGCCGATCTTGCCATGGGTGTAATAATGCACATCCGAGCCGCAGATACCGACCGTATGGGTCTTGATCCGCACGTCGCGCGGCCCGAGCGTGCCGGGACTGTCGAACTCCCGCAGGGCGAGCCTGCCCTTTTCCTCCAGAACCAGCGCCTTCATGCAGTGTTCCTCCCTTGGATCGTCCGTTCGTGCCCTCTGTGCTGTCGCGCCGCGCGGGGCTTGTAAATGAAAACCCGCCGGCACCTGAAAATTTTGCACTGCGGCGGAAAAATCGTATCGACCCCCGGCCCGAAACCGCCCGAAACCCCGGAAAATGCCGGGGCGCGCGCCGAAAGCGGCCAGAGGCACCTGTGCTGATTCGAACACGGCCCCGCCGTCGCCGCCATCCCGCAAACGGCCCTATCCATCGAATATTGTGGAAAACTCTTGCGCGAATCCGGCGATTCCGACAATAGTCACGGAAAAGCGTTCGAACACGCCAATTTCCGTGAACACGAAGTGGCGCCACAGCCACCGGCCCCGGATCTTGGCGTCATGAAACGACAAGACAGGCGCTTGCACAAGGCGCAAGAGGCGGCAGAGACAGATGGAAGATATCTTCGTTCAGGAAGACCTCAATACGGTTATACGCGAGCATTCGGAAATGCTCGCCACCCAGCTCCATGCGCAGGGTGAGAGCCTGTTTCCGCCCGATGCCTCCAAGAGCATGCGCAAGTTCACCTCCGGCGAGGCAGCGGCGATGCTCGGCGTCAATGACAGCTACCTGCGCAAGCTGCATCTCGAAGGCCGCGGCCCCTCGCCCGAGCTGACGCCGGGCAATCGCAGGCTCTATTCCGTGCAGGATCTCGTGGATCTGCGGGTGCTGCTGGAAAAGACCGCCCGCAAGCCCGGCGATTACCTGCCCGGACGGCGCCTCGCGCCCGAGGGCAGCGACAGCAAATATATCGACCGCATGCAGATCATCGGCGTGATGAACTTCAAGGGCGGCTCGGGCAAGACCACCACCTCCGCGCATCTGGCGCAGCGGCTGGCGCTGCTCGGCTACCGCGTGCTGGCCATCGACCTCGATCCGCAGGCCTCGCTCACCGCGCTGCACGGCGTGCAGCCGGAATACGACCTGCTCGACGGCGGCACGCTCTACGACGCCATCCGCTATGACGATCCGGCGCCGATCTCCACCGTCATCCGCAAGACCTATATCCCCGGGCTCGATCTCATCCCCGGCAATCTCGAACTGATGGAATTCGAGCACGACACCCCGCGCGCACTGGCGCAGGGCAATGCTGGGCTGTTCTTTTTCCGGGTGAAAGAGGCTCTGTCCCAGGTCGATTCCGACTATGACGTCGTGGTGATCGACTGCCCGCCGCAGCTCGGCTTTCTCACCATGTCGGCGCTCTCCGCCGCCACCGGCGTGCTGGTGACCATCCACCCCGAGATGCTCGACGTGATGTCGATGTCGCAATTCCTGCGCATGACCGCCGACCTGATGGACGTGATCGCCGAATCCGGCGCCGACATGAAACACGACTGGATGCGCTATCTGTTAACGCGGTATGAACCCACCGACGCCCCTCAGAACCGGATCGTCGCCTTTCTCCGGACCATGTATGGCGAGAAGGTGCTGAACGCGCCGATGCTGAAATCCACCGCGATCTCGGATGCCGGGCTGACCAAACAGACACTCTACGAGGTCGAGCGCTCAGCCTTCACCCGGTCCACCTATGATCGCGCCATCGAAAGCCTGAATGCGGTGAACGATGAGATCGCCGCGCTGATTCAGGCGACATGGGGACGCAAATGACCGATAGCCGCAAGAAACGCATGTCGATGCTCGACAGTCTCGCCGCCGCCGGATCGGGCAGCGCCGCGCCGTCGATGATGTCCACCAACCGTGCCCTGCGCTCGGCGCGCAACGCGGTCGACAATCACCATGTCTGGGAGCTCGACCCCGGCGCCATCGACGACGACCGCATGCGCGACCGGCTCGACCCGGCGGATGTGATCGACCTGCGCCACGCCATCGAACAGAACGGCCAGACCGTGCCGATCCTGGTGCGCCGCCACCCGAGCGAGCCCGACCGCTACCTGCTGGTCTATGGCCGCCGCCGGCTGGAGGCGATCCGCCAGTCCGACAGTGTGACCAAGGTCCGTGCGCTGGTGGCCAGTCTCGACGACAGCGCCGCGATGCAGGCGCAGATCTCCGAGAACATGGCCCGGCGCGACCTCTCCTATATCGAAAAGGCGCTCTTTGCGCAGGAGCTGGTAGAGCAGGGCTTCGGCAATCAGGCCCGCGTGGCCGAGGTGCTGACGGTGACGAAATCCTCCGTCTCCATGGCCATGGCCATCGCCGGCAGCGTCGGGCGCGAGCTGATCGAGGCGATCGGCGCCGCGCATGGCATCGGGCGCCCGCGCTGGGAGGCCCTGTCGCGCGCCATCGACGAGACCGGCGCCGACCGCGCCGAACTCGCCGCCCTGGCCGAGCGGGTGCACACAGAGGCGGAAACCGCCCTCGTCCGGCAGGAGCCCGTGCCCGAGGATGTCTCCGTCGCCGCGTTCGAGGCAGTGCTGAAAGCGGTGAGCGCCTCCCCTGCCCCGCGCCGGAGCACCGCGCAGAGCACGGGCAAATCCGCGCCCGCAAAACATCCGATCACCATCGGTGGCCGCAAGGCAGGCAGCGTCAAACGCACCGCCAAGGGCCTCGCCATCGACCTAGACGAGCCCGGCTTTGCCGACTGGCTCGAGGCCGAAGCACAAGAGGTGATCGAAGAGCTTCACGCCCGCTGGAGAACCCGGGCGGAAGACTGAGGAAGAGCAGCAAAACCAAAAAGGAGGCACGGCACAGGCAAAAGAAAAGGTCCCGCAAAGACGGCGCTTCACGAGACCCAGACTTGTTTTTCGCACTCTCAAGCTAGTGGTCGGCAACGTTCCCCGCAAGTCCAAAGTGATTCGCGGACCGGGATTTTTTTGTCTTCGTGATAAATTCATGGACTATCGACCCATCACGCCTTTCGGGCGGCCGGTGGAGGCTGGCCAATTGCAGGCGAGCCTCCGGCATCGTGACGCGGAAACCACCCCCTGCCCCGCCGTCGACAAGTGGCAGGCCCTGCGCAGCCTTTCCGCCGCGCGCGAAATCTACGGCCTCTCGGATCGCGACCTCGCTGTGTTGCAGGCGCTCATCAGCTTTCACCCCGAGACCCGGCTCGACCCGAGCGCCGGCGCCCCGGTGGTCTACCCGTCCAACGCCTCGATCTGCGAGCGGCTGAACGGCATGCCCTGCTCGACCATGCGCCGCCATCTCGGCCATCTCGTCGCCGCCGGCATCCTCCTGCGCCGCGACAGCCCGAACGGCAAGCGCTACGCCCGCCGCCTCGCCGGAACCAAGGTCGCCTATGGCTTCGACCTCACGCCCCTCGCGCATCGCTTTGCCGAATTCCAGGACGCCGCCGAGCGGCTGAAGGCCCGCAACGACCGCCTGCGGCACCTGCGCGAGATCGTCAGCCTGATGCGCCGCGACCTCGCCGCCCTCGCCGAGTTCGGCGCCATGGAACATCCGGACGCCGCTTCATGGGATGCCTTCGACGACCTCGCCCGGCTCACCGCACGGACGCTGCGCCGCAAGCTCGACGAGGACAAGCTGACGGCCATTCAGGCCACTCTGACCGACGCATTGACCACCGCGCAGCAGGCGCTGGAGCTTGTGAAAACACCGAATCTGAGCAGCAGTGACGACCGGATTGAGCAGCACCATCAGAGTTCAGAAAAAGACTCTTTTGAATCTGAACACGGCTGTGAAAGCGCTAAGGCGAACACCACACCGGGGCAGAACAAGGAGCTTGGTGTCGCCGAGGCATCCGCAAACGCTTCGGCAACTGTCGTGCCGTTGCCAGAGACCCGTACGCCGCCTTTACGGATGGTTCTCTCCGTTTGCGGAGAATTGCAGAGCTACAGCCCGGATCCCATTCGCGGCTGGCCGGACCTGATCGCAGCGGCCGAGAGGCTCTATCCTATGGCCGGAATCTCGCCGGATTGCTGGGAAGACGCGGTAGGTGTGATGGGGCGCGAGCAGGCCGCCATCGTGCTGGCGGCGATGCTTGAACGGTTCACCGAGATCCGCTCACCAGGAGCCTATCTGCGGCATCTGGCGCGAATGGCATCCGAAGGCAGATTTTCCAGCGGCCCGATGCTCGCCGCGCTCACACGACGCGCGGCCTGAGATCTTCACAGCTGTGAACACTCGCAACGGTTCACAGCTGTGAACGTCCGGTTCGCGCCTGGATATGCGCGCATTATCGGACATGGCGAAAATCCTCAGGGGAGGGCGGTTTTCGTGCTAAAATGTGGAATGAAGCGCCGTCATCGAATAGGCTGAAGAGATGATCCAGACCCACTCAGATCCCGATACAGGCTCTCACACCCTACCCGGACTGCCCACCTGGGTCACCCGGAGATCTGCCGAAAATGCCGAAGATGTGGCGTTTTTGTCGGGCGCAGCGCTGATCCATCTGCACCACGCCCTCAACCGTCCGGGCATCCCCCACACTCTTCTCCGCGACCGCCTTGCCCTGAGCGCCGCAGAGGCCTGCCTGACCTCAAGTGGACGCCCCGAACGCGCCGCCGATCTGCGCGACGTCCTGCATCTGCTACGACCCGGAGACCACCCCGGCCCGGCGGGTGAGATCTACCTGAGCTGGCGGCGTGCTGTCGAGCGGCCGGTCTCTGCCAAGGCGCTGCACCGCGCATTGCCCGCCCATTCCGCCGACCGGATCGCAACCTGGCTCGATGCGGGACAGGGCGTTCCGATGCGGCGGACGGCGATGGTGCTGGAGCGTGTTCTGACCGATGCGCCGCAGGACGAGATCGCGGCCCTGATCCTGGCCGATGCGACCCTGTCGCGGGCGCTGGGGTGGGATCATCTTGTGCCGCTCCTGGCGGGGCGGTTGAGCCGGCGGGATCTGCGCAAGAGCGGGGACGAGCTGCGGCATGCCTGCCATCGTGCGGCTGTCGCAGCGGTGCCGGAGATCGCGGGGCTCGCCGGGGATCTCGCCCGCCGTGCCGCGCGGCTGGAGGCGGTGGCGCCGAAGTTGCGGGCGAAACCGGCGGCGCAGGCGGTGGCGCTGTTCCTGAGCCGGGATGCGCTGAGCGCCGGAGGGTTGAAACATCTGATGTCAGACCGCGCGGCGCGGCGTTTCTGCGACCGGCTGGTGGCGCTCGGGGCGGTGTGTGAACTGACCGGGCGCGAGACCTTTCGGCTCTACGGGGTGTGAGCATGGCCGGGGACCGCGCCGAACCGGATCTCGACCGCGAGCTTGTCGATCTGCCGCCGGAGCTGCGCTGGCGCGAATGGATGCGGCGTATCGAGGCGGTGCTGTTCGCCAGCGCGTCGCCGGTGCCGCGCGAGGATCTGGCGCGGGTCGTGGGGCAGGGCGCTTCCGTCGAGTTGCTGGTCGAGGATCTTGCCGCCGATCTGGAGGGCCGCGCCTTTGCGGTGGCGGCGGTGACCGGCGGCTGGATCCTGCGCACCCGTCCGGCCTATGCGCCGGCGATCCGGGCGGCGGCGGATGTGGGGCAGCAGGTGCTCGACCTGAACGAGTTCGACATCGCGGTGCTGGCGGCCATCGCCTATCACCAGCCGATCACCCGCGACGGGCTAAAGGACATCTTCGGCAAGGAGATCGCGCGCGACCTGATCGGGCGGCTGAACGCGCGCAAGCTCATCGCCACCGGTCCGCGCAGCCCGCGCCGGGGCGCGCCTTATACCTTTGTGACCACCGAGCAGTTCCTCGTGGCCTTCGATCTGGAGAGCCTCAGCGATCTGCCCGACCGTGAGCGGCTGGAGGATGACGGGCTGACCGCGCCCGCCGGTGGCTGAGGGCTCAGGCGGCGCGCACCACCGAACAGGCGGCGCAATAGTCCAGAAGCGCCCGGACCTGGGGCGAGTCCGGCAGAATGTTTGCCGGGTCGACGCCGAAGATGGTCACGACGGCCTGCGCCTCGCCCTGCCAGTCGAGCACGGGCGCGGCGGCGGCGACGAGGCCGGGGATGAAATTGCTGTCCACCGAGGCAAATCCCTGCGCGCGGATCGTGTCGCGAAGCGTCTCTAACCCTGCGGAATTCGCCGGTACATCGGGCAAAAGCGCGGGCTGGCGCGCGGCGCGGCGCAGCTCGGTCTCGCGCATGGGGCGGATCGCGGCCTGCGGGGCGTAGGCGAGAAAGATCCGTCCGGTGGCGGAGGTCAGCAGGGGCAGGGTCGTGCCCAGCCCGATCGAGGTCACCGTGGGCGAGAGGCCGCGCTGCCAGCGCACCACCGTGGCGCCGTCATTGGCCCAGACCGCGAGCAGCGCCGTCATGCCCGTCTGCGCCGCCAGATCCGGCAGCCCGTCGGCAGAGCTGTTGACGAAATCGTGCCGCCCGATGGCGGCGAGCCCGAGTTGCAGCGCCTCCGGCCCGAGATCGTAGCGCCCGGAGCGGCCCTCCTGCCGGACCAGCCGGGCGGTGACGAAGGAGGCGAGATAGCGGTGCACCTTGCTCGGCGGCATGCCGCAGCCGCGCGCGATGTCGGAGAGCGTGAGCGGGCCGTCCTGCCGCGCCATGAAGGCCAGCACGCCTAGCGCCGTGTCCAGCGATTTCAGCCCGTGGCCCACCTCGTCCGTCATTCCGCTTTCTCCAACCTCTCGCGAAAGGCGTTCATGTCACCCGCGACAATACCGTCCTTGCCGCGGATGAAAAGACAGCGCACTTCGCGGCCCTCGAAAGCCAGCCTCTCGCCGACCCGGCCCTCATAGGCGAGGGTCACGCTGCGCGCCGACCATTTCTCGACCGAGACATGCAGCTCCAGCAGGTCGCCATCCCGAATCGTGCTGCGGAACTGCGCCTGCGCATCGGCGAGCCCGAGCCCGAGACTGTCGAGATCCCGGCAGAGTTTCTGATGTCCGCCGAGCGGGCGCAGCAGCTTTTGGAAACCCGCATCCATCCAGCGAAAAATGTTCGGATAAAAGACGATACCGGCGGGATCGCAATCTCCGAAAGTCACGTCGACGGTCATCAGATGGGCCATGGAGTTTTCCGTATTATAAAAATGTTTGCACGATTTAGAATTTTATCCTATCCATTCCTCAACGTCCATAGCTTCGGGAGGGAGGAAGGATGTCCCAGCTGTCGACCATCGAAATTCTGGGGGGAGGGCCCGGCGGGCTCTATACCGCGATCCTGATCCGCCGGCTGCTGCCGCATGTGAAAGTGCGGGTAACCGAGCAGAATCCGGAAGGCGCGACCTTTGGATTCGGTGTGGTGTTTTCCGACCGTGCGCTCGATTTCCTGAAAGCCGACGATGCCGAGACCCATGACCTGATCGTGCCGCATATGGAGCGCTGGCAGGACATGACGCTGAACCTGCCGAAAGGGCAGGTGACGCTGGACGGCGTGGGCTTTACCGCCGTGGGGCGGCTGGAGCTGATCGAGATCCTCAAGGACCGCGCCCGCGATCTGGGTGTCGAGATCCGTTTCAAGACCCGCATCGACTCGCTCGACGCATTCGACGCGGATCTGGTGATCGGCGCCGACGGGCTGAACTCGCTGATGCGCCAGTCGTTCGAAGACCAGTTCAGGCCGAAAATCGAGTATTTCGACAACCACTTTGCCTGGTTCGGCGCGACCATTCCCTTTGATACGCTGACCCAGACCTTTATCGAGACCGACAAGGGCCCGCTCAACGCGCATCACTACCGCTTTGCGCCGGATCGCAGCACCTTCATCGTCGAATGCGAGGATGCGACCTACAAGGCCTTTGGCTTTGACGCGATGAGCGAGGAAGAAAGCGCCAAGCTGTGCAGCACGCTGTTCGCCGATGTGCTCAAGGGCACCGATCTGGTGATGAACAAATCCAACTGGCGGCAGTTCCCGCGGCTCTGGTGCGAAAGCTGGATCGCCGGGCGCAACGTGCTCTTGGGCGATGCGGTGCATACGGCGCATTTCTCCATCGGGTCGGGCACGCGGCTGGCCATGGAGGACGCGATTGCGCTCATCCATGCGCTGAAGGATCACGACGATATCGACGAGGCGCTCGCCGCCTATCAGGCGCAGCGCCCGCCGGTGGCGCGCAAGATCGTCGATGCCGCCAATACCTCGGCCACCTGGTACGAGAGCTTTGGCGAGAAGCTGCGGCTCGCGCCGATGGATTTCGCGCATGATTACCTGATGCGCTCGGGCCGGATGACGCCGGAGCGGCTGCATCAGATCGCGCCGAAATTCGCCGCCGATTACGAAGCCTACAGCGCCGTTCACGGCTGAACGCGGGGGCGCGGCCCCCGGTTCTCTCAACCCCTGCAACGAGAGGGGCAGGGCGCCTCTGGCGGGCGCCCCACGGCCCCCGTTTGCCGACGTCACGGAGACCAGATGACGGATATGACCAGCACACATGCGACCGGCGCCATCCCCGACCCCGTCGCCGAGCGCACCCCCGGCGCGGACGAGATCGGCTATGTGAAGGCCGATCACCGGAACGGGTCCGAAATCCTCTGGCAGAACCTGAGCCGGAACCCCGACAAGACCGCCGTGATCGGCCCGCTTGGGCATATGAGCTATGCGGAGCTGATCGCCGAGGCGGCGCGCTGGGGCAATGCCTTTGCCGATGCCGGGCTGGCGCGCGGCGAGCGGATCGCGTTTTTCCTCGACGACACGCCGGCCTTCGCGGCGGCCTTCTTTGGTGCGGTTCGGGCAGGGTTCGTGCCGGTTCTGCTCAATATCCAGACCCGCCCGGATGTGCTGCAATATTTCCTTCAGGATACCGAGGCGCGCTATGCGGTGGTCGATGCGGAGCTGTCGGCGATCTTTTCCGGCGACACGCTGAAGGACACGAAGCTGGAGAGCATCGTGGTCACCAATGGCGATGTGACCGGGCCGGGCCGGATCGGGGCGGCGACCTTCCTCGACGGCCACGGGACCGAGCTGGAAGCCGCCGATACCGGCCCCGACGACATGGCGTTCTGGATGTATTCCTCGGGCTCCACCGGGCGGCCCAAGGGCATCGTGCATCTGCATCACGACATGGCCTATATCCAGCAGAGTTTCGGCGACCATATCCTCAAGCTGCGCGAGGACGATATCTGCTATTCCGTGCCCAAGGCCTATTTCGCCTACGGGTTCGGCAATTCGCTGGTCTTTCCGTTTTGCACCGGGGCGACGACGCTGTTCATGCCGGGCCAGCCGCGCCCCGACGTGGTGCTGGGGGCCATCGAGATCTATCGCCCGACGGTGCTGTTCGGCCTGCCGACGCTCTACACGGCGCTGGCGCGCAGTGCCGCGCTGGAGGCGCATGATCTGAGCTCGCTGCGCCAGTCCATGTCCGCCGCCGAGATCCTGTCGGAAGATGTCTACAACACCTGGAAAGAGCTGGTGGGCCACGGGCCGACCGAGGGGCTGGGCTCGACCGAGCTGCTGCATGTGTATCTGTCGAACGCGCTCGACGATCACCGGATCGGGGCGGCGGGGGCGCGGGTGCCGGGCTATGAGGTGCGGCTGGAGACGCCGGACGGTGTGCCGGCCGAGCCGGGCGAGGAGGGGGTGATGTTCGTGCGCGGGCATTCCTCGGCGCCGACCTACTGGAACCGCCCGGACAAGACCGCCGAGACCATGCGCGGCGACTGGATCTATACCGGCGACCGTTTCATCGAGCGCGACGGGTTCTACTACTTCCAGGGCCGCGCGGACGATCTGATCAAGGTCTCCGGGCAATGGGTCTGGCCGCTGGAGGTCGAGCGCTGCCTGAACGAGCACCCGGATGTGCACGAATGCGCGGTGCTGGCGGTGCAGCTTGCCGACAAGCGCATGGCGCTGCGGGCCATCGTGAGCCTCGTCGCGGGCGTGGCGGCGAGCGACGAACAGACACTGAAACTGCGCGATTACGTCAAGACGCAGCTCACGCCGTTCAAATCGCCAAGGCTGTTCGAATACGTGGCCGAGCTGCCCAAGACCGGCACCGGCAAGATCGACCGTCAGGCGCTGGTCGCGGGCTGAGCGCAGGATTGAAAAGGGAGGAAACGCAATGAGGATCTTCAGGAGCATCTGCCTGGCCACGGCCTTTGTCGCGGGGTTCGGCGCGAGTGTGCAGGCGCAGGTCATGTCCTTCTCGACCCCGCCGCAGGGTTCGGTCTGGAACACCATGGCCACGGTGATCGCCGGCGAGGCACGCGACAGCGGCGCCATGGCGCTGGTGGTGCAGCCCTATGGCGGCAATGCGCAGATGATGCAGGCGGTGAACGACCAGCTTGCAGAGTTTTCGCTCAACGATGTGAACGACGTGATCACCGCCGTGGAGGGCTCGGGCGAATACCGCATGGCGATGCCGAACCTGCGGGTGGTGGCGCGGATCAACCCGTTCCCGGTCGGGCTCTATGTCAAGGAAAGCTCCGGCATGACGGCGGTGGCGGATCTCAAGGGCAGGAGCGTGCCCTCGGGCTGGGATGCCTTCCCCATCGCGCGCTCGCATATCTCGGCCATCCTCGCCGCCGGGGGGCTGAGCTGGGACGATGTGAAACAGGTGCCGGTGCCGGAACTGATCCGGGGCTCCGACGACATGGCCTCGGGCCGGGTCGACAGCGCGTTTTTCGCGGTGGGCGGCCCCAAGGTGGCCGAGGTCGACGCTTCGGTCGGCGGCGTGCGCTATCTGAGCGTCGAGGCCAATGACGAGACGCTGGCCAGGATCCAGGAGGTGCGCCCGGCCTTCTACTTCACCGAAGTGACCCCGGCGCCGGTGCGCGTGGGCGTGGCCGAGCCGATGCAGTTCGTCACCTGGGACAATGTGCTGCTCGCCGGCGCGCATGTGCCGGACGAGAAGATCGAGCAGCTTCTGACCGTGGTCTTCGATCAGAAGGACGCCATCGGCGAGGCCTATCCGCCGCTGCGTGCGCTGAATCTCGACACTGCCTACAAGGCCTATCCGGGGGTCGAGTATCACCCCGGCGCCAAGGCGTTCTTCGAGGCGCGCGGCATTGAGATGTCGCCCGCCGGCTGATCCGGCTTGCGTGACCGATCCGGGGCAGGGCGCGCGCGTGCCCTGCCTTTTCCGGCTCTCTTCCAGCACAAGGAGGCGCTTTCGTGGACCATCAGACCGGCACCGAATCCAAACCGCTGATCGTCGGGATCCTTGCGGGCCTGCTCACGGTTCTGACCGTGTTTCAGGCCGCCGATCTGCCCTCGCGGCTGGGCTATTCCTATTACACCGAACAGTTCCTCGCGCTGGTGCTGGGTCTCAGCCTCGCGCTGGTGTTCCTGACCAAACCCGCCCGCAAGCAGGACCGTTCCGGCGCGCCGCTCGACTGGCTGCTGGCGCTGGCGGGGCTCGGGCTGGGGCTTTACGTGGCCCTGGCCTATCCCGGCCTCGTGTCGCGCGCCATGAGCCTGCCCGCCGACGCGCTGATCACCGGGGCCGCGCTGTTCCTGCTGGTGCTGGAGGGGCTGCGGCGCACGGTGGGCTGGACGCTGGTCATCGTGGTCGCGGTCATCGTCGGCTACGGGCTGATCGGGCATCTGGTGCCCGGCGTGCTGCAAACCCGCCAGGTCGCGCCGGAGCGCATGGCGGTCTATCTCGCCTTCGATCCCAACGGGCTGCTGGGGCTGACGCTGAACGTGGCGGCTACGGTGGTGGTGGCCTTCGTGCTCTTTGGCCAGCTCCTGCTGCGCTCGGGCGGGGCGGAGTTCTTCAACGATATCGCCATGGCCACAATGGGCCGGCAGCGCGGCGGGGCGGCCAAGATCTCGATCGTGGCCTCGGGGCTTTTCGGCTCGATTTCGGGCGTGGTGGTGTCGAATATCGTCGCCACCGGCGTGGTGACGATCCGACTCATGGTGCAGTCGGGCTTTCGCCGTACCACCGCCGCCGCGGTGGAGGCCGTGGCCTCGACCGGCGGGCAGATCGCGCCGCCGGTGATGGGGGCGGTGGCCTTCCTGATGGCCGATATCCTGCAAAAGCCCTATTCCGAGATCGTGGTGGCCGCCATCGTGCCGGCGCTACTCTATTACGTGGCGCTTTTTGCGCAGGCCGATCTTCAGGCGGCGAAGCAGCAGATCCGTCCGCTGGATACCGAGGACATCCCGGCGACGCGCGCCGTTCTGGGCAAGGGTTGGGTCTTTATCCTGCCTTTCGCGGCTATTGTCGCGGCGCTCTTCTGGTTCAACCAGCGCGCGGAGACCGCCGCGCTCTGGGGCGGGGCGATGGCGCTGGGGATCGGGCTCACCACCGGCTACGGCGCCACCCGGATGAAGCCGCGCGAGCTCTGGAATGCGGCGCAGGAGACCGGCTTTTCCATTGTCGATATCATCATGATCTCGGCGGCGGCGGGGTTCATCATCGGCGTGCTGAACGTCACGGGCCTGGGTTTTGCCGCCACCTTCGCGCTGGTGGGGCTGGGCAAGGGCAGCCTGCTGACGCTGCTGCTGATCTCTGCCGTGGTCTGCCTGGTGCTGGGCATGGGCATGCCGACGGTGGGGGTCTACCTGCTGCTGGCGGTGCTGATCGCGCCCTCGCTGGTGCAGTCGGGAGTCGAGCCTATCGCAGCCCATCTCTTCATCTTCTACCTCGGGATGATGTCCATGGTGACGCCGCCCATCGGCATCGGCGCGTTCTTTGCCGCCGCCATCGCCAAGGCGCCGCCCATGGCCACCGCCTGGGAATCCATGCGCTTTGGCTGGACCGCCTATATCGTACCCTTCCTTTTCGTCTTCTCGCCGGCGCTCTTGCTGATCGGCGAGCCGATGGAGATCGCGCTGGCGGTGGTGACGGCGGTGCTGGGGGTCTATGCGATCTCGGCGGCGTTCGTGGGCTGGCTGCACGGGCCGACCGGGGCGCTGCGCCGGGTGCTGACCGGGCTTGCCGGTGTGGCGCTGCTGCTGCCGCCGGGGGTGGGCGGCGACAGGACGCTGTGGATCAACGCGGCGGGGTTCGTGGCGCTGGCGCTGCTCTGGCGGCTGGGCCGGGCCGAGCTGGCGCGCGCGCCGCATCCCGAGAACGGGCATTGAGGCGGGGGAGAGACGCATATGGCATTCCGGAACATCCTTCTGGCCTATAGCGGCGAGGCCGCCTTTCTCAGCAGTCTGCGCCACGCGCTGAAGATTGTCCGCCAGCACGATGGCTGGCTGACCGGCGTGTTCCGCAACGGTCCGTCCTATATCGACCGTTACGGGGCCGGGCTGTCGGGAGAGCTGCGGGCAAAGCTGGAGACGGTCGAGAGCGAGGACATGCAGGCGGCGATTGCGCTTTTCCATGAGGAGGCGGCGCTGGCCGGGCTGTCGGATAGGGTGGCGTTTCTCGATCCGGGGGAGGTGGGCGCGCTGCCGCCGAGCGAGATCGCGCGCAGCTACGATCTGGTGGTGACGGGCGCGCAGTCGCATCTGCCCAACGAAGAGCACCGCGCCGCCAGCCCCGACATGCTGGCGCTGCGCAGCGGGCGCCCGGTGCTGATCGTGCCGGATGGCTATAACGCGCCGGGTCTGGCCGATCACGCGCTGGTCGCCTGGGACGGCAAGCGCTCGGCGGCCCGGGCGCTCAACGACGCGATGGCGATTTTCGAGACCGACCGCCGCCGGGTCACCGTGCTGACCGTGGGCGCCGCGCCCGGTTCGCCGCCGCCCGGTGGGGGGATCGTGACGCATCTGCAACGCCACGATGTCGAGGCGCTGCATCTGCACAAGCGCCCGAAGCATCAGAGCATTGCGCAGCTTATCGAGGCCACGGCGGAGGAGATCGGCGCGAAGCTGATCGTGATGGGCGCTTATGAGCACAGCAAGTTCTCGCAGGACATGTTCGGCGGGGTCACCCATGAGGTGCTGCGCAATGCGCGCGTGCCGGTGCTGATGTCGCACTGAGAGGCCGGCGGTCTCCTGCTTGTGAACCAGATGCGCGGCGCCTCGGCAAAGAGGGCGCCGCGCTTTGGGTTTCGGGGGTGGAAAAGAGCCGTTTTGAGCGGGTTTCCCCGGCCACACGATAATTTGGAACAATCGGTCCAGATTCTTCGGTATCTTTGTTGACAGCTCCAGATTTCGGGTGTTACCCATAATTTGGAAATTATAAATAATTTCCAATAATCGGCTCAAGCCGCCGCAGATCCTGCGGCGCGGCATTCCGGCATCCGCAGGGGAGGGCGGCCCGGGATGTGCCGACATAGGGCGCGCCATGTGCCGCCCGCGACAACGACGCCTGCCCGGAGGAGGAGTGGCATGAGCAAGGTTGGACTGATCGGTCTCGGCAATATGGGATTGCCGATGACCAAGACCCTGATCGCACACGGACATGAGGTGCTGGGTTACCGGCGCGGCGCGGGCGAGGATTTCCTCGCGCTTGGCGGCAAGATGGCGGACTCGCCGCGCGACGTGGCGGAGCAGACGGATATCATTCTGTGCTGCATCCCTTCTGACGACGCGCTGGCCGAGGTGATCTCCGGCCCCGATGGGATTGCCGGCGGCGACTGCACCGGGAAGATCGTGGTGGAGCTCTCCACCCTTTCCGAAGAGGCCAAGGCGCGCGAGGCGGCGCTGATCGAGGCGAAGGGCGGGGTGCTGCTAGACGGCGCGATCAGCGGGCTGCCCCCGATGGTCGAGGCGCGCAGCGCGATATTCCTGCTCAGCGGTGACGAGGCGGCGTTCGAGACGGCGCGCCCGGTGCTGGAGTCGCTGACCGAGAGCCTGTTTTACATGGGCGGTTTCGGCGCCGCGATGAAGGCCAAGCTCTGCGCCAACCTGCTGGTCGGCATCAACCTCGCCGGCATCGCCGAGACGCTGGCCTTTGGCGCCAAGATGGGGCTCGACCAGACACGGCTGATCGAGGCGCTGCGCGGCGGCGCGGGCACGTCGCTGCAATTCCAGGCCCGCGCGGGCCGGATGGCCAGTGGCGACTGGAACACCGTGCTGGGCTCGACCGCGATGCTGGCCAAGGACCTGCACCTGATCGAGACGGCGGGCGCCGATGCGGATTGCCCGATGCCGGTGCTGTCGAGCGCCGTGCCGCTCTACGACCGTGCCATCACCGCAGGCTATGGCGACACCGATGTCGCCTCGCTTTACGCCGCCGTCGCCTCGGCGGCGGGGCTGCCCGTTCCCGGAGATGACAAAAAAGGAAAAAACGATGAGTGACTACAAGCTGGGAACGGCGCGGATCGAGGGCGCCGCGACGCCGGTTGTGCTGGTGAACGGCAAGGCGCATACGCTGGCCTCGGTGCTGGGCGAGGGGGCGCCGGCGACGCTGGAGGCGGTCTTTGCCGACTGGCCGCGCCATGAGGCCGAGATTGCCGCCGCCTGCGAGAGTATAAGCGGTGACGGGCGCGACCCGGAGACGCTGGCTTTTGAGACGCCCATCGCCAACCCGCGCAAGCTGGTCTGCATCGGCACCAATTACCACGACCATCTCGAAGAGATGAAGGTCACCCACCTGCCGGAGTTTCCCTACGGCTTCATGCGCCCGCAGACCTGCCTCGCCGCGCATCGCGAAGAGATTCCGCTGCCCGAAGGTGCGAAGATGTACGACTGGGAGGCTGAGCTGGGCATCGTCATGGGCCGCCGCTACGGCCCCTCGGACAAGGGCGATCCGCTGGAGGCGGTGGCGGGCTATACCGTGCTGAACGACCTTTCGGCGCGCGACTGGATCCACAACCGGCCCTTTGTCGGCATCGACTGGGTGATGCAGAAATCCTGGGACAAGTTCCAGCCCACGGGCCCCTGGATCACGCCCGCGCGCTATGTGGCCGACCCCGGCGATCTCGATATCGAACTGACCGTCAACGGCGTGGTGAAGCAGAAATCCAATACCGGGCGGATGATTTTCAGCGTCGCCGATATCCTGCGGCATCTGGCCGGGATGATGACGCTGGAGCCCGGCGACATCATCGCCACCGGCACCCCGGCGGGGGTGGGGTTTGGCCGCGATCCGCAGGAATTCCTCAAGCCCGGCGATGTCACGCGCGTGACCGTCGAGGGGCTGGGCACGCTGGAAAACACATTCGTCTGAGGAGGACAGATCATGATCACCGTCAACCGTATCGTCTATGCGGTCTTTGAAACCCCCGATCTGGAAGCGCAGATCGAGCACTACACCAAGATCATGGGCCTGACGCTGGTCGCCCGCGATGGTGACAGCGCCTATCTGTCGGCCAGTGCAGATCACCACACGGTGGTGCTGCGCAAGGGGACGGAGGCGCGCTGCGACACGCTGGGCTTTCAACTGCCGCCGGGCACCGATCTTGGTGACTATGCCAGGCAGATCGAGAGCCACGGGCTGACCACCAAGCGCCAGTCCGATCCGCAGCCCTCGATTTCCGAGGCGCTGGTGTTCAGCGACGACAAGGGCACCAATATCGAGGCCTTCGTCTCGGCCGAGCCCGCCAATATCGGGTTTCAGCCGCAGGGCATCGTGCCGAACAAGCTGGGCCATGTGGCCTATAACTGCACCGATGTGCAATCGACGGTGAAATTCTACTGCGAGGTTCTGGGCTTCAAGGTCAGCGACTGGATGGGCGATTTCTTTGCCTTCCTGCGCTGCGGCCCGGATCACCACACCATCAATCTGGTGCAGGGGCAGAAGACCAAGATGCACCACATCGCTTTTGAGCTGCGCGACTGGACCCATATCCGCGACGCCTGCGACTGGCTGGCGCAGGACCGCATTCCGCTGGTCTGGGGGCCGGTGCGGCATGGGATCGGGCACAATATCTCGACCTATCACCGCAATGCCGACGGGCAGATCATCGAGCTGTTCTGCGAGCTGGACCGGGTGAACGAGGCGCTGGATTGCTACGATCCGCGCCCCTACCACCAGGAGTTTCCGCAAAAGAGCGGCAAGGTCTGGGAGGATATCCAGCTCGGCGCCAATATGTGGGGCACGCCCCCGCCGGAGGGCTTTCTGGACTGACACGGCCAAACCGACACCAGAGCACAGGAGGAGCATATGTCGGCACCGAAAGAGTATATCGCGGCGGATGCGGGGGAGGTCATTTCCTTTATGGGGATGGATCTCGTCTGGAAGATCGTCAACGAGCCGGAGGGCGAGTTGCTGACCTTTATCCAGGTGGCGCCGCCGGGCGGCGGCGTGCCGCTGCACATCCACCACAATGAAGACGAGTATATCTATGTGCTGGAAGGCTCGCTGCGCTTTCAGCTCGGCGAGGATGTGTTCGACGTGGGCGAGGGCGATCACGTCTATATGCCGCGCGGCAAGGTCCACGGCTTTCGCATCACCGGCGACAAGACGGCGCGGATTCTCTTCACCCTCGCGATGAAACCCGAGAGCCGCTACGTCGAGATGTTCGAGGGTCTCGTGGGGCTTGCGCCCGAGGAGTTCGACAAGGTCGTGGAGGTCTGCGGGCGCAACCGGGTGGAGTTTCTGACGCCGCCGCAGTTGCCGGAGTGATCATGAGAGAGGGAGGAGAGATCATGACGGGAAAAGAGCTGGCGGAGGCGGTCTTTGGCCGGGTCGACGCGATGAAGCCCGAGGCCTTTGCGGAACTGCTGACGGAGGACGGCTCGTTCACCTTCGGCAATTTCCCGGCGGCGGTGGGCCGGGAGGCGGCGGCGCAGGCGGTGAGCGATTTCTTTGCCGGAATCGACGGGATCAGCCACGACATCCAGGATGTCTGGGAAAGCGGCGATACGGTGATCGTGAAGCTGGGGGTGACCTATGACCGCAAGGACGGCCAGTCGATCACCTTGCCCTGCGCCAATATCTGGACCTGCCGGGACGGCAAGATCGCCGATTACCGCATCTATATGGATGTGAACCCGGTCTTTGCGTGAGTATGTGCCCGGCCCGCGCTGCGGGCCGGGGATGGGGAAAACCTGACCCACAAGGCCGGGGCGTTGTTCGAGCGCCCCGCCTCACTCCTCCGGCGCCGTGCCCTCGTGCAGATCGCTGATCACCGCCTGCGAGGTCGAGCGGTAATGCGCTTCGAGCGCGGCGCAGGCCTCCTCGGCCTCGCGCGCCAGGCAGGCGCCCAGGATGCGCTCGTGTTCCTGCGAGACATCGCGGGTCAGCGCCGCCTCGGCGCTGTGTGCTGTGCGGAAGGCGCGGTAGCGCTCGGACTGGTCGAACAGAAGCCCCGCGAGATATTTCAGCCAGCGCGAGCTGCTCGCCGACAGAAGCTGCATGTGGAAATCCTTGTGCGCCTCGATCCAGTCGAAAGAGCCGGTCTCGCCCGGCTGCGGGATCGGGGTGCGCGAGAGCACGTGATAGGCCGAGAGGATCCGCCCCTCCCAGGCGACGTCGCCGGTGGCGATGGCATCGCGCAGCGCCTGGGTTTCGATCAGGATGCGCGTGTTCAGCACGTCCTGCACCTCGTCCTCGTCCAGTGGCGCGACGCGAAAGCCGCGCTGGCTTTCGGCGACGATCAGCCGTTCGGAGGAGAGCCGGGTCAGTGCTTCGCGCAGCGGGCTGATACCCACGGAATACTGCCCGCGCATCCAGTCGGATTTCAGCACCTTTCCCGGCGGCAGGGTGCCGAGGATGATGTCCCAGCGGATCCGGTCATAGACGCTTTCCGCGACGGTTGCCTTGCTGCCGGTCTCGCCGGATTTCTTTTGCATGAGCCTTACCCTTCCAAGCCGCCGGCCTGCCGTCCGGAGGACAAACTACACGCGGGGCAATCCGGCAACAACTCCGCATCGCCCCGCGCGGTGGGCCGGGTCAGAAGCTCTGATCGGCGATCGTGGCGAACATCTCCTTCACGGCGCTGTCGAGATAGAGGATTTCGACAAGCGTGCCCTTATCGTCGGGGTGTTCGTAATAGTTGAAGCGGGTGTCGCCGAAACTGCCCTTCTGCACCGCCTGGAAGCCGCGCGCCTCCATCTCCGCCGCCGCAGGGTCGAACTCGGTGACCTCGAACCCGAGGTGATGCACCCCGCCTGTGGGCACGCGTTCGAGATATTCGGCATAGGTCGAGCGCCCGGAGACCGGCATCATCAGCTCGATCTGCATATCGCCCATATAGCCGAAGGCCATCTCGTAGGAGACCTCCTCCATATTGCCGCGAAACCAGGTGACCTTCGGATCGGCGGGCAGGGTCATGAAACGGCCCGTGCCCATGGTGGTCTGCATATAGGCGATGGCGGCCTTCATGTCGGGCACGACAATGCCCATCTGGAACAGCCGCCCGGGCAGGTTTTCATGTGTCATGTTGCTCTCTCCTCCTGTTTCGTTTCAGACGCTGGAATAGCCGCCGTCTATGACCAGCTCCGAGCCGATCATGAAGCGGGACTCGTCGGAGGCGAGGTAGAGCACCGCGTCGGCGATCTCTTCCGGCTCTGCCGCGCGGCGCAGCGGTGCGCCGCCGAGCAGCTGGTCGAGCCCTTCCGGCGTGGCGATGAGATCCGCCGTCATCGGCGTCGCGATCACGCCCGGATGCAGCGAGTTCACGCGGATGCCGTCCTGCGCCACCTCGGCGGCGACCGCCTTGGTAAAGAGCCGCACCGCGCCCTTCGAGGCGCAGTAGATGGAAAAGCCGGGCCGGCCCACCATGGCGAAATTCGACGACACGTTGACGATCGCGCCGCCGCCCGCGGCCTTCATATGCGGGATCACCGCGCGCACGCCCATGAAGGTGCCGCGGGCGTTGATATTCATCACGAAATCCCACTGGTCGAGCGTGCAGTCCTCGGCATTGGCGACGGTGTAGACGCCGGCATTGTTCACCAGAATGTCGATCTTGCCGAAGGCGTCGAGCGTTTCGGCCACGACCGCCTCCCAGTCCTCTTCCTTCGAGACGTCATGCTTGCGCACCTTGGCCGTGCCGCCGGCTTCGGTGATGAGGCGCAGGGTTTCGGCCAGCCCCTCCTCGTTGACATCGGTGGCAAAGACCTGCGCGCCCTCGCGGGCCAGCGCGCGGGCATGGGCCTGACCCATGCCGCTGCCGGCGCCGGTGACGATGGCGGATTTTCCCTGAACGCGTCCCATGGCGGTTCTCCTTCCGGTTTCGGTGGATATGTGCCCCGCCGGAGCGGGGCGGGGGATGGTCAGACGAAGCGCCAGCCGCCATCCACGAGCAGCGTCTGCCCGGTGACGAAAGCGGCGTCGTCGGAGGCGAGGAACGCCATCGGCCCGACGAGATCGTCGGGTGTCTCGGTGCGCTTGATCGCCTGTTGCTGTGCCAGCATGTCGAACCATTGTGATTGCGGGCCGCCCTCGGTGGTCGGCGTGCGCACGAGGCCGGGGGCGATGGTGTTCACGGTGATGCCGAACTCGCCGCTTTCCGAGGCGAGGGCGCGTGCAAAGGCGATCAGCCCGGCCTTGGAGGCGCTGTAATGGCTGTTATAGGCAAGGCCCGAGTGGAAGGTGGTGGAAGAGACGGCGATGATCCGTCCCCAGCCTTTCTCCTTCATGCCCGGCAGCACCGCCTTGGTCAGGTGGAAGATCGAGTCGAGATTGATCGACAGCACCCGGCGCCAGTCGTCAAAAGACATCTCTTCGAAAAGCTGCGCCGGATAGATACCGGCGTTGTGGACGAGGATGTCGCAGCCGCCCATTTCGGAGGCAACCTGCTGGCCCATCGCGGCGATGCTCTCGCCCGAGGACATGTCGCAATGGATGGCCAGCGCCTTGACGCCCAGCTTTTCCGCCTCTGCCACGACCTCTTCTGCCGGGGCGATATCGGCGATCACCACATTGGCGCCCTCTTCGGCAAGGCGCATGACAAACGCCTTCCCGATACCATTGGCACCGCCGGTGACAATGGCCGTCTTACCCTTAAGACCCTTCATGCTTTCCTCCCAGAACTGCCGGCCTCCTCCTCCGGGGCCGGGGAGATGCGTTGGTCGCCGCATCTCCATATTTTCCAAAATTGTAATTTAATGGAAAATTGTCAATCCCGATCTTGGAAGGGTGCACAAGGCGGTGTGCCCGACCGTTCGGGAACGGCCGGGCCGGGAAGGCGCATCTTCTTTGATATCAAAGTTTTGTGCCGGCTAACATGCCCCCGGGCGAGAGCCGGGCGCATCGGGCTCTGTGCGGCGGGAATCTGCCCGCACCCTGCCGGGCAGGCGCGATCCAATGGGAATCACGCATGCCGGGCCGGGGCGGGGTCTGCGTCTGCTCAGAGGCGGATTTCGACCGGGTGCGGGTGCGACAGCTCCAGCGGAACCGTTTTTTCCGCGCCGTCCGGTGTCGAGAGGCGCAGCTCGATCCGGTCGGCCTGTGGCGGGATCTCGGCAAAGGCGAACTCGCCGAACCCGTTGGTCACGGTGCGTGCCCGTTCCTTGCCGTCCTCGTGCAAGGCAACGGTGATGCCCGCCGCGCAGTCGGGCCGCCCGTCTGTCTCCTGCAAGACCGTGCCGGCCACAAGCGCATGGGTCAGCCGCCGCATGTTCTTGTAATAGACCCTCGGTTTCGC
This sequence comes from Salipiger abyssi, assembly GCF_001975705.1. NCBI lineage: Bacteria > Pseudomonadati > Pseudomonadota > Alphaproteobacteria > Rhodobacterales > Roseobacteraceae > Salipiger > Salipiger abyssi. The sequence continues at coordinate 93,371 of NZ_CP015090.1, forward strand.
CGCCTCCATGCCGGGAAAACCCTCAAGCCCGTCGCGCGCCACCCGCTGCGCCAGTGCGTCATTGTCGAGCTTTGCGCATTGCAGCGCCGAGGTCGGGCAGGCCTGCACGGCGCGCGGCATCTCCCATCCGGCATCGAGCAGATGTGCGTCGAAGCTCCACAGATGCGCCGCGCCCGTGCCCGCGTCGCGCCGGATCATGCCGAAGGGGCAGAGCGCCTCCAGCTCCGGTGCGTGTGCCTTTTCCGGGTCGAGCAGCACGATCCCGTCCGCGCGCTTGCGCAGTGCGCCGGTGCTGTCGGCCTTGAGGCAGGGCGCGTCGTCGCAATGGCTGCACATGCGCGGCACATAGGTCAGCTCGACCTGCGTGCCGCTGCCGCGCTGGTGCTTGTCGATGCGGATCGTGTCGACCCCGGCGCCGCTCTGGGCGGCGGAATAGCCGGGGAAGTCGTTGCCGATATGCTCGTCCTTGGTGGCCAGCACGCAGTTGTGGCAGTTCACGCAAAGGTCGAGATCCACGGTCAGGGTCCATTTCGCGCTCATGCGGCGGCCTCCTCGGTGGCGTTCACATCCGCCCAGCGGGTGATCTGGATGAGACAGCTGTTGGGGGTTATCCCGTCGGCCATGCGGCTCATGGTCCGGGCGGGTGTCAGCAGGTTGAGGCATCCGCCGCGATCCACCGGCCCGTCGGGCGTGTCGACGGGATCGTATTCCGCGCAGGATTCCCAGGAGCCGATCACCCCGCGTGCCATCAGCGGCGTCACCCGCGCGGCGCAGAGCACGGCGCCGCGGTCGTTATGCACCTTAACCAGCTCGCCATCGGCGACACCGCGCGCGGCGGCGTCCTCGGGGTTCATCCGCACGATCCAGTAGCGGTGGCCGTCGACCAGAACGCGGTGATCGGCGATCTCGTTGACCGCGCTGTTCTTGCCGTCCGACTGGGTGTGGAAGCTGTAGCGCGGATGCGCGGTGATGAGTTGCAGGGGCCAGGGCGAGTCTGCGGCCCTGGTCGTCGTGTCGGGCGGGCGCATGTAGCGGTTGACCGCCGGGCGCGCGGGGTCGAGATCGCCCAGCCGTTTCAGCGAGCCGGGCACAAACTCGAACTTGCCCGATTGCGTGCCGAGCCCCTGACCGAAGCCCTGGCTGTAGACCGCCGGAAGCGGGTTCGGTTCGGGCAGGTTCTTGGTGCGGCCCTCGGCGAACCAGCGCATATCCACCTCTTGTGCCGCATGATCGGCGGGGGTGGGCACGATGTAATAGCCCTTCTTGAGAAACGCCTTCCAGCTGATCTTGTCCGCCAGATCGGTCGATTCAAAGATCCGCTTGCACCAGGTGAGATCGGAACAGCCGCCCTCGGTGAACATCGCGCCCATGCCGAGCCGGGTCAGGATCCCGGCAAAGATCTGGTAGTCGGATTTCGACTCCCCCAGCGGTTCGATGGCCTTGTGCTGCATGACGATCACGCGGTGATTGAGCTGGCTCTGGTTGTGATGGATATAGCCCGCGCAATTGGCGCTTTCCGAGATGTCGTCGCGCTCGAAGGAGGTGCAGGCGGGCAGGATGATATCGGCGAATTTCGCCTCGTTCTCCATCCAGATCGCCTGCGTGACGACCGTTTCGAGGCTCTCGTGGCGATAGGCCTCGACCATACGGTTCGAGCCCGGCACCGTGCCCAGCGACGAGGCGCCGTAGCGGTAATACATATGCACGGGCGAAAAGCCGGGGCGCGGGTATTCCATCTTGACGAACTGGCCCTCGGCCGAGAACCCGTCCCAGTAATAGCCCTCGGCCTTGCCGGTCACGATGGCATCGGCCAGCCGCTGGCGCGGGATCGCCTGCTTCACCGGGTTGATGGTGACGATATGCGGCATGCGCACATAATTGTGCATGACGCTGGCACTGTTGACCACGTCGCCCGAGATGCCGCCATCGGCATAGCCGGGGAAGTAGAAATTGTAATCCTGCGGCGCGCCCATCTGGAGATTGCCGAAATTGATCCCCGGCTTGCCCCAGCCCTGCATCGCCATCAGCATGACCATGGCACGCGCCCATTGCGCGCCGCCGCCGCCCCGGCAGGGCCCGCCAAAGCCCGCGCCAAGGCCGCCGGCGGCGAGATAGGTCTTTTTCCCCGCCCATTGTTTTGCCAGCGCGCGGGCCACATGGGCAGGCACGCCGGTTTCCTCCTCCTGCCATTCGGGGGTTTTCGGCACGCCGTCCTCGCGGCCCAGCACATAGGCCTCCCACTCGTCGAAGCCGGTGGTGCGGCTGGCGACATAGTCCTTGTCGTAGCTGCCGGTCACCATCCATTCATGCATGATCGCAATGGCCAGCGCCGCGTCGGTGCCCGGGCGGACCGGCACCCAGGTGCCGCCCAAGAGCTGCGCGGTGGCAGTCTTGTGCGGGTCGATATGGATGAACTCGATCCCCAGCTCCTTGGCCCAGAGCCGCCGCTCGGTGCCTTCGAACCCGGCATAGATGCCATTTGTCGTCTCCGGGTCGCTGCCCCAGAAGACGATCTGCTCGGCATGATCGAGGCAATCCTGCACCGTGCCGTAAAAGCCCGGCAGGCCGAGCCGGATGCTGTTGCCGAAATGATGGGTCGCGCCCCAGTACCAGCCTTCCCAGCTGATCGGGCTGAACTCGACCCGCGTTGCGCCGATGAGGTTGGAAAAGCGCAGAAGCGCGCTCAGCCAGTAGTTGAGATTGCCCCACTGGTGATGCGCGGGCGGTGCGGCGGCGATGGCGCCGGGGCCGTACTCGGTCTTCATCCTGCGGATTTCCGAGGCGACGAGGTCGAAGGCCTCGTCCCAGCTGATCCGCTCATAGCCGGATTTGCCGCGGTTCTGCGGGTTGCGCTCGCCGTTCGGATCCCAGTCGACCCGCTTCATCGGGTAGAGGATGCGCTTGTCGGAATAGACCTGGCTTTTCATCCCCAGCGCATGCGGGCTGAGCGTCGCCTGCCGGCGCGGGGTGAAGCTGCGCCCGCGCGCCTCCAGCGTCCAGCTTTCGGCGTCGTCCTCGGCGAGGTCGATGGGCGTGGTCCGCAGGATCTTGCCATCCTTCACATAGACGAAGAGCGGCCCGCCATTGGTGAGGTTGGTATAGCGCATGGTGCCGTCGGGCATCCTGGTGCCGCGTTTCATGCTGGCGGTGTTGATCGTATCGACGAGCTGGCCGAACCAGAGCAGCACCGCATCGTCGCCGGTCTGGGTGATCTTGAAGTTTTTCAGCGCGTCGATGAGGAAGGCGTAATCCGTCTTGGGCTGGAGCATTTTCAGCGCGGTCGCGCTGTCCATGAAGACGATCTCGGCATCGGGCGCCGGGTGACGCCCCCAGCCGGCGGTGATCTTGCCGTTTCTGAAGGTGATATGCCGGCTGAGGCTGCCGTCGCGCAGCCGCAGTTGCACGGTATGATTGCCGGTTTGCAGATGCGCCTTCACCGGGTCGAGCAGCCGGGCGGCCAGCCGCACGGCCCCCGGAAGCGCGGACAGAATCGTCCTGAGCTTGAGCGTTTGGGTCATAGATGTCCTTCCTCCCTCGTCCCCGCCGCCGGCGCCTGAACCGGGTCGGCGCGGGTCCGTCTCCCGCCTGACTTTCAAAATGAACTTGAAGGTCAGTATGACTTCAGGCTTGCACCGGCGCGACGATCCGTCAAACAATTTCTTTCTTTTGTCATTTTTTGGAAAATATCAGCGGCTTGGGGATCCGTCGCTGTCCGCCCTTACAGCTACGCGTCGCGAATCCCGCCCCGATGGACCCTCGGGGCGGCGTGACTTATGACAGGCCGGAGCGAGCGGAGAGCAGGCGCGGCGATGGGCGAGGAACAACCGGAAAAGCACGATCACCGCCCGCGCGTCGCGCAGATGCGGCGGGAGCGGCGGCGTCAGCAGATCCTTTCGGTGGTCGGTGCGCATTACCCCGGCCCAAAGGAGATCCCGGCGACGCTGGACGACATCCTCAAGGTGGCGGGCATCTCGAAGGGTACGTTCTACAAATATTTCCCGTCGCTCGAAGACGCGGTCTCGGCCCATGGCGCGGATCTGGCACGGCAGATGATCCTCGATATGGAAGAGGTCTACAGCCCGCTGTCCACGCCGGTCGAACGGGTGGCGATGGGGTTTCAGCTGTTTCTCTATCGCGGTGTGAGCGACCGCAGCTTTGCCGCCTTCACCAGCCATATTCAGGAACTGCCGCAGGACAACCTGCTGCTGCAATACATCCTCGCAGATCTCCGCGAGGGGCGGGCCCGTGGCGCCTTTCGCATCACGGATGTGGACAACGCCGCCTGGATCTGTGTCGGCATCACCTTTGCCGCGCTCAAGCGTATTGCAGGGGGCGCAGGCGGCGAGGGGGTCATCCGCGAGACGGTGACGATGCTGCTGCGTGCGCTGGGAGCGGAGGAGGCTGCGATTGCGGCGGCGCTGGACAAGACCGGCGCAACGCTCACCGCACGCGGGCCGGAGGTGTTTTCCTGGTGGCGCACGGGCTGAGATGCGATCACGAAGCCGTGAAGCTATTGAGTTGGTTTATTCTGGACCAATCAGTCCCTAACGACTATCTCCGTGGGCCAGAGAGATGCCCGTCTCTGGACCCCGGCCCTGTCGCGGGCGTAGGGTCGCGTGACGGCAGAGGACGAGACACCCATGGCGCGGCCACAGGCATATAACACACAGCAGGTGCTCGATGCGGCGCTCACGGTTTTCTGGACCAAGGGCTATGACGCGACCTCGCTTCAGGATCTGCTGGCCGCGACCAAGCTGAGCAAGAGCAGCCTCTATGGCGGGTTCGGCGACAAGCACGGGCTGTTCCTTGCCGCCTTCGACACCTATCGCGAGGCGCGGCGGTCCGAGATGCTGCACTATCTCGCGCAGGGCAGTGCGCGGGCCGGGATCGAGGCGTTTTTCCGCTCGGTGATCGGCGCGGTGGAGGCAGGAGAGCTTGCGCGCGGCTGCATGAGCGTGAACCAGGCGGTGGAGATGTCGCCGCACGATCCGCTGGTGCATGCGCGGGTCGAGTCGGATTTCCACTTTATCGAGGAGCATTTCGCCGAGGCCGTCGCGCGCGGCCAGGCGGCGGGCGAGATCAACCCCGCCCACGATCCAAAGCGTCTGGGGCGGATGCTGCTGACCGCCTTTGCCGGGTTTCAGGTGCTGGCCCGCGCGCGCTGCGCCCGTCCCGCGCTCGAAGACGCGCTCGCGGCCTATCTGGGCGCGCTGGACTAAAAATTTGGCTATTATGGACCGATAGGTCCAATTGGCGCGATATCCCCGCCGGGTCCGTGAGCCGCCCGGACGGGGCGGGAAACCCTGTGCTCACGACACAAGGAAGGAAAGCATTATGAGCAATGAGAGACTGACCCCGGAGAATGCCGCCGTCCTGCTGGTGGATCACCAGACGGGCCTGTCCAACGGCGTGCAGGACCAGAGCGTTCCGGAATTTATGACCGCTGTCGAGGGGCTCGCCAAGACGGCGAAGTCTTTTGGCTTGCCGACGGTGATCACCACCTCCGCCGAGGACGGGCCGAATGGTCCGGTGCTGCCGGTCATCACCGGCCACCTGCCGGACGCACCGGTGATCCAGCGCCCCGGCGAGATCAACGCCTGGGACAATGCCGATTTCGTTGCCGAGGTCGAAAAGACCGGGCGCAAGAAGCTGATCGTGGCGGGTGTCTCGACCGAGGTCTGCGTGGCCTTCGTGGCGCTCTCGGCAGTGCAGGCGGGCTATGACGTCTACGCGGTGATCGACGCGTCGGGCACATGGAACAAGCTGGTCCAGGAAGTCGCCATCGCCCGCATGGTGCAGGGCGGTGTCAAGCCGATCACCTGGGTCGCGGTGGCCGCCGAGTTGCAGGCCGACTGGCGCAAGCCGACCGGGCAGGCGCTGGCCGAGAACATGGGCGCGCATCTGCCCTTCTACGGCAACCTGATCGCCAGCTTCATGGCCGCCAAGGGGTGACGCTTCGCAGCGCTTTGCGGAAGGCATCGCGTGTGCCTTCCGCATCTGCCGCCTCCCGAGGGGGCAAAAAATCTATTGCGCGATCATCTTCTCCCGCCTAACGTCGGAATCGCTACAGGTGTAGCGATTTGTCCTGCCGGCAGCTGGCCGCGGGCAAACCAGGGAGGAGACTATGAACCAGCAATTCACCGACACTGTCGGAACCATGACGCTTGTCCGGAACGCAGAGGCGGCGGCCGATCCCATCGCGGCGAGCGCGCCCGAGACGCTGCAATTGCGGCGCCCGGCGGATGCCGCGGTCGAGGCGATCTTTGCCGGCGGGCTCGAAAAGATGACGCTGCCCCGGTCTTATGGCGGCAGCCAGGCCACCACCCGCGAGCAGCTCGAAGCCTATGCGACGCTGGCCGAGGCCGATGCCTCGGCGTCGTGGGTGGCCTGCATCTACAACGCCGTCGGGCACATGATCTGCGCCTTCGGCGATCAGGCGATCGAGGAGGTCCTTGCCAGCGACAAGCCGCGCTCTGCCGGGGTCTTTGCCCCCAGCGGCAAGGGCCGTCGCACCGAGGGCGGTTATCTGGTCACCGGGCGTTATGCCTTTGCCTCGGGCCAGCATCACGCCGGCTGGATCTTTGCGCCGATGATGCCGGAGGAGGGCGGCCCGCCCATCGCCTGCCTGATCCCCAAGGACGCCTTTGAGGTCGAGGACGACTGGCATGTCTCGGGCTTTATCGGCACCGGCTCGAACGCGGTGCGGCTGCCGGAGACCTTTGTGCCCGATCACCGCACCGTGCCCTTCATGGACATCGTGCATGGCAAGGGCCGGCCCTCGTCGGTCTCGGAAGATCCGTATTACCGGCAGCCCTTCGTGCCGATCATGTGCGCCGTCTCGACCGGCACGCCGCTGGGGCTGGCGCGCAAGGCGCTGCGGCTCTTCAAGGAGCGGATCGGCAAGCGCGGCATCACCTATACCAGCTATTCCAAACAGTCCGAGGCGCCGGTCACGCATCTGCAACTGGCCGAGGCGACGGCGAAGCTGGATCAGGCGGAATTCCATGCCGCGCGGCTGACCGGGATCGTCGATGAGCATATGGCCACCGGCGCGGCGTGGGATATGGAAACCCGCGTGCGCTGCCGCTCGGATATTGCCTGGACGATCAAGCTCGCCCGCGAGGTCTGCGAGATCGTCGAGCTGGGCTCGGGCGCGAGTGCGATCCATCTCAAGGATCCGCTGCCGGCGATCCTGCGCGATATCCGCACGATCTCGGTCCATGCCTTCCTGCTGTTCAGCACCAATGCCGAGCTCTATGGCCGGGTGCTGGCGGGGATGGAGCCCGATATCCCCTTCGTCTGAGCGGGGCCGCTCACTTCGCCCCGGGGCTCGGAACCGCTCCCTGTCCCGGGGCGCCGTGCTCGGCGTCGAGCCAGCGCATCAGCATGTCCTCGACGTCACGGGCATCCACGGCGATCTCGGGATGCAGGAGGTAGTCATGGCAGAGCCCGTCAATGGCGGAGACCAGCAGCGTCGCCTGTGCCTCGGGGGCGGGAAACCCGTCCGCCTCCAGCGCCCGCGCCACGATGCCGTTGAGCTGCTTGCGCCCCGCGATCAGCGCATCATGCACGGCTGGGCGGCGCAGCCCTTCGAGCGAAAGCTCGTAGCGGGCGAGCTGGCGGGTGCGGCCTCGGACCCAATGGCGCAGCGCATTGGCCAGAACCCGCGCGATGCGGCGCCGGGTGATGGGGCCGTCGGTCTCGGTCGCGCCGCGCCAGGCGTCGATATCGGAGACCTCGACCTCGATCAGCCGCTGCACCACCGCCGTCAGCAGCGCGTCGCGGGTGCGGTAATAGCGGCTCGTCGTGCCTTCGGGCCAGCTCAGGTGCAGGTCCACCGCGCGATGGGTGAGCCCGCGGCTGCCCTTGGTGGCCAGCACCTCGATTGCGGCATCGCCGATCATCGTCACGCGTTCGCTCGACGCGGGGCGCGTCTTTGCCGGGTCTGCCTGCATCTTTTCGTCCTTTCCCGCTGTGCGGTCGCGATTGCGGGCCGCGCGGCACTGCCGCACCCGTTGTACCCCAGCGAACCGGCAGGGCAACACATGGGCCGGCATTGCGCGGCCCGATCCCGACAGGAGGTTTCATGATCCCGAAAGACCAGTTTCTCAAGGCCATGGGCGCGTTTCCCAGTGGCGTCACGATTGTCACCACCACCGATGCCGACGGCCAGTGGCGGGGTTTTACCGCCAGTGCCTTCTGCTCCGTCTCGGCCGACCCGCCGCTGGTGCTGGTCTGTCTTGCCGACAGCGCCGACTGCCACGCGGCGTTTCAGGCCGCCGGGCGCTGGAATATCCATATCGTCGATGCGGCGCATACCGAGCTTGCCATGCGCTTCGCCCGGCGCGGTGCCGAGAAATTCGCCGGCGATGATTTCGTAGCCGACGCCCATGGCATCCCGCAGCTGCGTGACGCGTTCGTCACGCTGCATTGCGCGCGCCATGCCTGTTACCCGGGCGGCGATCACAGCATTCTGGTGGGGCAGGTCGGGGCCGCCGAGATCACCGACAGCGCGCCGGTCTATTACTACCGGCGCGGCTTTCACCCGGTCGCCGAAGGGGCGGTTCAGGCGGCGGAATAGACGCGCGGTTTCTCCCTGCCGCCTCGGGTGTGCGGGGAGATTCAAGCGCCGCTCTGGATGATTTCTCTGCAATTCGGCATTCCCGATGGGAATGGTTCTGTGATTTCCGACCCTTAGGCGGAGCCATGTCTGGCTTCGCCACAATTCCATTTAGTGAAATTCATTGCGTAATAAAGAATTCGTGACTAGCGTCATCCCCGGCGCCGGCCGCCTTGGGAGGGGCGAGACAGGCCGATTTGGGAGAATTCGCGTGTGGATGGGGTGGAGACAGCCGCACGCGGTGTCCGGAGGCAGCGTATCGCAACCGACAGACACGGCGCCGTATTGGGAGGAGTACCATGAGAAAATCGAATAAGACGATTCTGGCCGCGGGCCTGTGCTGCGCGGCCTTCGCCGCCGTGCCTGCCTGGGCGACGAACGGCACGCATCTGACAGGGTTCGGCACCAAGGCACAGGGCATGGCGGGGGTCTCGCTGGCCTTTCCGCAGGATGCGCTGGCCGCCGCGAACAACCCCGCGGGCATGGCCTTTGTCGGACATCGGCTGGACCTTAATTCGCAGATGATCCTGCTGCGCACCGAGGGCCGGTTCGGCGGGCTGGACAATGAGGGCACCGGCTTTGCCCTGGTGCCGGAGATCGGCTATAACCGCCCGCTGAACGACCGCTGGACCATCGGCGTGTCGACTGCCGCCGGCGGTGGCAGCGCGAAATATGACGACCAGCTTTTCACCGGTGCGTCGGACGGCACCGAGGGGCTGTATCAGTCCACCGTGGTGCTGCCGACGGTGACCTACAAAGCGGCGCCGAACCTGGCCTTTGGCGCCTCGCTGGCGCTGGGGATCCACGGGCTGAACCTCGAGAACCTGCCCGGCGTGCCCGATCACGGCATGGAATTCGCCACCGGCGCGGGGCTGCGGCTTGGCGTGATGTGGCAGCCGACCGAGACGGTGACCATCGGCGCCATGTATGGCAGCAAGATCGAGATGGGCGAGCTCAAGGGCTATTCCGACGATGTGCTGGCCAGCGTCGACGGTGAGATCGACCTGCCCGAACAATGGGGGCTGGGCATCGCGGTGGCGCTGAGCGACAGGCTGACGCTGGCCGCCGATTACCTGCGGATCAACTGGACCGATACGCAGTTTCACGACGTGTTCGGGTTTCGCGACCAGAATGTCTATCGCGTCGGGCTGTCCTATCAGATGCGCCCGGATCTGACCCTGCGCGGCGGCGTCACCTTTGCAGACCGGCATTTCGACGACGATTTCGTCAATGCGATCCCGCTGATCCCGGCCATCGACTCGAATGTGATCGCGGCGGGCTTCACCAAGGATTTCGGCAACGGTCGTGAGCTGAGCGGCGGGATCGAGTATGATTTCGGCGAGCGCGCGGACGGGTCCGGCCCCAGCAGGGGGGCGCATATGGATACCGATTTCGTGGTGCTCTCGGTGGGGTACGCCTGGAAATTCTGACATCTCTCCGGCGGGGCGTTGAGAGCGCCTCATCGCCTCGCCGTCAACACTCTGGAAAGGAACCGCATGTCCGACATTGAGCTGACCGCAAGCGATGGCCACCGTCTCGGTGGCTATCTCGCCCTGCCCGACAAGACCCCGCGCGGCGGGGTCGTGGTGATTCAGGAGATCTTTGGGGTGAATGTGCATATCCGCGATGTCTGCGACCGCTTCGCCGCCGAGGGCTATGCGGCGCTGGCGCCGGCGATCTTCGACCGGATCGAGCCGGGGTTTGTCTCGGGCTATTCGCCGGAAGAGATCGCCAAGGCGCGCGCCTTTGTGCCGAAGCTCGATATCGCCGCCTGCATGCTGGATGTGGAGGCGGCGCGGGCCGAGCTGGCGCAATATGGCAAGGTGGGGATTGTCGGGTTCTGCCTTGGCGGGACGATTGCCTTTCTGGGTGCGACGCGGCTGCCGGGGATCGCGGCGGCCTCGGGCTATTACGGGCGGCTGATCCAGGAATATGCCGATGAGGTGCCGCAGGCGCCGGTGATTTTGCACTATGGCGCGCTCGACAAGGGCATCCCGCCGGAGAACTACGAGGATGTGCGGGCGCGGCGTCCGGAGACTCCGGTCCATGTCTATGAGGGCGCAGATCACGGGTTCAACTGCGACCGGCGCCCGAGTTTCGAGCCGGAATCGGCAAAGCTCGCCTGGGCGCGGACGATGGCGTTGTTTGGCGCGGAGATCGGGTAGGGGCACCACGCCACGGTTGTGCGTTGCCCCGGCGCGGGACAAGGCCGAAGGCCGCCGCGCAAGCGCCGGACCGTCCCCGCGGTCTGGCGCTTTGGTGACGCCAGCGCGATGTGTCGAGGTCTTTCGGATTTGGCCGGGATAAATCGAGAGGCTCAAAGGGAAGAGCGCCAGCCCACGGTCCGGCGCTTGCGCGGCTTGCACATCTGACGAGCGTAGGGTGGGCAATCCTGCCCACCGCTCCCTCACCCCGCGACGAACCGGTTGCTCAGCGTGCCGAGGCCGGTCACCGTGACATCGACCACATCGCCGGGCCGCATCAGCACCTTGGGGTCGTGCCCGTAGCCGACGCCGCCCGGCGTGCCGGTGCTGATGATGTCGCCCGGCGCCAGCGCATACCATTGCGAGAAATACGAAATCACCCGCGCCAGCGGAAAGATGAAATCGTCGGTATTGGCCTGCTGCATCACCGCGCCGTTGACCCGGGTAACCAGCTCCAGCGCGTTGGGATCGGCGATCTCCTCCGCCGTCACCAGCGCCGGACCCATCGGCGAGAAGCCGGGATATTGCTTGCCCATATGCACCAGATCCCAGGCATGGCGCGCCTCGGGTGTGGTGCTGGCCTTGCCGATCAGCGGGACGTGGTCGCGGGCGGAGACGTCGTTGGTCACCATGTAGCCGGCGACGCAGGCCATGGCCTCCTCCTCGCTGACATTATGGCAGGCGCGCCCGATCACCACGCAGAGCTCGCCTTCGTAATCCACCATGTCGGGGGCCTGCGGTGGCAGCGGAATGTCGGCGAAGGGGCCGGTGACGGCGGAGGGGGCCTTGAGGAAGCCATGCGGCTCCGACGGCGGCTTGCCCTTCATCTCGGCCACATGGCCGCGATAGGCCTGACCGACCGAGACGATCAGCCGGGGGGAGGGCAGGGGGGCGAGCAGCCGGGTTCCCTCGGGCAGCAGAGCGCCTGTGGCGCGCAGGGCCTCGCGAGCGTCTTCGCCCGTCTCTTCGACACGCGCGACCATGCGGCGGACGAGATTGAGCCCCTCGGATCCGGCGCCAAGGATGTCGCGCAGATGCGGCGGCAGCCAGGTCTCGGCGGTGCCGGGGGTCGCGGCGCGGGCGAGATGCAGGATCTCGCCGCTTTCCAGAACCGCGCCGGGCTGGCCGCCGGGGATGCAGTCGATGGTGACGAGTTTCATGCGGCTTTCCTCCGGAAGCTGAGGTCGATGCGCCAGGTCTTGATGCGCCAGCCCTCATCGGTGCGGGTGAAGCCGCCGTTGAAGATCACCAGCGAATCCGGCGCGCCGAGCGGCGCCTCGCCATGCTCGTCGAGCGCGCCGACATGGCCGAAGACCAGCGCATAGGCTTGGCCCGTCGCGGTGGTCTCGTCTTCCACGTCGATGAGCATATTGCTGACGATGTGGCGGGTGATGCGCTCGGGGTTGCGGCGGTTCAGCACAAAGCGCAGCCCGTCCAGTCCCTCAAAGACCTCATCGGCGCGCTGAAAGGTGCAGTCGGGCACGAAGAGCCCCAGCGCGCGGTCGTAATCGAACGTGTCGGTGCAGAGCGAAAACGTGGTCATGAGGCGGCTGCACTCCGCCTCGATGGCAAGGCGCTGTAGGGTGTCCATGTCTCTGTCCTTTCTATGTGCTGCGCGCGGGATGTCGGCAGCGTGCTGCGCGCACGACGCCGGAAGCGTGCTGTGCGCACGACAGCAGGAGCGCCCCCGCGCTCGGCGGAGACGCAATGACGATGCTGTCGGGTCCTGGAGGGGCCGGCGCCGCGACGGGCGCCGGCGAGGGGATCAGGCCGCGCGCATCCGCGCGGCGGCTTTCTGTACGGCCTCGATGATCTGCGGATAGGTGCCGCAGCGGCAGAGATTGCCGGTGAGATACACCCGGATTTCCTCTTCGCTCGGCTCCGGGATCTCGGCGATGAGCTGGCGCGTCATCAGCACGAAGCCGGGGGTGCAAAAGCCGCATTGAAAGGCGCCCGCCTCGATGAAGGCCTCCTGCACCGGATCGAGTGTCTCCTCGTCCTTCTCGATGGTCTCGATGGTGGCGCCATCGGCCAGCGCCGCGAGGAAGAGGCAGCCGGAGACCGGCTTGCCGTTCAGCACCACCGTGCAGCAGCCGCAGAGCCCCTGGCCGCAGCTCTGCCGCGCGCCATAGAGGTCGAAGCCCTGTTGCAGCAGGTCGACCAAGGTCCAGTGGCCCTGGATCTCGGCGCTGACCGCTTTGCCGTTCAGGGTGAAGTCAATCGTCTGGGTCATGACGTCTTTCATCTCATTCCTCCTCCAGCGGCTCGCCCGCCGCCGCGCGCATGGCGCGATAGACCGTTTCGCCGGTGATCGGCATCTCCGAGACGCGCACGCCCACCGCGTTGAACACGGCGTTGGCGATGGCCGAGGAGACGCAGAACGAGCCGGTCTCGCCGACGCCCTTGGCGCCGAAGGGCCCGTCGGCCTCCGCGCCGTCGAGAATGCTGGTCTCGATCTGCGGAATGTCGAGCATGCTCGGGATCTTGTAATCGGCGAAGGATGCGTTGGTGACCTGGCCGAAATCGAAATGCACCTTCTCCTGCATGGTCTGGCCAAGCTGCATGATCGACGCGCCCGAGATCTGGTGATCGACGATCTTGGGATTGATCTGGGTGCCGGTGTCGGCGACGTTGATCATCTTCAGCACGGTGACCCGTCCGGTTTCGGTGTCGATCTCGACCTCGGCCCCGGTGGCGCCCAGCATCCAGTAGGGCGTGATATGCGGCGACTGCCCGGTCATCGGATCGGGCGGTATGTGACCGTCGGGGATGAAGCTCGCGGTGCCGACCACATGGCCGACCGGCATGCCGTTCTTGCGGGCGAAGAGCTCCCAGATCGGCACGTTGGAGCCGGGCTGCGCACCGACCTCCGCCGCCAGCTCTTCGAGCTTGGCCTTGGCGTCTTCGGCTGCCAGCCGTGCCGCGTGCCCCATGTGATAGAGCGAGCGCGAGCCCAGCGTGCCGGTGTCATAGGGCGCCACGTCGGTATCGGGATGCACCACATGCACCATCTCCACCGGCATGTTCAGCACCTCGGCCACGATCTGCGCATGCGCCGTGTCCGAGCCCTGGCCCATATCGACGGTGGCACAGATCAGCGTGGCGCTGCCATCGGCGCCGAGCCGCACGATCGCCTCGGAGGTCGAGGGCGCGATCGACGCCTTGATGCCGATGGCAAAGCCGCGCCCGCGCTTGACGGTGCCCTCGCCCCGCTCGAAGGGCTTGCCCCATTGGAGCCGCTCGGCCACCCGGTCGAGCACCTTTTCCACCGACGAGGTGTTGAGCGCGGTGCCGGTCGCGTGCTCCTTGCCCTCGCGCAGGATATTGCGGCGGCGGAATTCGAGCGGGTCGATGCCCAGCTCATGCGCCATCATGTCGGTGTGGTTCTCGTAGGCCCAGATGAGCTGCGGATGACCGAAACCGCGCATGGCGCCCGCGACGGGGCGGTTGGTGTACATCGAGAAGGAGTCGATGGCGACGTTCTCGATATCGTAGGGGCCGGCCGCCGTCATGCCGGCGTGAAAGGCCACCGCCGGGCCGATATCGGCATAGGCGCCGCCGTTCCAGAACACCTCGCATTTGCGCGCGGTGATGCGGCCATCCTTGTCGAGCCCGCTTTTGATCTTCAGCGTCGCGCCGTGCTTGGTGATGGTGTAGAACTGCTCTTCCATGCTGAGCGAGACCTTCACCGGGCGTTTCGCCAGCAGCGCCGCGGCGGCGACCAGCGCCTCCAGCCGGATCCAGAGCTTGGCGCCAAAGCCGCCGCCCAGATAGGGTACGCGCACCCGGATCCTGTGCTGCGGCCAGCCCAGCAGCCGCGAGATCTCGTAGCGCACGAAAGACGGGCTCTGGTTGGCGGTGTGCAGCGTCAGCCCGGCGCCGGTGGGCTCGGCCACGGTGACGGGGGGTTCCAGCGGCACATGCGCCGAGGGGTGGGTGCGGAACGTGTGTTCGAACACCCGGTCGGCCTCTTCAAAAGCGGTGTCGACATCGCCGCCATGGCGGAGCTGATAGGGAAAGCCGACATTGGTGTCGCGCACGCCCTTGAGGAACTGGATTTCCGGGATGCCGGGTTTCAGCTCGTCATGCACGAAGGTTTCGGCGCTCAGCGCCTCCATCTCGTCAAAGACCGGCTCAAGCTCGTCATAGTCCACGTCGATCAGCGCCACCGCCTCGGCGGCGACATTGGGGTCGGAGGCCAGCACGATGGCGACGGGTTCGCCGACATAGCGCACCTTGTCGAGCGCCAGCACCGGCTGGTCGTGGAACATCACGCCGAAATGCGGATCGGGCATGATCTTGCGGATATCCTCGCCGGTCAGCACCATGTCGACGCCGGGGCAGGCGGCGGCCTCGCTGGTGTCTATGCTGACGATGCGGGCATGCGCCACGGTGCTGCGGAAGATCTTGCCGTAGAGCATGTTCGGCAGGCGCAGGTTGTGGATGTATTCGATACGTCCGGTCACCTTTTCCCTGGCCTCGCGCCGCGGGTGAGACTGCCCGACAGCACGGATCTGGGTAATCTGGTCGTTCATGTCACACCTCAGGCGTTCTGGTTGGCGACCTGCTGTAGCGCGCGTTTCACGTACACCCGCACCAGCTGTGTCTTGTAGGCGGCAGAGCCGAGCTCGTCCTCGATGGTCTCGACCGACTCCGCGGCGGCCTCGGCGGCCTCGGCGATGGTCTTGTCCGAGAGGATCTGCCCGTCGATGACGGCCTCGGCCTCGGCGACCCGGATGGGCTTTTCGCCCACCGCGCCGATCACCAGCCGGGTATCCCGCGCGGTGTCGCCGTCGAGATCGGTGGTGAGGGCCACGCCGAGCGCCGGCCAGTCCTTGACCGCCCGCGTGGTGCATTTCAGATAGCTCGCCCGGCGCGCGTGCTGGGGCGGAATGATGACCTCCTTGATCAGCTCGTTGCCCGAGAGGATGGTTTCGTAATAGCCCGCATGCAGCTCGGCCACGGGGATGGTGCGCTCGCCCTCGGGGCTGATCGTCACCACCTGCGCGTCGAGCGCCACCAGCACCGGCGGCAGATCCATATGCGGATCGCCATGGGCCAGCGCGCCGCCGACCGTGGCGACATTGCGCACGCGGACATTCGACAGCAGTTTCATCGTCTGGCGGATCACCGGGGCAAAGCCCGCCAGCGCGTCGTCATGTTCCATGTCCGACAGGGTGGACATGGCGCCGATGCGAAAGCTGCCATCGGGCAGCAGGCCCATCTGCGAGTAGCCGGGCTCGATGCGGCGCAGGCTGATGAGCTGGGTCGGATGGAACACATCCGTCTTCATCATCAGCATGAGCGCGGTGCCGCCGGACATCACGCGGATCGTCGGATCCTCGGGATCGAGCAGCGAGACCGCGCCTGCCAGGGTGTCCGGCAGGGCAAGCTCGAATGCGTTCATGCCTTGCCCCCTTCCGCAGGCGCCAGATCGAAGGCCGCGCGCAGGCGCTTGGTGAATTCCTTCTCCATCTCGCGCGCCTTGGATTTCAGCACAGGCTGGCCGATGCTGCCGAGACGCCCGGTCAGATGCGAGTCGATGGTGTATTCGATGATCGTCTCGCCATCCTGCTCGTGCAGCTCGGTGAGCGCGGTCGAGGTCAGGCGCCCGACGATGCCTGCGGGCGTGCCGGTGACCTGGGCCTCGATCAGGTAGGGTTCCTCGATGCGGGTGATCTGCACCTCGACATCGAAGGAGAACCGGATATAGGCCACCCGCGTCTTGAGCACGGCGGTATAGTTCCGGTCGTCGATCTCTTTCATGTCGCTGACGCCGTCGACGCAGCTTGCAAAGAATTCTGCGTCGCGGACGGCGGCGAAAACGCGGTCGCGCGGGGCGGCGACGCTGATTTTTCCAGTGAGTTTCATTTGGCGGTCACCACCTGTGCAAAGGCACGGGCGCCAGACCGCAATGCGGCGGAATACTGCATTCTCTCCTCCCATTCTCTGTCGGTTCTACGATCCCAGCTCCCCAGGGATGCATAGCACAGTATATGTCATCTTAACCTCTTCACTGGAGATACGGAAATGATGAATCTTCACCGCGATAATGATTATTTGGAATGTTTCTAAGCGGTGTGAGCTGTGGGCTCATGCGCGGGTGGCGCGCGGATACGAGGTTATCTGCCGAACTTTGGCACCTTTTTTCGTCTTTATTTCTTTTTAGTCTTTTGATTATGGGTGATATTTTTGCTTTTTGCGTGATCCGCCCTTGTCGGCGCTCGCCATGCCGTTCAGGGGAGACCATGGGCGGTACCGAGGGCATATTATGAGGAAAACGCAAGTTCAGACGCCAAAATGCCCCCGGCCTCGGTGGAGGAGGCCGGGGGGTCAGGCTCTGCGATCCTGCAAAAACCGGTGTCAGGCGGTCTCGGCGAAGAAGTCGTGCATCATCCGGTAGGACTTGCGGCAGAGCTTTTCGTCATACTGGGCGCCTTCGAAATTCGCCGAAGGGACGCAGAAGGAATGCACAGCGCCGCCGAACAGCACCGTCTGCCATTCGGCCCCGGCATTGGTCAGCTCGGTTTCCAGCTCGGTCATCATCTCCTTGGAGGTGACCGGATCGGCGCTGCCGTGGATCGCCATCACCCGCCCGGTCACCTTGCAGGGTGTGCCCGGCACGACCGGGTTGGGATTGGTGATGTGCAGCACGGTGAGCGCGTCGAAATCCTCGCCGGCGCGGGCCTGCTCCATGAGAAAGCCGCCGCCGGCGCAGTATCCCACCGCGTATTTCGGCGTGTCGGAAGTGATCAGCCCCTGCGCCTCGGCCTCGGCCAGCATCTTTTTATAGGCGGTGCCGCCGCAATCCAGCGTGAAGCCCAGATCCTTGTGCACCGCGAGCATGCCCTGGAGCAACTGGTTGAAATCCTTGGACTCGGCGTCGTAATCGGTGCCGAACATATCCGCCAGAAGCACCACATAGCGCCCCTCGGCCAGCTCGCGCGCCTGCGCGATGGTCTCGGTGCAGACCCCGTACCAGTCGGGCTGCATGAAGAGCACCGGGCGCCCGGCCGCGGCGGCGTCATCGTCGCAGACGATCAGGCCCGCATAGCTGCGCCCGCCGATCTCGTAGGGCACCTTAATTTCGATCATCGGGTCTCCTCCCCTTTTGCTCCGGCGCTCCCCCGCCAGATGTGAGCCTAATGCATAGCAGGCTTTGTATCTAGCGGGTATCCGGCCTTTCTTCGATGCCGGACGCGCCGGCCTCTGGTCTTTTTCGACGGAGCGCCCGGCCCCAACACCGGGCGCCCCGTCTCACTGCTCAGGCATCTTCGTACTGGTCACCAAAATCGAAGGCGTCCTCGTGGACCGAGCCGCCGTCGTAATACTCGATCTCCCAGAAGTTGCCGTCGAGATCCTCGAGATAGAAAGAGTAGATCCCGTGCCGCACGATCGGGTCGGTGATGCTCTTGATCTTGTATTTGTCCTTCATTTCATGCGCGGCCTTGTGGGCCTCGTCCACGGCCTCCTTGCTTTCCACATCCAGTCCCCAGTGGTTCAGGATGGTCAGCGTGTTGCCGGGCTTTTCGGTCTGGATGCAGACGATGGAGAATTTCATGCCGCAGCGTGCATGCATCCCGTCGGGGTTGTGGCGCACGCATTCCATGCCGAGGAATTCCTCGAGAAACTTGCGCGATTCCGTGAGGTTGCGGCATTCCATCGTGCCGTGGGTCATCATCAGCGGCTTGACGACAGAGTTCTGGTTGTCGGGTTTGAAAATCGGATCTGCGATTTCGAGCATGCGTAGTCTCCTCCTTGGGGTTCGCGGTCTTCAGGGTTGTGGTTGCCGGCCCGGCGTCACCTGCCGGGCCGGCGGTTCAGGTTGCACTGTCCTCATCCGTCGCTGCGCAGCGGGCGCCAGACGGTCACCTCGCGCGGCCTGGCCAGGATCTCGTCCAGCGCGGCATTCATCGCGTCCCGATAGGGGCGCTTGAGCTGCACATTCGTCACGTCGTCCTCGTCCGACCATGTCTCGTGCAGCAGGAACCGGTTTTCGTTCGCGGCATCCCGGCCGAGCGCGGAGGAGACAAAGCTATCCTCGTCGCGCATGGCGTCGAGCACCGGATCGAGGGCGGCCCGAAACCGCGCCTCCTGGCCCGGCCTGATCTCGAAGCTCACCACATAGGTCACGCTTGTCTTTGCCATTTCGGCGCTCCTCCTCCGGGCCGGTTCAGCTGGCGACGGCCTTGGCGAGGTCGGCTTCGGTGGTGAAGGGGTCGGCGAAGAATTCCGCATCGTCGAGCCCGTTCAGACGCGAGAACTCGTCGCGCGCGGCGTCGACCATATTGGGATTGCCGCAGGCATAGACCTGATGGCCGGACATGTCGGGGATGTCCTCCAGCACCGCCTGATGGACAAAGCCGGTGCGGCCCGTCCAGTCGGCGCCGGGCTCGGAAACCACGGGCACGAAGTCGAAATTGGCGTGCTCCCGGGCCCAGGTCTCGGCCAGCTCGTGCATATAGATGTCCTGCGCATTGCGCCCGCCCCAGTAGAGCGTCATCGGGCGGTCGATGCCCTCGGAAAGCGCGTATTCGATGATCGCCTTGATTGGCGCGAAGCCGGTGCCGCTGGCCAGGAAGACGATCGGCTTGTCGCTGTCCTCGCGCAGGAACATGGTGCCGAGCGGGCCCTCGAATTTCATGATCTCGCGCGGTTTCATGTTCGAGAAGGCGTGATCGGTGAAGGCGCCGCCGGGCGAATGCCGCAGGTGCAGCTCGATGTCGATGACCCCGTGCACGCTGGGCTTGTTGGCGATGGAATAGGAGCGGCGGCGGCCGTCCTTCAGCAGGATGTCGACATACTGGCCGGAGATGTGCCGGAACTCGGCGTTCTGCGGCAGGCGCAGATGCATGACGATGATGTCGTCGGTCAGCCGGTCGATGGCATGCACGCGGCAGGGGACGATTTTCGGCTGCTGCGCCTGAAGCTTCAGCTCTTCCGCCTCGATCACCAGATCGCTCAGCGGCGAGGCCTGGCAGAGCAGCGCAAAGCCCTCGGCCTTTTTCGATTCCGGCAGCATCGCCTCGATATATTCGCCGTAATCGACGGTGCCGCTGGTGATCCTGGCGCGGCAGGTCGCGCAGGTGCCGCGGCGGCACGAATAGGCAAGCTGATGTCCCGAGTCGAGCGCGGCGCTCAGGATGCTTTCGCCTTCTTCGACGTCGAAGGTTTTGCCGCTCGGTTGCAGCTCGACACGGTAGCTCATGGTTTTCCTCCCTTGGTGCAAGCGCCGCCTCGACGGCGCGATTGCTTAAATCTGGAACCATTCTATAATCAGCGTCCGGGAGGCTGCCAAATGACGTTAACTCATCGACTTCATGATCAATCAGAATGATCACCGCCGCGCGCGCCGCCTGACGCCGGCGATTTCCGCGCTTGCGGCCTTTGAGGCCGTGGTGCGCAACGGCAGCTTCACGGTTGCCGCCGAGGAGCTTGCGCTGACCCAGAGCGCGGTCAGCCGTCAGGTGAGCGGGCTGGAGCAGCTTCTGGGGGTCGCGCTGCTGGAAAAGAACCGCCGTCGGCAGGTCGTGGTGACCGCCTCGGGCGCCTATTACGCCGAGCAGATCCGCCAGGTGCTGACCCATCTCGCCGCCGCCACGACAGAGGCGATCACGCTCGGTGACCGGGGCGGGGTGCTGCGGCTTGGGATTCCGCCAACCTTCGGAAGTCTTTGGTTAATTCCGAGGATGCCGAGTTTCTTTCAGGCCCATCCGAATGTCACGGTGGAGTTCTCCACGCGGCTGCCGTCGCGGCCTCATTCCGGTCCGGGCGACCTGCATGCGCTGATAGATTTCACCACCGCGCCGGGGCCGGATGCGGTCTGGGAGGAGCTGATCCAGCTCGAATTGCGGGCGGTCGCCACCGAAGAGATCGCCGACGCGATCCGGCGTTCCGACAAGGGTGGGCTGGCCAATGTGCATGCGCTTTTGCACACGTCCGAGCGCTCGAACTGGCTGGGGCTCTTCGGCGAGTTGCAGCTCGATATCCTGCGGCAGCAACCGCTGCTGACCTTCGAGAATTATACCATGCTGTTGCAGGCGGCGGTGCGTGGGCTTGGCGTGGCGCTGGCGCCCAACGAACTGATTGAAAACGATCTTTCCGCCAAACGGCTGGTGCATGTGTCGGATCTGTCGGCCAAGTCGCGCAGCGTCGGCTATCTGGTCTTTCATCAGGAAATGAGCGCCTACCCGCCGCTTGTCGCCTTTCGCGAATGGCTGCACGATACGATGAAGGAGGGGCGGCCTGCGGTTCCCGGAGTCGGATAGGCGGTTGGCACTTCATGAGGAAACGGAATGTTCCTGAACGGCGCCGAGCCCGCTATCCGGCGTCGGTTTCATAGCTTGCGAGCTGCCGGTCGAAGGCCTCCAGCAATGCGTCGAGATCGCGGCCGAGCACCATGCCGCGAGGCCGGATGATCGCCAGCCGGAAACGGTAGGCGCCGGCGAAAGGCCGCACCAGCCCGCCCTGGCCGGCATGCACCCGCGCGGTGAACGGATCGACCAGCGACACGCCCAGCCCGCGCAGCACCAGCGCCGAGACGATGCTCGACAGATGCGAGCGGACCACGACCTCGGGGCTCTCGCTCATCTGCGCGAAGGCACGGTTCATCATGCTGCCGGTGGCGGTGTTGTCGGCAAAGGCCACCACCGAATGGCCGAGGAAATCCTCGAACCCGAGCTGCTCCCGCACCGCCAGCGGATGGCTGCGCGGCAGGATGCAGAGATAGGGCAGCTCGACCGTGCGGATCAGGTCGACATCGTGCTCGTGCCGCGTGGGGGAGGTGAAGCCGAGCTGGCTCTGCCGGGTGGCGACGCGGCGGATCACGTTGTTGGTCTGCATGGATTCCAGCGAGATGCGGAAATCCGGGCGCGCCTCCAGCAGCTCCACCAGCGTGTCGGGCAGCACCGAATGCGCCAGCGCCGGCATGGCGGCGACCGAGACGCTGCTCTGCTTGCCGAGGCGGATGTCGCGCGCGGTCTTTTCGATGGCGCCGAGCCCGACAAAGGCGCGCTCGACCTCGACGGCGAGCTGCCGCGCCTCGGGGGTGGGCACGATCTTGCCGCCGAACCGGGTGAAGAGCCGCAGCCCGGTGCGGGTCTCCAGATCGCGGATCAGCCGGCTCACCGCCGGCTGCGACACGTTCATGATTTCCGCGGCACCCGAGACGCTGCCGCATTCGAGCACGGTGTGAAACGCCTCAAGGGCGCGTTGCGACAGCATTTCTATAACATTCCTGCATATAGGTCGGTGTTATTGTTATTTGATTTATGGCGGGATTTGCAAGGAAACTGGCGGTGAACAGCGAATTTCCTTTCCCAGCCAAGAGCCTGCCGCCGCCCATGTATACCCGTTCCGAGCCGGTCACGACGCCGGTGCATTTCACCTTCGAGGGCAGGCCGATGCAGGCGCAGGCGGGCGAGACGGTCGCCGCGGCGCTGCTGGCGGGCAATGTCGGCGCCGTTCGCAGCACCCCGGTGAGCGGCGCGGCGCGGGCGCCCTATTGCATGATGGGGGCCTGTTTCGAATGCCTGGTGACGATCGACGGGCGGCCCAACCGCCAGGCCTGCATGACCGAGATCCGAGAGGGCATGGCGGTGACGCGCCAGAAGGGCGCCGCATGAGCCGGCAGGATCTGTGCATCATCGGCGCCGGCCCCGCGGGCATGGCGGCGGCTGTGGCGGCGCGGCAGAACGGGCTGAGCGTGACGGTGCTGGACGAGGCGCCGCGCCCGGGCGGGCAGATCTATCGCGACATCACCCGCGCGCCGGAGCCGCGGCAGGCGCTGCTGGGCCCCGACTATCGCGCCGGCGCCGGGCTGGCGCAGGCCTTTGCAAAGAGCGGCTGCACGCATCTGGCGGGCGCCACGGTCTGGCATATCGAGCAGGACGGCGCCGGATTTGCGCTGTCCTACTCCATGGCGGAGGGCTCGCGCGTGGTCGAGGCCGATGCGCTGATCGTGGCCACCGGCGCGCTGGAACGCCCCATGCCGCTGCCCGGCTGGACATTGCCCGGGGTGACCACCACCGGCGCCTTGCAGATCCTGATGAAAAGCGCGGGCGTGCTGGCGGAGTCTCCGGTGCTTGTGGGCTCCGGGCCGCTGCAACTGCTGCTGGCGGCGCAGCTCGTGGCGGCGGGCCGTCCGCCGCGCGCCATCGTCGAGACCGTGCCGGCGGAAAACATGCGCCACGCGCTGAAACACCTGCCGCGCGCCTTGCGCGGGGCGGGCTATCTGGTGAAGGGCGCGGGGCTGCTGGCAAGGCTGCGCCGCGCCGGGGTGCCGATCTACCGCGACGCGCGCGACATCGTGCTGGAGGGCGAGGATCGGCTGGAGGCGGTAAGCTTTACCATACGCGGGCGCGCCCACCGGATCGAGACGGGCAGCGCCGGGCTGCATCACGGGGTGGTGCCCAATCCGCAGGTCACCCGGCTGATGCGCTGCGAACATCGCTGGCACGAGGGTCAGCGCGCCTTTGTGCCGGTTTGCGACGCCTATGGCGAAAGCTCGGTGCCCGGGCTTTTTGTGGCGGGCGACGGGGCGGGCATCCGGGGCGCGCGCTCGGCGGCGCTGGCCGGGCGGCTGGCGGCGCTGCGGGTGGCGGAAAGGGCAGGGCAGGCGGTGTCGCCCGAGATCGTAAAGCTGCGCCGCGCAATGGCGCGGGACGCGGCGGTGCGGCCGTTCCTGGAGACGCTCTATGCGCCCTGCGCGCAGGCGCTCTCGCCGGCGGAGGACACGCTGGTCTGCCGCTGCGAAGAGGTCACCGCCGGGCAGATCCGCGCCGCCGCAAAGGCCAACGCGCCCGGGCCGAACCAGGTGAAATCTTTCCTGCGCACCGGCATGGGCCCCTGTCAGGGCCGGGTCTGCGGGCTCGCGGTGACGGCGCTTCTGGCCGAGAGCAGCGGCCGCAGCCCCGATGAGACCGGCTATTTCCGCATCCGCCCGCCGCTCAAGCCGCTGTCGCTGAGCGAGCTGGCCGAATTTGTGCCCCAAGAGGAGTGACCCCGCGCCGCGCATCCGGTTCGCGAGGCCGCGCTGCTATCGGGCCGTTTTTCATCCCCCGCTTTGCGCCTTGCGCCAAAGCACAATTCCAGACCAGGAGACCCTCATGATCACCCGTCACATCCCGGGCAAGATTCACCACCGCGTCGTCGAGCATGGCGACACGCTTTATATCGGCGGGCTGGTTGCCAGCGACAAGAGCAAGGACATGAAGGGCCAGGCCGAAGAGATCTTCGGCAAGCTCGACGAGCTTCTGGCGCTGGCCGGCAGTTCCAAGGAAAAGCTGCTCTCGGTGACGATCTACTCCGCCGCCTTCGATCAGAAGGACGGCTTCAACGCCGCCTGGACCGAGTGGCTGGATCCGGCGCATTTCCCGGTGCGCGCCTATATCGGCGGTGCCGAGCTGTCCCCGGGCACGCTGGTCGAGATCACCACGGTGGCGGCGAAGTAAGCCGCGCCTTCCCCTATCTCCCCGACTGGCCCTCCGCTGCGGCGGGGGGCTTTTTTGTGCGTATCCGTCAGGCGGGCAGGGGAGAGGTCCCGGGTCGAGCCCGGGAAGGGTGCGCCTCCCGCCCTGGACTTGATCCGGGGCCTCCACGCCCGCCACGCATGAAAACGCCCGCCGCATGCGCGCGGCGGGCGTAACACCTTGCGAAGAGAGGCCGCTCAGATCTGCGCCAGCGCCGCGTCGAGCTTGGCCCTGCCATAGAGCGCCTCGGCCCGTTCCCGGCTCATGCGCCCGTCGCGCAGGTCGCCCGCCAGCGCCACCGGGTCGCGCTCTGCCGCATCGCCGTAGCCGCCGCCGCCCGGGGTTTCCAGCCGGACGTTCTCGCCCGCCTCCAGCGTCAGATTGGCGATCATCGGGCTCAGCTCCTCGGCATGATCGCTGCCGGCGTTCTTCACCAGATTCGCCGGGCGCCCCGCCGTGCCGCCGCGTGCGCCGGGGGCGCCCTCGCGGTGGCCGTCGGAGCGGGCGGTGAAGATCACCCCGCCATGCGGCGCCGAGATCTGCCGGGCGATGCCCATGCCGCCGCGATAGCGCCCGGCGCCGGAGCTGTCCTCGACCAGGGCGTATTCGTCGACGATCAGATCGTATTCGATCTCCAGCGGTTCGATGGGCAGGTTGGAGGAGTTGGTGACATGCACATGCACCCCGTCCATGCCGTTCCCCAGCGCCCGCGCGCCGGCGCCGCCGCCGATGGATTCGAGATAGACATAGCCCTCGTCCCGGCCCCGGCGCTTGCCGGCAAAGACCATCACCGGCACGATGTCCTGCCCGGCGGCCTGGCCGCGATCCTCGGGCAGAAGCTGCGAGAAGGCGCCGATGAGCGCACGCACCACCTTGTTGCAGGTGATCGAGCGGGCGCCGGTGGCGGCGGGCTGGCGCGGGTTCAGCAGGCTGCCCTCGGGGGCGGAGATCTCCACCCCGTCGAACATGCCGGAATTGGGCAGGAGATACGGGTCGAGCAGCGTCTTGACCACGTATTAGACCGAGGCGTTGAGCGCCGAGGCCACCACGTTGAGCCCGCCGCGCGCCTGCGGGCCGGTGCCCTCGAAATCGACAATGAGCCGGTCGCCCCTGACCGTGACATTGGCCTGGATCGGCACCTCGACCGGGCCGAGCCCGTCACTCTCGATCTTGGAATGAAAGCTTGCGGTGCCGTCCTGCATCTCGGCGATGCGGTTGCGCAGGCGCTGCGCGGTATAGGCAAAGAGATCCTCGACCAGTTCATCGACCTTGTCGGCGCCCAGCGTATCGGCGAGCTCGCGCATCAGCCGCGCGCCGCGCTCGTTCGCCGCCGCCTGCACCTTGATGTCGAGCCAGCGTTCCTCGGAGGAGCGCGAGTTGAGCGAGATCATCCGCAGCAGATCCTCATCCAGCACACCGGCGCGGAAGAGCTTCATCACCGGCAGCCGCAGCCCCTCTTCGAAGATCGAGGTGGCGCCGCCATGGATCGAGCCCGGCACGGTGCCGCCGACATCCGAATGGTGGCCGATATTGGCGGTGAAATAGCGCAGCCGCCCGTCGGCAAAGACCGGGGTCACCACCGAGATATCCGGCGTATGCGTGCCGCCCGCCACATAGGGATCGTTGCAGATGAAGACGTCGCCCTCGACCATGCGCTCGATCGGATAGGCCTTCAGCACCGCGCCGACCGAGCCCATGAGCGAGCCCAGATGCAGCGGGATGTGGCTGGCCTGTGCGATCAGCCGCCCGTCGGCGGAGAACAGCGCCACCGAGCAATCCTTGCGCTCCTTGATGTTCGACGAGAACGAGGCGCGGATCATCGAGGTGCCGATCTCGTCGGCCACCGCCAGCAGACGGTTGGTAAAGACCTCCATGGCGATGGGGTCGGAGAGGGCGGGTTTGCGTGTGTCGTTCATGGCTCAGACCTCGATAATCATGGTGCCCGACGCATCCACGCGCAGCCGCTGTCCCGGCTCGACAATGGTGGTCGAGGACATTTCCTGGACGATGGCGGGGCCTTCGACATAGGGCCCGACGGGCAGGCGGGCGCGTTCGTAAAGGCTGGTCTCGTACCAGCCGCCGTCGAAATAGACCTGCCGAGAGCCGATCACCGGGTCGCCCTCCTGCGCGCTGTAACCGGTCTCGGCGGAGGCCGCCGAGGCGCCCTTGACCGAGAGCCGCAGGTTGACGATCTCGACCGCGCGGTCCTCGATGTCATAGCCGTATTCCTGCCGGTGGGCGGCGCGGAACCCGTCGAGGAAGGTGTCGTAGCCGGCCTCGGGGCCGTCGAGCGCCACCTGCACCTCGTGGTTCTGCCCGTCATAGCGCGCATCCACCACATAGAGCATGGCGCGGCGGTCTTCCGGCACGCCCTCGTTCTCCAGCCAGGCGTTGCCCTGCTCCAGCATCTCGCGAAAGGCGGTGCCGATCTCCGGCCAGCGGTCGGGCGAGGCGGTGGAGACGCCGGTGCGCACGAAATCGAACCCCACATCCGAGAGCAGGATGCCGCGGGCGCACATGGTGCCGGGCTGGGCGGGCACGATCACCGTCTTCATGCCGGTCTCGACCGCCACGGCGGCGGCGTGCAACGGCCCCGCGCCGCCATAGGCGAAGAGCGCGAAATCCTGAAGCCGGTGGCCCTTTTCGGTGGAGACCGCGCGGATCGCCCGGCCCATAT
The DNA here is from genome assembly GCF_001975705.1 of Salipiger abyssi. Classification (NCBI taxonomy): domain Bacteria; kingdom Pseudomonadati; phylum Pseudomonadota; class Alphaproteobacteria; order Rhodobacterales; family Roseobacteraceae; genus Salipiger; species Salipiger abyssi. The sequence goes on from NZ_CP015090.1 coordinate 120,341, forward strand.
TGGCCACGGCGATGCGCAGGATGCCAAGCGCGGCCTCTTCGACGCTCAGCCCCAGCGGTTTGGCGATCTTGTTCTCGATGGCGGCGCGGGCGGCCTCGGTATCCACCTGCATGCGCCCCGAGAGCAGCGTGTCGGAGGCGAGCCGGCCCAGCACCAGATTGGCGTCGGTGGTGGTGGGCTCGGTGCCGCCCTGGCCATAGGCGACGGGGCCGGGATAGGCGCCGGCCGAGCGCGGCCCGACCTTCAGCGCGCCGGCATCGTCCAGCGCCGCGATGGAGCCGCCGCCGGCGCCGATCACGTTGATATCGAGCATCGGGCAGCGCACCGGGTAATCCGCCACCAGCCGCGAGGTGGTGAAGGCCGGGCGACCCTCTTCGACCAGCGACACATCGGTGGAGGTGCCGCCGACATCATAGGTGACGATATTGGGATAGCCCGAGACGCCGGCCACCTTGGCCGCGCCCACCACGCCCGCCGCCGGGCCGGAAAGGCAGGTGCGCACAGGGAAGCTGCGCACCGCGTCCACCGACATCAGCCCGCCATTGGAATGGATCGTGCGCGGCGCGCTTTCGATGCCGATATCAGCCAGCCGTTGCAGGAAGCGTTCGAGATAGCGGTCCATGCGCGGCCCGACATAGGCGTTGATCACCGTGGTCGAGAAGCGTTCGAACTCGCGGAACTCCGGCAGCACCTCGGACGAGATCGAGACATAGGCGTTTGGCAGCACCTCGCAGACGATCTCGGCGGCGCGGCGTTCGTGGCGCCCGTCGCGATAGGCGTGCAGGAAGCAGATCGCCACCGCCTCGGCGCCGGCGTCGCGCAGGGTTTCGGCGGCGGCGCGCAGCTCGCCCTCGTTCAGCGGCTCCAGCACGTCGCCATCGGCGTTCAGCCGTTCGGTGACCTCCAGCGCCATGTAGCGCTCGACCAGCGGCTCGGGTTTGGTGATGGCATAATCGTAGAGATGCGGGCGGGTCTGGCGCCCGATCTCCAGCACGTCGCGCGCGCCTTTGGTGGTGATCAGCCCGGTCGGCACGCCGCGCCGCTCGATCACCATATTGGTGGCCACCGTGGTGCCGTGGCCGACGAATTCGAAGGCCTCGGGCGCGACGCCCAGCTCTTCGACATAGTGGCGCAGGCCGGTCTCGATCGCCTCGGACGGGTCGTGCGGCGTGGAGGAGGTCTTGAAGTGGATGGCCTTGCCGGTTCCGGTCTCGAGGGCCGTGAAATCGGTGAAGGTGCCGCCCACATCGAAGCCGATACGGTACATTGTGTCAGGTCCTTTGCAGTCAGTCTTATTGCGCCGTCGGCATCAGCAGATCGGGCAGGAACAGCGTGATCTGCGGCACGAAGGCCACCAGAAGCGCCACGGCGATCATCGCCAGGTAGAATGGGGCCAGCGAGCGGGTCAGCTCGCCCATGCGGATGTCGGCCACGGTCATAACGGTGTAGAGCACAAGTCCCACCGGCGGGGTGATGGTGCCGATCATCATGGTCACCACCACGGTCACCCCCAGATGCACCGTGTCGATGTCAAAGCTCGACGCGATGGCCAGCAGCGTCGGAACCAGCAGCACCAGCGCCGCCAGCACCTCCATGAACATGCCGACGATCAGCAGGATCACGATGATCAGCGCGATCGCCGCCGCCTTGGAGACGAAGAGATCCTGCATCAGCCCGACCATCTCCAGCGGCAGCCGCTGGATCGAGATGATCCAGCCGAAGACCGCAGAGACCGCGATGATGAAGAGCGTCGCCGCCGAGGTCCGCACGGTGCCGAGCAGCGCCTCGGCGATCTGCCGGCGGTCGAACCCCATGGAAATCGAGCCGATCACCAGGATATAGAGCACCACCACGACCGAGGCTTCGGTGGGGGTGAAGACGCCGGCGAGGATGCCGCCGAGCAGGATCACCGGCGCCATCAGCGCGGGCAGCGCGCGCCAGAAGGCGGTGACCACCTCGGCAAAGCTGGCGCGCGGCAGGCGCGGCGCGGTCTCGCGCCCGGTGACCACCAGCAGGTAGATGATCACCATCAGGGCAAAGCCGCTCAGCAGCCCCGGCAGCGCGCCGCCGAGAAACAGCCGCCCGACGGATTCCTCGGCGAGAAAGCCATAGACCACCAGCGTGATCGAGGGCGGGATGATCGGCCCCATGGTGGCCGAGGCGGCGGTGACGGCGGCGGAGAAGCGCCTGGAATAGCCGGCCTGCTCCATGGCGCGGATCTCGACCGAACCGAGGCCCCCGGCATCGGCGACGGCAGAGCCGGACATGCCGGCAAACAGGATCGAGGCCACCACGTTGACATGGCCCAGCCCGCCGGTGATGTGGCGCACCAGCACCCCGGCAAAGGCAAAGATGCGCTCGGTCACGCCCATGCCGTTCATCAGGTTGCCGGCGAGCAGGAACATCGGGATCGCCAGCAGCGAAAAGCTCTCGATGCCGCCCGAGGCGCGCAGGGTGAGCTGGATCTCCGGCAGCCCGGCCAGCAGGATATAGACCGCCGAGGTCACCAGCATGGTATAGGCGACCGGCAGGCCGAGGATCAGCAGCCCGAAGAAGAGCGCGAGAAAGATCGCGGTGGTCATGTGTCGGCCTCCGCCGGTGCGCCGCGCAGCTCGGTCCAGACCGCCTCCAGCGCGAAGAGAATGGTCATGCCCGCGCCGATGCCGAAGGGCAGCAGGATCAGCACGAATTTCGAGGTCAGCGGCCCCTTGGGCACGGTGCCGAATTCCAGCCGCGACATCAGCGGGTAGAGCTGGCGCACCTGGGTGATGACATAGGCCAGCACCGCCACCACCAGCAGGTGCAGCACGATGCGCAGCCAGCGCCGCAGCGCCGGGCGGGTGAGAGTGTCGAGCAGGTCGAGCCCGATATGGCCGCCCTCGCGATAGACCAGGGCGGCGCCCAGAAAGGTCATCCAGATCAGCGAGATTTCCGCGATGTCGTCGGTCATGTGAACCGGCGCGTTGAACACGTAGCGCGAGACGATCTGGACGCTGAGCGCGCCGATGATCGCCACTGCCAGCGCCGCGCAGAACCAGAGCGTCAGGCGGTGCAGGCCGGAAAGCAGGGTTGTCATGGCAAGGGTCCGGGTTGGGGATGCGCGGGCCGGAAACCGGCCCGCGGCGCCTGTCCGCGCGGTGGCGGGATTACTTCATCGCCTGGATCTGATCCCACCAGCCTTCGGGCAGCAGCCCCTCTTCTTCGAAGGCCGGGACCGAGTCCGCGACTTTGGCGGCAAAGGCCGCGCGGGTCTCGGCGGACATCTCGCAGAAGGTTACGCCCTCGGCCTCCATCGTGGCGCGGTTGGGCGCGGTCTGCTCCTCGACCAGCGAGACGAAGTAATCGCCCGCATCCTCTGCGGCCTGGGTGACGATGGCCTTGTCCTCGTCGGAGAGCTGCTGGAAGGCGCTTTCGGCGACATAGACGGAGTTCTGCGGATACATCATCTGCGCGTCGGTCACATAGGGCAGAACCTCGTAGAATTTCGAGGAAAAGACCTGCTCACCGGCGCTTTCGGCCATATCGGCGACACCCTGGCTCAGCGCCATGTAGGTCTCGCCATAGGCGATGGTGACCGGCACGGTGCCGATGGCTTCCCAGCCGGCGACGAACATCGGCAGGTTGGGCGAGCGGGCGCGCTTGCCGGCGATGTCCTCGGGGCTTTCGACGCAGGACTCTTTGGTCAGGAAGACGCGGGGCAGGCGGAACCAGTTGGTGGCGAGGATACGGACGTTGAACTCGTCGCGCAGCCGTTGCTGGAGCCCGGCGGCGAGATCGCTTTCCATGAAGGCGAGGAAATGGTCCTGATCCTCGAAGACGAAGGGAATGTCGACCACGCCGAACTCGGTGACCAGGTTCGAGGCGTTGGAGCCCGAGGAGATATAGCCCTCCTGCGCGCCCACCGCCATGGCCTCGATCTGCGCCGGGCCGGAGCCGAGCTGCGAGCCCTCGTAGAAATCGACCTGCACGCGGCCCTCGGTGCGCTCGGTCACCAGCTCGGCAAAGCGCTTGGAGGCCTGGGTGACCGGCGCGCCGGGCGGGTTGATGCCGCCGAAAGTCCATTTGACATCGGCGCTGGCGGGCGCGGCGAGGAGGCCGGCGGCGAGCAGGGCGGCGAGGGAGAGACGGGTATATGTCATGGTGGGATCCTGTTGGTTTTTCAGTTTGGTTGTTGAAAGCGTTGCGCCGTAAAGTTGGCGAATTCAGGGGGCCTCTGCCCGTTCATGATCCACTGCGCGAGCGGCCCACGGTGAGCCGGCGCGAGGGTCACGCCGGAATGGGTCGTGGCGACGAAGATCCCCGGATGGGTCGGCGATTCGTCATAGACCGGGTGGCCGTCCGGGGTGAGCACGCGGAGGGCGGCCCAGCTTCGCACGATCCGCAGATTGCCGATCGCCGGGAACAGCCGTACCGCGCGGCTGGCGAGCTGGCGCATGCCGGCGCCGGTCGAGCGATCTTCGGCGGTCTCTTCCTTGGTGTCGCCGATCAGGATCGTGCCCTCGGCGGTCTGTCGCAGGCCGGAGGTCACCGCCGGCAGCACCGGGGCGCTGCGCTCGGTCACCAGGATCTGGCCCTTCTGCGGCAGCACGATCTCGGGAAAGCCGAAGGGCCGGGCGAGATCGTTGGTCGCCAGCCCCGCCGCGATCAGCACCTTTCCGGCGCGGGCGCAGAGCCCGTCGGCGTCGATGCGGTAGCCGGCGTCTTCCGGGGTGATGGCGGTCACGGCGATATTCGACATCAGCGTCGCGCCCGCCTGCTGCGCCGCGAGGCTGAGCCCGCGATAGAGCGCCAGCGAATGGCAGGCGCCGTCGAGCGAAGACACCGAGGCGCCGCTGACCTCGGGGCCGATGCCCGGCATGATCCCGGCCAGCTCGTCGCGGTCGATCATGCGCACGTCGTCGCCCGGCAGCTCATGCGCCGCGACACGCCCGATCATCGCGGCGCGCTTGTCGAATTCCGCCTCGCCGAGACAGAGATGCAGCCCCAGCCCGGTCTCGTAATGGGTATCGACACCGGCAAGCTCGCGCAGCTCGTCCTGAAGCTCCGGCCAGGCGCGCACGGCGCTGCGCGTCCATGTGGCATAATCGCGGCTGTTGGCGCCTTTGCTCTGCGCCCAGACCAGCCCAAAATTGCCACGGCTGGCGCGGAAGCTGGTGTCGGAGGCGTCGAGGATGAGCACCCGCGCGCCATCGCGCGCCATGCCGAGCGCGGTGGCCGTGCCGACGAGCCCGCCGCCGACAACCACGATATCCCAAATGCCCAGATCCTTCACCTTGCTCTCACCGTCGCTGGAAAATGTCGCGAGGATTAAGCGACCGGGGTTGCCATAACGCAAATATCAATGCCTTCAGTTGATATTCTGAAATGTTATAGTGGCGTCACCGGAGCGCCGCGATAGACGGGGGCCCGTGACATCTCTTGCCCCGGCGCCGTCACGGGTGGGTGCGCCTATCGCGTCTCCTTATATATGAAGATAGCATTATATTATAGGTGATGCGCTTATCCCGCTTCGGGGTGATTCAAGGTGCTGCTCGCGGCGGTGGCTGGCCATGCGCCGGCGTTCTCGGTTCAAATAAGCCGCAAACCCGGGTTGTAAGCGCACAATCCCTGAGCGCTTGGTGGATAACGTGGCTTCTAGCTATGACATGAAATTATTTCTCTTGTCTGAAAATTGGGTCCAAACAAATGTATAAGCGACCTTCGCAGATCGGCACGCGACCGGCGGATGTCTCGGATTGTGATTTCGGCACAAGGCGAAAGGACCTGACATGTCGCGGAAGATGCATCTTGCCCTCCTGACCAGCGGCGCTGGCAACCATGTGGCGGGCTGGCGCATGCCCGACGCCGAATTCGGCTCGGAAAACCTCGATCTGATCACCCGCGCGGTGCAATCCGCCGAGCGCGGTTGTTTCGACATCGCCTTCTTTGCCGACAGCCTGCACGGCGCGCCGGACGCGCCCGCGAAGAACGTCACAAGGCTGGAGCCGCTGACCCTGCTGGGCGCGCTCTGCACCGCGACCTCGAAGATCGGCCTCGCCGCCACCGTCTCCACCACCTATTCCGAGCCTTATAACATCGCCCGCGCCTTTGCCTCGCTCGACCGCATGAGCAACGGGCGCGCCGGCTGGAACGTGGTGACCGGGGCGAGCCCCGAGGCGGCGGGGAATTTCGGCACCGATCCCTTCCCGGATCACGCCGCGCGCTATGGCCGCGCGCGGGAATATCTCGATGTCTGCAAGGGGCTCTGGGACAGCTGGGACGATGGCGCCATGGTCGGCGACAAGCAGAGCGGCACCTATGTCGATGCCTCCAAGATGCACCGGCTGAACCACGAGGGCGAGCATTTCTCCGTCAGGGGGCCGCTCAATGCCAACCGCCCGCCACAGGGCTATCCGGTGATCCTTCAGGCCGGCGCCTCGCCCTCCGGGCTCGATTTCGCCGCGCGCACCGCCGATGTGGTCTTTGCCTCGCAGCAGATGCTGGAAGATGCGACCGTGTTCTCCGACAAGCTGCGCGGGCTGGTGGAGGCGGCCGGCCGCCCGCGCGACGCGCTCAAGATCCTGTTCGGGGTGATGCCGGTTATCGGGCGCACCGAGGAGGAGGCGAAGGAAAAGGTCGCCGCCCTCGGCGCGCTCTCCGATCCCGATGCGGCGATGCGCGCGCTCTGCGACCGGGTGGGGCATGATCTCACGCAATGCGATCTCGACGCGCCGCTGCCCGAGTTGCCCGAGACCAATATGATGCAGGGCCATTCGGTGGTGCTGCGCAAGCTGGCCAAGACGAAGAACATGACCGTCCGCGAGCTGCGCGATTATGTCGGCGCCAGCTCCGGCCACCGGCTGGTGATGGGCACGCCCGACCAGATTGCCGACGATCTGGCCCTTTGGTTCACCTCTGGCGCCGCTGACGGTTTCATGGTCCTGCCCGCCTATCTGCCGGGGCCGGTGGACGATTTCGTCAACGAGATCATTCCGCGCCTTCAGGCCAAGGGTCTGTTCCGCACCGCCTATGAGGGCAGCACGCTGCGCGACCATCTGGGCCTGGACCGGCCACCGCACCCGGCGCAGGCCGCCGCCCCGGCGCGCGAACCCGTTTCCGCAAACTGAACCGATCCGGGCCAACCCGGACACCACCCAACTGCCGCAACAGAGAGATATCCAACCCATGTCACCGCTAAAGCCGAACCGCCGACAGATCCTCGCGGGTCTTGCCGCGTCCGTTGCCATTCCCGCCCTGCCGCAGCTTGCCCGTGCCCAGGGCAGCGCCACGCTGACCGTCGCCACCGGCCCGGTGCCGGTCTATCTCAACGCCGCGCTCAGCACCGGCGGCGGCGAGGCGGCGGTTTCGGGCAAGATGATGGACGGCCTGCTGACCTATGGCGAAGGCATGTCCCCCGAGCCGCAGCTTGCCGAAAGCTGGGAGGTCTCCGAGGACGGGCTGACCGTCACCTTCAAGCTGCGCCCCGGCGTGATGTGGCATGACGGCGAGCCCTTCACCTCCGAAGACGTGCGCTTTTCGGTGATGGAAGTGCTCAAGGTGTTCCACGGTCGCGGCCGCGCCACCTTTGCCAATGTCACCGAGATCGAGACTCCGGACGAGCTCACGGCCGTCTTCAAGCTGACCAAGCCGGCGCCCGCGATGATGTCGGCGCTGAACGCGCAGGAAAGCCCGATGCTGCCGGCGCATGTCTATGTCGGCACCGACATCCAGCAGAACCCGGCCAACCTCTCGCCCATCGGCACCGGCCCCTATAAATTCGTCAGCTACGCCCCCGGCGAGACGCTGGTGATGGAGCGCAACCCCGATTACTGGGACGAGGGCAAGCCGCTGATCGACCAGCTGATTTTCCGCTACATCTCCGACGGCTCGACCCGGGCTGCGATGCTGGAGACCGGCGAGGCCGATCTGGTGGGCTCCAGCCAGCTTCCGACCATCGAGATCCTGCGCTTCCAGAGCCTTGACGGGTTCGAGGTGAACGGCGCGGGCTATGAGCATACGCCTTCTATCCACCTGTGCGATTTCAACCTGCGCCGTCCGCAATGGCAGGACAAGCGGGTGCGCCAGGCGCTGAACTTTGCCATCGACAACAAATGGGTGGCCGAAAACGTTTGGTTCGGTCTCGCAAGCCCCGGCACCGGCCCGCTGCACGTTCAGCAAAAGGCGTTCTACACCACCGAGGGCGTGCCGAATTACGATATCGACCTGGAAAAGGCCGAGGCGCTGCTCGACGAGGCGGGCTATCCGCGCGGCGAGGACGGCTGGCGGTTCTCGATGGTGATCGACGCGGTGCAATATGGCGAAGAGCCGCCGCGCGCCGCCGAGTACATGCGCGAGCAGTTCCGCGAGATCGGCATCAATGCCGAGGCGCGGGTGAACGATTTCGCCGCCTATGTGAAGCGGGTCTATACCGATCACGATTTCGACCTGACGAGCTACACCGCCTCTGCTGGCGCCGATCCGGCGATCGGGGTGCAGCGGTTCTACTGGTCGAAGAACATCAAGGACGGCGTGCCGTTCTCGAACGGCTCGGGCTATGCCAGCGACGAAGCGGACGCGCTGCTCGAAGCGGCGGCGGTCGAGACCGATCTGGAAAAGCGCAAACAACTCTATGCCGATTTCCAGGCCGTCGCGATGGAGGACGTGCCGGTGATCCAGCTTGTCTACGACGCCAAGAAGACGATCACGAGCACCAACGTGAAGGATTACGTTCAAGGCGCGCTCAGCTTCTTCGGCAATTTCGCAGACGTGCATAAAGACGCATGAGCCTGACCGAGACCTCTGCCCGGCGCGCCCCCGTGGCGCGTCTGGCCCTGCCGCCCTGGGCGCGGTTCCTGCTGGGCCGGCTCGGGCAGGCGCTGCTTGTCATGGCGCTGGTCGTCATCGGCAATTTCGTCATCATGCAGATGGCGCCCGGCGATCTGGTCACCGTCATCGCCGGCGGTGCCGACATGACGCAGGAGCAGATGGCCGATCTGCGCGCGCGTTTCGGGCTCGACCTGCCGCTGCTTGTGCAGTTCTGGAATTATGTCGCGCAGCTTCTGACCTTCGATCTGGGCTATTCCTACCGGATGAACGCGCCGGTCTGGGAGGTGCTCTCGGCCCGGCTGCCGACCACCGCCGCGCTGGTGGTGCTGTCGCTGCTGTTTTCGGTCACCATCGGCACGGTGATGGGTGTTGTCTCGGCCCGCAGGGCCGGCACGCTGACCGATATGGGGATCAACGCGGTGGCGCTGGTCCTTTATGCCGCGCCGAGCTTCGTGGTGGCGATGCTGCTGGTGCTGGTGTTCTCGGTCAAGCTCGGCTGGTTCCCCATCGCCGGGCTGACCACGGTTTCGGCGGGCTATACCGGCTGGGCGCTGGTCAAGGACATGGCGGCGCATCTGGTGATGCCGGTCACCGCGCTCTGCACCTTTTACGTGGCGATCTATGCCCGGCTCGCGCGCTCTACCATGCTGGAAGTGATGGATCAGGATTATGTCCGCACCGCCCGCGCCAAGGGGCTGAGCGAGACCCGCGTGATCTACGTTCATACCTTGCGCAACGCGCTTTTGCCCATCGTCACCATGGCGGGGCTTCAGGTCTCCACGGTGCTCGGCGGTGCGGTGGTGGTCGAGACCGTCTTTGGCCTGCCGGGCATGGCGCGCACCGCCTATGACGCGGTGTTCCAGCGCGACACCACCATGCTGCTGGGCGTGATGTTCGTCAGCTCGCTCGCCATCGTCATCGTCAATCTGGCGGTGGATCTGCTCTATACCGTTCTCGATCCCAGGGTGAGCCTGAAATGAAACCCCCGTCGCAAATCCGGCGCTTTCTGCGCCACCCGTCCGGGGCGGTTGGGCTGGCGCTGCTGCTGTTCTTCGTGGCGCTGGCGCTGGCCGCGCCCTATCTCTTCCCGCAGGGGCCCTACAAGATGGTTGCCCGCCCGATGCTCTGGCCCGGGCAGAATCCCGATCTGCTGCTCGGCACCGACTCGCTGGGCCGCGACCTGCTGGTCTCGGTGGTCTATGGCGCGCGGGTGTCGCTGCTGGTGGGGCTCTCGGCGGCGCTGGCCTCGGCCATCGTCGGGGCCGCGGTGGGGCTGGTCTCGGGCTATTTCGGCGGCTGGATCGGCGATATGCTCATGCGCATCACCGATGCGTTCCAGACGCTGCCCTCCTTCCTTGCGGCGATCCTGATCGTGGGGCTCATCGGCCCCTCCATCGGCACCATCGTGACCTCTATCGCGCTGGTGAGCTGGCCCATGGTGGCGCGGCTGGTGCGCGCCGAGGTGCTGCGCATCAAGACGCTGGATTTCGTGCAGGCCTGCCGCATCATGGGCATGCCCGACTGGCGCATCATGCTGGCCGAGATCCTGCCCAACTCGCTGGGGCCGATCATTGTCGCCACCTCGCTGCTGGTCGCCAATGCCATCATCATCGAGAGCGGGCTTTCGTTCCTCGGCCTCGGCGATCCCAACATGATGAGCTGGGGCGGGGTGATCGGCAACGGCCGCTCGGCACTGCGCATGGCCTGGTACATCACGATGATCCCGGCAGGCGCCGTGGTGCTGACCGTGCTGGCCCTGAACCTGATCGGAGACGCGCTGAATGACGTTCTCAATCCTCGACTCCGCAAGGGCTGAGCCGGTGACGACGGCGCCGCTCTTGTCCCTGGAGGATGTCCGCATCGACCTGCGCCCCGGCGTGCCGCTGGTGGAGGCGCTGAGCTTTGACGTCGCCCCCGGCGAGGCGCTGGCCATCGTCGGCGAGAGCGGCTGCGGCAAGTCGCTGACCTCGCTTGCGGTGATGGGGCTTTTGCCGAAGAACCTGAAGGCGGGGCAGAGTGGCAAGATCGTCTTCGAGGGCATGGATCTGGCCACCGCCTCCGAGGCTAAGCTGCGGGGGCTGCGCGGCAACCGGCTGGCGATGATCTTTCAGGATCCGCTTTCGGCGCTGAACCCGGTGCTGAGCGTCGGTGCGCAGATCGCCGAGGTGCTGACCGCGCATGCCCGCATGAGCAAGGCGCAGGCAAAGGCGCGCGCCATCGAGCTGTTGGGTGAGGTCGGGCTGCCGCGCCCGGATCTGCGGTTCGGCGACTACCCGCATCAGCTTTCGGGCGGCATGCGGCAGCGGGTGACCATCGCCATGGCCATCGCCTGCGACCCCAAGCTGGTGATCGCCGACGAGCCGACCACGGCGCTCGACGTGACGGTGCAGGCGCAGATCCTCGACCTGCTGACCGAGATCCGCAAACGCACCGGGCAGAGCCTGATCCTGATCACCCACGATCTGGGTGTGGTGGGCGAGGTCGCCGACCGGATGATCGTCATGTATGCCGGCACCGTGGTCGAGGAAGGCCCGGTGGCCGAGGTGCTGAGCCGCCCCAAACACCCCTATACCGCAGGCCTGCTCGCCGCGCGGCCCTCGGGCAGCTATGTGCATGGCGGGCAGGCGCTGAGCGATATTCCCGGCACCGTGCCCGCGCCCGATGCGCGGCCCGAGGGCTGCCTCTTTGCGCCGCGCTGCGCCAGGGCCACCGCCCGCTGCCGCGAGGCACGCCCGCCGCTCGACCGCTCGGGCCCCCGCGCGGTGCGCTGTTTCTTCCCCGTCGACGGAGCCCTCGCATGACCCGCTCGCTGGAACTGGTGAACCTCTCGCTGCACCACCCGACCCCGGCGGGGCCGCTGCGCGCGGTGGACGGCGTGAACCTGACGCTCAACAAGGCCGAGACGCTGGGGCTCGTGGGCGAATCCGGCTGCGGGAAATCCTCTCTGGCGCGCTGCGTGGTGGGGCTCAACACCCCGCAGGAGGGTTCTGTCGTGGTGGGCGGGCAGGCGCTCGGCACCTCCGCCGCAGACCGGCGCGCCGCCGCGCAGCGGGTGCAGATGGTGTTTCAGGATCCCATGGGCTCCCTCAACCCGCGCCACACCGTGCGCCGCAGCATCGAGCAGCCGCTGAAGATCCACGGGCGCGGCAGCGCCGCCGAGCGCCGTGCGCGGGTCGAGGAGCTGGCCGCGCAGGTGGGGCTTGGCCTGCATCTGCTCGACCGCTATCCGCATCAGATCTCGGGCGGGCAGCGGCAGCGGGTCTCCATCGCCCGGGCACTGACGCTGGAGCCGGAGCTCATCGTCTGCGACGAGGCGGTCTCGGCGCTGGATGTCTCGGTGCAGGCGCAGGTGCTGAACCTGCTGACCAAGCTTCAGCGCGATCTGGGCGTGTCCTTCCTGTTCATCTCGCACGATCTGAGCGTGGTGCGCTATGTCTCGCACCGGATCGCGGTGATGTATCTCGGCCAGATCGTCGAGCTCGGCGATGCGGAATCGGTCTGGGCCGAGCGCCGCCACCCCTATACCCGCGCGCTCACCAGCTCGATCCCCGATGCCGCCGGCGGCATGCGCGGCGAGCGGCTGACCGGCGATGTGCCCTCGGCGGTGAACCCGCCTTCGGGCTGCCCGTTCCGCACCCGCTGCCGCCACGCTCAGGCGATCTGCGCCGAAGAGCGCCCGGCGCTCACCGACGACGGGCTGCCGCATCTTGTCGCCTGCCATTTCGCCCGGGACTTCGCTCCCCTAGAACGTGAGTCACCGCCCAGACAGGCGGCGACGGCACGCTGACAGCAGGAAGGTCGAGATGAGCAAGAGCGATCCGAAGAGGCTGCGCCTTTCTGCCTCCCACTGGGGGGCGTTCCGCGCCGAGGTGGTGGATGGCGCGCTGCGCCGCATCGAGCCGTTCGAGCACGATCCCGAGCCTTCGGGGCTCATTCACGCCTGGCCCGAGATGCTGACCTCGCCGCTGCGCGTGGCCGCGCCGCTGGTGCGCGCGGGCTGGCTGAAGGGCGATGGCGGCGCCGGGCGCGGTGAGGACGAGTTCGTTCAGGTCGGCTGGGACGAGGCGCTCGACCGCGCGGCGGGCGAGCTGGCGCGGGTGCGGCGCGATCATGGCGACGCGGCGATCTTCGGCGGCTCCTATGGCTGGTCCTCCGCCGGGCGCATCCACCACGCGCGCACGCTGATACGGCGGTTTCTCTATGCTTTTGGCGGCTCCACCGATCAGGTGATGAATTATAGCTACGGCGCCGCGCAGGCCTTTATCCCGCGTATGCTGGGCACCAAGGCCGCCATCGGCTCGCATCTGACCTCCGCCGAGAGCATCGCCGCACATTGCGATATCTTCCTCGCGTTCGGCGGGCTGCCGGACCGGACCTGGGCGGTGCAGTCGGGCGGTGCCTCGACCCATGTGCACGGGCGGTTCCTGGCGCAGCTCTCGCGCCTGCGGCTGGTCAATATCTCGCCCTCGAAGGCCGATCTCGACGGGGCGGAGGCGGAGTGGCTGCCGATCCGGCCCAATACCGACACCGCGCTGATCCTCGCACTGACCCGCGAGGTGATCCGCGCGGGCAAGCACGACCGCGCCTTCCTCGACCGCTATACCGCAGGGTTCGAGCCCTTCGCCGCCTATCTCGCCGGCGACAGCGACGGCATCGAGAAGACCGCAGACTGGGCGGCGGAGATCTGCGGCATTCCGGCGGAGACGATCCGCGCGCTCGCCCTGTCGCTGCCCGGCAAGCGGGTGATGCTGGCCGCGAACTGGGCGCTGCAACGGGCACGACACGGCGAACAGCCGTTCTGGGCGCTGGCGGCGCTGGCCGCGGTGCTGGGGCAGATCGGGCTGCCCGGCGGCGGTTTCGGCTTTGGCTACGGCTCGACCAACGGGCAGGGCAATCCGCGTTTCGGCACGCCGCTGCACGGGCTGCCCATGGGGCCGAACCCGGCGAAATCGGTGATCCCGGTGGCGCGCGTCGCCGACATGCTGCTCGATCCCGGCGGGCAGTATCGCTTCATGGGCGAGACCGGCACCTATCCCGATATAAGGCTGGTCTATTGGGCGGGCGGCAATCCGTTCCACCACCATCAGGATCTCAACCGGCTGCGCGAGGCGTTCCGCCGGCCCGAGACGGTGATCGTACACGAATGCCACTGGACCGCCACCGCCCGCCACGCCGATATCGTGCTGCCCGCCACCACCTCGCTGGAGCGCAACGACCTCGGCGGCTCCTCGCGCGAGCCCTATCTTCTGGCGATGGAGCAGCTTGTTCCGCCGCAGGGCGAGGCGCGCAACGATTTCGACATCTTCGCCGATCTCGCCGAGCGGCTGGGCGACCGCGACGCCTTTACCGGCGGGCGCGACGAGATGGGCTGGATCCGCCAGTCCTATGGCCGCGCCGTGCAGGAGATGGCCGCGCGCGGCGTGACCCTGCCGGATTTCGAGCGCTTCTGGGCGCAGGGCTATGCCGAGATCCCGGCGCCGCCCGAGACCTATGTGATGTTCGGCGACTACCGCGCCGATCCGGAGAGGCACCGGCTCAACACGCCGTCGGGGCGGATCGAGCTTTTCCAGAAGGATCTTGTCGCCGAGACCGAGGGGCGCCAGCCCGGCCACCCGGCCTGGCTCGATCCGGAGGAATGGCTCGGCGCGCCGCTGGCAAAGCGCTATCCGCTGCACCTGCTGACGCCGCAGCCGGCGCGCAAGCTGCACGGGCAGATGGAGGGCAGCGCCTATGTCGCCGAGGGCAAGCGGGACGGGCTGGAGCCGGTGCGGATTTCGGAAAAGGCGGCGCGCGAGCGGGGCATTGCCGAGGGCGATATCCTGCGGATCTTCAACGACCGGGGGGCCTGCCACGCCTGGGCGCAGATCGACCCGGCGCTGCATGACGATGTGGCGATGCTGGCCACCGGCTCGGCCTACGATCCCGACGGGCGCGAGGACCGGGGCAGCAACCCCAACGTGCTGACCCGCGATATCGGCAGTTCGGAGATGGGGCAGGGCTGCGCCGCGCAGAGCTGTCTGGTCGAGCTGGCGCGGCTCGACGCGCCGCCGCGCCCGATCCGCAGCCACAAGCCGCCTCGGATCGTGCAGCGACAGGAAAACGGGCAAGAATGACTGGTAAGCCGCAACCGGAACGGGCATCTTCCCCCAATGCCGGGAAAAAGTCTCCTGCCAAGGCAAAGAAGACGCGGCAGGGCGGAGAGGGTACGGAGGTCAAGAGTATGCGGCAACTGACGATGCGCCAGGTCGAGGCCTTCCGTGCGGTGATGCTTCTGGGCAGCATGACCAAGGCGGCGGAGTTCCTCCAGATCTCGCAGCCCGCCGTCAGCCGCCTGATGGCCGACATGCAGGAGAGCCTCGGCTACACCTTGTTTCGGCGCACCCGGCACGGCACCATCCCCACGCCCGAGGCCAAGCGGCTGCGCGAGGAGGTGGGCTCGCTGTTCTCGGGGCTGGAGGAGCTCAACCGCCGCGCCTTCGCGATCCGCGATCTGGAGATCGGAGAGCTGCGCATCGGCACGATCAGCCTTTACGGCAACGGGCTTTTGCCGCAGATCATCTCGCAGTTTCTCAGGGACAATCCCGGCGTCACCGTCAATCTCGAGGTCGATCACCACGACCGCATCGTCGACTGGGTGCAGTCCGACAAGGTGGAGTTCGGCCTGGTGTCGCTGCCCGCCTTCACCGGCGACCTCGATGTGGAGCTGATCTCGGCAGAGCCCGCGGTCTGCATCATGCCGCCGGATCACCCGCTGGCGGGCAAGCGCATGATCGAGCCGCAGGATCTGGCGGATTTCCCGTTCATCGGCTTCCCGCGCTCCTCGCCGACCCGGTTCCAGATCGACCAGATCTTTGACCGGCTGGGTCTGCCGCGCAAGGTGGTGGTCGAGGCGACCACCCATGAGGCGGTGTGCAATTTCGTCGCCGCCGGCGCGGGGGTGTCGATCATCTCGCCCTTCTCGCCCTATCTGCGCGAGAGCAACCGCCTGCTGGCAAGGCCCTTTCACCCGACGCTGATGCGCGAGATCGGGTTGCTGACCCAGCCCAACCGCACCTCGCTGGTCGGCGCGCGGTTCCAGACATACATCGACGAGTATTTCCGCAACGCCACCCGGATGCCGATCGGGACGTCCGATCCCGCCGACCCGGCGCTGGCGCGCGGGCGCTGAGCCGCGTCACGCCTCGGCTGCGGCCCGGGCAAAGGCGCGGTCGAGATCGGCGATCAGGTCGGCGGGATCTTCCAAACCCGCATGAAAGCGCAGCACCGGCCCACCTTTCCATTTGGGATGTTCGCGGCTTTCGGGATGGGCGGGCAGGGCGAGGCTTTCATAGCCGCCCCAGCTAAAGCCGATGCGGAAGCACTCCATGCCACGCAGGAAGGCGTTGATGCGCGCCTCGTCCCAGCCCGGCAGTTCCACCGCAAAGAGCCCGGAGGCGCCGGCGAAATCGCGTTTCCAGATCTCGTGGCCGGTGCAGTCGGGATGCGCCGGGTGCAGGATGCGGCCGGTCTCGGGGCGCGTCTCCAGCCATGCCGCCAGCGCCCGCCCGTTGACATCGTGCCGCGCCAGCCGGACGTCCAGCGTGTGCAGCCCGCGCAGACCGAGATTGACCTCTTCGCTGCCCGCCACCATGCCGAGATCCTGCGTGGCACGGCGCAGGGCGTCATGCGCCGCCTCACTCACCGCCACGACGCCCAGCATCGCGTCGGAATGGCCGGTGATGTACTTCGTCGCCGCGTGGATCGAGACATCGACGCCGTGCTCCAGCGGGCGGAAGTAATGCGGCGTCGCCCAGGTGTTGTCGATGGCGGTGACGATCCCGTGCTTGCGGGCGATGGTGGCGATGGCGGGCACGTCCATCACCTCGAACGTGCCGCTGCCGGGGGTTTCCATGTAGATGAGCCGGGTTTCCGGGCCGATCAGCGCCTCGATCCCCGCGCCGATGGAGGGGTCGTAGAAATCGACGCTCACGCCCATCTGCGCCATGGTCCGCACCATGCTGCGCCGCGCCGGGCCATAGACGCTGTCCACCATCAGCACATGATCGCCCGCCGAGAGATAGGCCAGGTAGACCGCCATGATCGCCGCCAGACCCGAGGGGTAGGCGATGGCGCGGTGGGCGCCTTCGAGCTCCGCCATGGCGCTTTCGAAGGCAAAGCTCGTGGGCGTGCCGACGCGGCCATAGAAGGGCGCGTCAAAGGGCGTGGCGGCGGTGGTGTTGAACGCCTCCATCGAGCGAAAGGAAAAGGTCGAGGCGCGCACCACCGGCGGGTTGACCGGCAGACCGTCACCACCCTCGGGGCGCCCGGCCTGGATCAGTTTCGTGGGATTGAGAGGGGCGGGTTTCGGCTCGGTCATCTCAGGAGACCCCTTCGCTGATACGGGGCAGGTCGTCGCGCTGGCCCCATTCGTGCCAGGACCCGTCATAGAGCCGCGCCGCGCGGCCCAGCCGGGCGAGCTGGAACACCAGGATCGCGGCGGTCACACCCGAACCGCAGGTCGACAGCACCGGCTGGCTGGGGTCGATGCCAGCGGCGCGGAAGGCGGCCTCGGCATCGGCGGGGGGCAGGAAGGTGAAATCGCCCGATTGCGGCAGCATGACCTGCCAGGGCAGGTTGACCGCGCCGGGCATATGCCCGCCCGCGACGCCGGGATAGCCCGAGTCCATGGTGCCGGAAAACCGATCGGGGCTGCGCGCGTCGACCACCTGCGCGCCCTGCTCCAGCGCGTCGCGGATCTCTTCCCAGCCGGCGATGCCGCGCGGCTGGTTGCGGATCGGGAAGAAGGCGGGCTCCGGCGTCTCGGGCGCACCCTGGGCGATGGGCCGGCCTTCGGCCTTCCAGCGCTTCCAGCCGCCGTTGAGGATGCGCACCCGGTCGTGGCCGAAGCTGCGGAACATCCACCAGACCCGGGCCGAGACATAGCTGTCGTCATAGAGCACGATCTGACAGCCCGCGTCGATGCCGAGCGCGCCCACATAGGTGCCGAAATGCGCGCCCGAGGGCATCATGTTGGGATGCGGGCTGTCGGGGTCCGACGCCCGGTCGAGATCGAAGAACTGCGCGCCGGGGATATGCGCCGCCTCGAAATCGGTGCGGGGGTTGCGCCCGGCCTCGGGGATTGCCCAGGAACAGTCCAGCACCCGCAGGTTTTCTGTGCCGAGCCGCGCTTCGAGCGCGTCGGGTTCGATCAGGAAGGCATCGCTCATGCCGGCACCCCCGCGGTGACGCGCAGCGCGCTGCCCTCGATCCCGGTGAGTGGCGCGGCCACGCCGGAGAGCCTTATGCCGGTGCAGCCGCCGGTCCGCGCGGTGCCAAGCCCCTGCGGGTCGAGCGGCACGAAGCGCAGCGACTGGCCCGGCGCGACGGTCAGCCGCGCCCCCAGCGGCTGCGGCAGCCCGGCCAGCGCCGCGACACGACGGGCGGAGCCCTCCGGATCGGTGGCGGCGACGGTCAGCTCGGCGATGCCGGTGGCGCCGTTGGCATGCGGCACGGCGGCGGGGATGCGCAGAGTGCGACCCTCCACATCCTCGATCAGGAAGGGCAGGGCGTCGTCGCCGCCGGCGCCGATGCCGGTCAGCAGCAGGCGCAGCGCCCAGTGGCCGCCCTCCACATCGTTGGCCACGTCATGGGTGGCGCCCAGCGTCACCCCCGCCGCCGCGCCGAACGCGCTGGCCTTGTCCACCGAGGGCACGGTGAGCGACCAGTCGCCGGGGCCTTCGGTCTCGGCCAGGATCGGCCCGAGCCGGTGGCTGGCGGCGCCTTCGGGGGTGAAGGCGGTGAGCAGCAGATAGCTGCCGTCGGCGAAACAGACGAAGCGATAGCTCGCGCCGCCTTTCTGCGTGGCGTCCTTGCGGGTCGAAACGCTGAACCCGGCCGCCTGGAACGTCGCGGTGGCGGCGGCGAGATCGTGAACCAGCAGCACAATGTGGTCGATGGGGGTGGTCATGGAGGACTCCGTTTCAGAACCCGATGGGCCAGTGTTCGATCTTGGTGCCGTCGGTGAAGCGCGACAGGCGATAGGGCTCGGGATCGACCAGTGGCGTCTTGCCCTGGATCATCTGCGCGATCATCCGCCCCGCGCCGGGCGCGACGCCAAGGCCGTGGCCCGAGAACCCGGTGGCCACATGCAGGCCGGGGATGTCGTCCACGCCGGAGATGATCGGCAGCGCGTCGGGGGTGGCATCGACCTGCCCGCCGATCCGGTCGGCGATCCTGATGTCTTTCAGCGCCGGGAACAGCTTGCCGATATTCACCTTGGCCTCGTCGAGGATCTTGTGCGCGGGCTCGGGGTTCAGGATCCGCTCTTTCTCGAAGGGCGAGACCGCGTCGAGTTTCCAGGAATTCGGCACCATCAGCTCGTGGAAACTGCGGCGCGACACGCGCAGCCGCATGGCCTTTTTCTCGTGGCTCAGCGCCTGCTGGAAATCGCGGTAAAAGCGGAAGCTGTCGGGCACGATGTCCACCGGATGCGCCGAGCGCATCGAGACGTTGTAGCCGCCATCCATCCGCTTGCGGAAGCCGAAACCGGGGCCGGAGCCGCAGCCCTCGGGGCCGCCCGCGATGGGCTCGGTGCGCATCACATTGGCGAGGAACTTTAGCTGCGGAATGCGGATGCCGAGATTGCGCGCGAAGAGCGTCGACCAGGTGCCGCCCGCCAGCACCGCAAACGGGCATTTGATCGCGCCCTTCTCGGTGACAACGCCCGAGAGCTTGCCGGCCTCGGTCTCCACCCCGCGCACGGCGCAGCGCGAAAAGGCCAGCGCGCCGAACTTGCGCGCGCCGGTGACCACGGCGGCGGTGACAAGCGCCGGCTCCGCCATGCCGTCCGAGGGTGTGTGCAGCCCGCCGGCAAACTCGCGCGACATGCCGGGCACCAGTTCCTTCAGCTCGTCGGAGGAGATCTCGCGCGTGTCGAGTTGGTATTCTCTGGCGTAGTCCAGCCAGTGCAGGTATTTCGCCATCATCTCTTCGGTCTCGGCGAAATAGGTGATGCCCTGCTGGCGGAAGCCAGTCTCTTCGCCGGTGAGCGCGTTCAGCCCCTTCCATTCCTCGAAGGCCTGGATCGCCAGCGGCAGCTCGCGCGGGTCGCGGCCCATCTTGCGCACCCAGCCCCAGTTGCGGCTGGATTGCTCGGCGCCGAATTCGCCCTTTTCGCAGATCACCACCTTGAACCCGGCCTCGGCGAGAAAGAGCCCGGTGCAGGCGCCGACGATGCCGCCGCCGATCACGACGACATCGGCGGATTTTGGAAGCTCGGTGTCGGAGGGCACGGTGGCAAGTTGATGCATGGTCTCACTCGTTCTGTCTGGGTGGGCCGGCCCGGTGACGGGCCGGGGCGGGCTTACAGGATCTGTGCGAGCCCCTCTTTGAGCAGGGCGTTGACGGTCTCGGGGCCGGCGCCCTTGGGCTGGCGTTCGGTGACCCAGGTCTTGACCGCCGAGCGCAGACCCGAGGGCGCCTCGAGCAGCCCGATGGAGAGCGCCACGGTGGAGGGTTCCGGCCAGTCGATCTCATAGGCGCGGCGTTGGGCGCCGACATTGAAGAGCCCGTCCTGCGGTTCGGCCCTGGCTTTCGCCTCTGCCCGCGCGGCCCCGGTCGCCTGGAGATCGAGCGCGCCGTCGCGGATCACCACGCCGTAATCGGCCAGCGCGCGCGCTTCGCTCAACAGCCCGTCGCGGACATCCAGCAGCACGGCCTCCGGGTCGCGCTCCAGCGGGTCGCCAAAGCCGCCGCCCGAGGGCGAGCGCAGGTGCAGCCGGTCGCCGCGCCCGAGCTTTTGCAGCTCGATCATGCTGACCGGTTCGCCGTTCTTCCAGCCGCCGCCGCAATGACCGGCCGCACCTCCCGCCACGCCCCAGGGCTGAAAGGTGAAGCGGTCGCAGCCGCGCACCGAGAAGGTCGCCTCGTGCGAGCGGTTCTCCAGCTCGATCTCCAGCGCCGCGCCGCCGCGATAGCGGCCCGCGCCGAAACTGTCGGTGACCAGCCCGAAGCGGCGCACGAGGAAGGGCATCTCGTGTTCCACGCTCTCGGTGGGCGCCGATCGCAGGAAGCCGAACGGCGTGTCGATGGCGTCGATCCCGTCCATGCTGCGCCGCCCGCCGGAACCGCCGATCAGCGGCTGGATGACCGAGACCCTGGGCTTGCGGGTCAGCGGATCGGTGACCGAGGCGGCAATGATCGCCGCCTGCGAGCCACCGCCGCCCGCCAGGGCTTCGGGGATCGCCTGATTGAGACAGCCCAGCACCAGGTCGTAAATCCGTGTGTAAGAGGCGGCGCGGTTGCCCGAGGCCGCCGGGAATTCGGCGTTCATGATGACGCCCTTGGGCGCGCGGGTGCGGATCGGGCGGACGATGCCGCCATTCATCGGCATCTCGGGCGAGGAGCTGAGCAGATAGGCCACAAAGCAGCGCACCAGCGCCGGGTGCGGCGCCGCGCCGGTGACGAAGTTGCACGCCGCCTGCACCTGGGGCGAGGATCCGGTGAAATCGAGCAGCACATCCGAGCTGCTCACGGTCATCGTGCAGCGCAGCAGCAGCGGCTGGCCCGCGACCACCTCGATATAATCCGAAAAGCTCCACGACCCGTCCGGCAGATCCGAGATCACCTCGCGCGCCTTGGCCTCGCCATAGGCCAGCACCTCACGGATGCCCGCTGTCAGATCGTCGACGCTGTAGCGCTCCACCAGCTCGATGATCCGCCGGTCCATGGAGGACAGCGCCGAACACATGGCGATGATGTCGCCCCAGGTCTCCGACGGAATGCGGCAGTTGTCCGAGATGATGTCCTTGAGCTGCTCGTTGAGCTCGCCCTCGCGGAAGAGCTTGACCGGGCGCAGGCGCAGCCCTTCCTGAAAGATCTCGGTAAAGGAGGGCGAGATCGACGAAGGCACCGCGCCGCCCACATCCGAGACATGCGCAAAGGCCCAGGAGAAGCACAAAAGCTCTCCCTCGTGGAAGATCGGGCGCAGCGTAAAAATGTCGGGCGTGTGGGTGCACATGCCCTCGGTCGAGAACGGATCGTTGGTGATGATCACATCGCCGGGGCGCATGTTCTCGACCCCGATCCAGTCGATGGCCGGTTTCAGCGACAGGCCCACCAGCGTCGCCACGCCATTGGAGCGCGGATAGGCAAACACTTCGCCCTCCACCGTACACATGGCGCATTGATAATCCTGCGTCTGCTTGATGAAGGTGGTGTGGGCGGTCTTGTAGAGGATGATCGAGGCTTCCTCGACCAGCGCCGCGAAGCGGTTGCGCATCACCTCGGTGCGGATCGCGTCCATCTCAGGCTTTCCTTTCCAGAACGAGTTCGCCGATCTCGCCCGCCGTGGCGGTGAAGCCTGCGGGCACGAGGATCGAGGTGTCCACCTGGTCGATGATCGCGGGGCCGTCGACCGAGGCCGAGGCCCCGAGATCGCCACGCGCATAGATCGGCACCGCATCGACGGTCTGCCCGGCAAAGCGCATCGGGCGGTGCCCGGTGGGCGCGGCCTCGCCGGTGCCCGCGCTGCGGCTGTCTCCGCCCGGGGGCGTCGGCAGCAAGCCGACGATGCGCACGCGCAGCTCGACGAATTCCACCGGCGCGGCGGGGTCGGCATGGGAATAGACGCGCTGGTGTTCGGCGTGGAAAGCGGTTTCGGCTTCTTCGCGTCCACCACCTTCGGGCAGCGCCACGTCGAGCGAGAAGGACTGGCCGGTATAGCGCATCGACGCATAGCGCTCGATCGAGGTGCCGAGCAGCCAGCCCGGTTCGATCTGCCCCGCGAGCCAGTCGCGGGTCTGCGCTTCGAGCTGCTCGAACACCGGCTCGATCTCGACCGGGCCGCGCACCGAGCGCACGGCGTCGTGGATCACCGGGGCGACGAGACAGCCCGCCGCGCAGAAGACCGAGGGCGTCGGCGGCACCAGCACGCGCGAGATCCCCAGCTCATCGGCAAGCAGCGGCCCGTGGATCGAGCCCGCGCCGCCGAACAGCACCAGCGTGAGCTGCTGCGGATCGACGCCGAGCCGCGCCATGTAAGGCATCGCGCGGCCCACCATGGTTGCGGTGGCCACGGTAATGGCATTGTCCGCCGCCTCAGCGGTGCCGGTGCCCAGCGTTTCGGCGATCGGGGCAAAGGCGGCCTCGGACGCCGCGCGGTCGAGTATCAGATCGCCGCCCAGCAGCGCGTCGCCCAGATAGCCGCAGAGCAGGTAGGCATCCGACAGCGTCGGCTCGGTGCCGCCGCGCCCGTAGCAGGCGGGGCCGGGGCGGGCGCCGGAGCTGCGCGGCCCGGCACGCAGCACCGCGCCGTCGGTCCACAGGATCGACCCGCCGCCGGCGCCCATCGCCTCGATGGTGGTGACCGGCAGGGTCAGCGGGAAATCCCCGATCTCGGAGCCGGTGGAGGTGATCGAGCGCCCGTCGCGCACCAGCGACATATCTGTGGAGGTGCCGCCCATATCCATGGTCAAGAGGTCGTCCTGCCCGGTGAGCTGACCCAGAAACTGCGTCGCGGTGACCCCGGCGGCAGGGCCGGAGAGCAGCGTGTGCACCGGGAAGACCCGCGCCTCGGCAGAGGACATCATCCCGCCGTTGGATTTCGCCACGAAGAGCCGCGCCTCGGGCAGCTCTTCGGCGAGGAAGCTCTCGACCTCGCCCAGATAGGCCGACATCACCGGCTTTACAAAGGCGTTGAGCACCCCCAGCGTGGCGCGCTCGTATTCGCCCTCCTGCGGCCAGACCTCGTGGCTCAGCACCACGTCCATATCCGGCTCGGCGGCAAGGATCGCGTCGCGCGCGGCCAGCTCATGGGCGGGGGCGGCGTAGGAATGCAAGAAGCAGACCACCAGCGTGGTGATGCCCTTGGCTTTGGCGTCGCGCGCGGCGGCGACACAGGCCTCGGCGTGGAGCGCGGCGATCTCGCGGCCCTCGGGGGCGGTGCGTTCGGCGATCTCGTAGACCTCGGAGCGCGCGATCAGCGGCTCGACGCGGGAGGAGAACATGTCGAAAGGCTTCAGCACCCGCAGCCGCCCGAGCCGCAGGATATCCTTGAACCCTTCGGTGACCAGCAGCGCCAGCGGCGCGCCAGAGCGTTCGATGACGGTGTTGGTGCCCACGGTCATGCCGTGCACGATCAGGATCGGCTCGTCGGGCGCGCGTTCGATGCGCGGCAGCAGATCGCGCAGCCCGGTCTTGATGCCCTCGGCGAAATCCGGCGGGGTCGACGGGGTCTTGTGCGTCAGGATCCGGTCGAAGCCTTCCTTGCCCTGCCAGACGGCGAAATCGGTGAAGGTGCCCCCGATATCAATTCCGATGCGTATCATTCCTGTCCTCGGTCACAGCGGTCGCGACGCGCGCGGCCTCATGGATACCGTCATGACATGCGTAAGGATGATGTAAATGCTTTTAGCTATAATATGTCAGTATGTATTGTTGGTTTGCGGGATGATGATGAAATACGCGGCTTTCGCCGCTGGTATGCGTGAAAACGGGCAGGTTTTGTGCTTATTTGTCATGGTTTCTTCGCGGGGGGCGGAATCGGCGCCCTCTCGGCGCTGGATGGCGCGCTCACATAGAATACAATGTAATGTAAAGATCAGACCCCGCGCGGCGGACAGGTGGCAAAGAGCCCTTCCAGCGCCGCCGCCGTCCTCAGCAGCGCCGCGTCGCGCCCGCGCGGCGCGATCAGCGAGACGCCGGCGGGCAGCAGGCCGGGGCCGTGCGGCAGCGGCAGGTGGATCACCGGCAGGTGCAGCAATGTCCAGATCCGGTTGCAGAGCGCGCTGCCGGCGTTTTCCGGCCCTATGGGCGCCACATCGGGTGCCGACGGGGTGAGCACCGCGTCGAAAGGCGCAAAAAGCGCATCCGTCCGGGGCCGCATCGCGGCGGCGAAATCGAGCGCGTCGAGGAAATCGTCTTGCATCGGCGCGGTGACGATGCCGCGCAGCTCGGGGTAGAGATCGGGAAAGCGCAGCGCCTCGTTCAGGAAGGTGGCGCGCATCTCGCCCTGCATCACCGTCTTATGCGCCTCGGATAGTCTAGCGCCCTCTTGCTCGGGAAGTTCGACTGGGATCACCTCGGCGCCCGCGCCGCGCAGCGCCTCCACCGCCATCGCCAGCGCCGCCAGCGCCGGCGGTTGCAGGAGGTCTGCTACCGGCGACAGGCAGAGCCCAATGCGCAGGCCGGCGATCTCCGGGGCGAGGGGAATGGCGGCCTGCCATTGGAAGGTCCGCCAGAGCAGTGCCAGATCGCGGACCGACCGGCCATACCAGCCGAGTGTGTCGAGGCTGGCCGAACAGCTCCGCATGCCCTCGGTCGGCACGCTGCCCCAGCTCGGTTTCATCGCGGGCACGCCGCAGAATGCCGCCGGGCGGATCACCGAGCCGCCGGTCTGGGTACCGAGCGCCAGCGGCACCTGGAAATCCGCCACCGCCGCGCCGGAGCCGCTGGAGGAGCCGCCCGGCGTGCGGGCCGGGTCATGCGGGTTGCGTGTGGCCGCCCGCCGTCCGTTCACCGCGAATTCCACCGTGTCGAGCTTGCCGAGCACGATGGCGCCGAGATGGCGCAGGATCTCCACCGCCGCCGCGTCCTGCGTCGGGCCGTCGCTCTGGTGATGCGGGGAGTTCATGCCGGTGGGCATGCCGGCGGTGCGGATCACGTCCTTGATGCCGACCGGCACGCCGTGCAGCAGCCCTTGCGGCGCGCTCCGATCTGCGGCGCGGGCGGCGGCGAGCGCTGCCTCGGGGTCGAGATGGGTCCAGGCGCGCACCGCCTCGTCCCGCCGGGCGATCCGGTCGAGACAGGCCCGCACCAGCGCCTCGCTGGTGAGCCGGCCCGCACGGATCTCCTCTGCCGCCGCCACCGCGTCGAGCGCGGCGGGATCGCCGGAGGCCGGGCGCGGCAGCCCGGTCATGCGGGAACCTGCGTCGCCCAGTCTGCGGCCAGCGTGCCGCCGGTCGCGGGTTTCACCTCCGAGTCGGAAAGCAGCGAGCTGAACAGCCGGTCGAGCGTTGCGATCTTTGCCGGTCGCCCCGCCACCCAGGGCGAGAGCGACAGCGACAGGATGCGCCCGCCATAGGTTGCGGTCTCCGACAGCAGCAGATCGCGCGCGGCCTCCACCTGTCCTGACCAGATCGCGGCGGGCTGGGCCTGAAGCTGCATCACCTTGCGGTCGGACAGATCGTAGCTGAGCGGCATCTGCACCAGAGCCCCCGCATCGGTGCGGAAGCGATAGGGCATGTCGTCATTGATCCAGTCGGCGATCCATTGGCCACCTTCGGCGGCCACCAGATCGGCGGTGCGGGGCGATTGCGAATGCGCCGGCGAATGCCAGCCGGTCACCGCCTGCCCGGAAAGCCGCCGGAGCGTGGCAAAGCTCTCGGCCGCAAGCCGCGCCTCTTCCTCGGGCGGGGTTTCGCCATGGTGCAGATGGCCCATATCCACGCCAGAGGCCGCGATCTCCCAGCCACGCGCCAGCATCGCCTCCATCAGCGGCGGGCAGCGCTCGGCCACCGCCGCGTTCATCGCCACGGTGGGCGTGATGCCGTGCCGGTCGAGCAGCCGCATCAGGCGGAAGATGCCGACCCGGTTGCCGTAATCACGCTCGGTATAATCCCAGACGCTGACGCCGGGGCGGTCGAACCCGCCGATGGGCAGCAGTGGCTTGCCCGGCATATTGAGCGGGAAATGCTCCAGATGCAGCGTGACCCAGAGCGCCAGCTTGCCACCGTGCGACCATTGTACCGGCGGCGCATCGCGCAAGGAGCGGAAGGCAAAGCGGTCGTGATCGACTCCCTCGCGGCGGTTCGGGTAGTCGAAATAGCTCTCGGGCACGCTCATTTCCCGCCCTCCTGACCAAGGCCGGCGATCCAGCGCTCCATCTCACCGTAATGATGATCGTTGAACCACTGCGCGATCTCGCGCCCGGTTACGAGCCAGACGCCGCTATGCGAGCAGATGTAATCCAGCGCCTGATCGAGGATCCACAGCCGGTGCGGCTGGCCGATGAGATAGGGGTGCAGCGGCAGGCACATGACGGTGCCGCTCTCTTCGCCCTCCGCATAGAGCTGGTCGAAATGATCCTTGATGAGCTGGAGGTAATCCTGCGGCGAGATGCTCTGGAAGTTCAGCACCGGCACGTCGTTCACGTCCATCATATAGGGCAGCGAGGTGAATTTCTTGCCCGAACGGGTCTTCACCGGCATCGGCTGGTCGTCATGGAACAGATCGAGCGTGTAGAGCAGCCCTTCCTCGGCGAGCAGATCCTGCGTCTCCAGCTCGTTGGAGATCGCGGGGGAGAGCCAGCCGTCGAGGCGCTGCCCCGAGACCCGCAGGATCGTCTCGCGCGCGTCGCGGATCACCCGGCGCTGCTCGTCCTCATTCATGCCGTACATGTAGCGGGTGTTGTAGATGCCGTGGCTGAAGAGCTCCCAGCCCAGTTCGCAGCAGCGTTCGATGATCTTCGGGTAATGGTCGCAGACCGCCACGTTGAGCGAGACCGAACCACGCACGCCATGCGCCGCCATGACATCGGCCATCCGGTCGAAACCGACGCGGTTGCCGTAATCGCGCATGGCGTAGTTGAGCACGTCCGGCTCGGGCCGATACCAGACCGCGCGGGCCTCGCTGGCGGGCGGGGCCAGCTCGTAGAATTCGATATTGGGCGCGACCCAGAACGCCAGCCGCTTGCCCTCCGGCCATGTTATCTTTGGTCGGCCCATATAGGGGGCGTAGTCATAATATCCGGGCTCGGGCGGCACGGTGCGCCCGGCCATGAAACCGGGTTTGGTTGGCAAAAGGCTCATTTCTGGTCCTTCAGATGGGCGAGATAAGAGAGGACATCGGCCGCCGGGCGGATGTCGGCATATTTCGTCGCCATGTCGTAGAGATTGGCGTAATGC
This sequence comes from Salipiger abyssi, assembly GCF_001975705.1. NCBI lineage: Bacteria > Pseudomonadati > Pseudomonadota > Alphaproteobacteria > Rhodobacterales > Roseobacteraceae > Salipiger > Salipiger abyssi. The sequence continues at coordinate 148,027 of NZ_CP015090.1, forward strand.
GGGCCGGGTTCGCGGTCGGCCACGCATTCCAGCGGCACGGTGACCGGCAGGCCAGAGGACATGGCGTCGACTGCGGTCTGACGCACGCAGCCCGAGGTGGCGCCGCCGGTGACGATGACGCTGTCGACGCCCGCGAGCCGCAGATACGAGGGCAGATGCGTCTCGAAAAACGCCGAGGCCATGCGTTTTCGTAACACCAGATCGCGGGCGCGGTCCATGTCTAGGCGCGGGTCGAGTTCCGCATGAGGGTGGTCTTCGGTGACGGTATGAATCGCGGTGGGAGAGGTCGAACGCCGCCCCCATAGCCCGCAATCGCTGCCGTCCGGGCGGTAGGCGACATAGGTCCAGACCACGGGCAGGCCGAGGCCGCGCAGAGCGCTTGCCAGCGCATTGATCGCGGTGAACTGCTCGGGGTGGCCGGGATAGGCGGTGCCAAAGCTGCCGGTATCGGTGTAGCGCCGTTGCAGGTCGACATTGATCAGCGCAGGCCGTTTGCCCAGCCCGAAGGGCGTAAGCGGGTCGCGTGCCATCCAGGCCTCGAAATGCGCGCGTGCGGCGGCGCCGAACGGGTCGTCGCCGGTGTCGCGAGCGACCTGGTCGAAATGGGTGTGAGTCATGCCCGGGGCCTCCATGTCGCCAAAGATCCGGCCCGACGGCAGGCAGTCAATATAACAGGCAGCAGCATTATTTCTAATATTGAAGAATGTTGAATTATTTCTCAGCGCCGCCCAAACTTTGCGCAGAGCGCCCGGGCCTGCGCCGCCGCATGGTGCGTATTTCGTCCGAGAGGGGGTCGTGCCGCCGCCATGCTTCCCTGTGCTCGGACCCGGCGGCATAGTCGCGCCACCATGCTGCACCGCAAGTCCGACATTTTCGTGTTCGCCGCCGTTATCGAGGAGGGCAGCTTTTCCCTTGCCGCAAGGCGGCTGGGGCTGACGCCCTCCACCGTCTCGAAAACCGTCGCGCGGCTGGAGGCGCAGCTCGGTCTGCGTCTCGTTGATCGCGACTCGCGTCGGCTTGCAGCCACCGCCGAGGGCCGCACCTGGTATGAGGGCTGCCGTCAGGCGGTCGCGGCGCTTTCCGAGGCGGAGGCGAGCCTCAGCGCCGGCGCCGGGCGGCCCGCCGGGCTGCTGCGGGTCTTTGTCTCGGCCTCGGTGGCGGAGACGCGCATCGCGCCGGTGATGGCGGAATTCCACGCCCGCTATCCGGAGCTGGCGGTGGAATTCCATCTGCGCAACGGCTTCACCGATCCGATCGAGGAGGCGGTCGACCTGACCATCACCCACGAGACCCCCGCGCGCGACAGCTTCATCCGGCGCCGCATCGGGTGGTCGCCATTGGTGCTCTGCGCCACGCCGGCCTATCTCGCCCGCGCGGGCACGCCTGCACATCCGCGCGATCTGGCGCGGCATGCCTGCCTGCTGAGCACCCGGGCGATGTTCAATACCTGGCATTTCGAGGAGGCGGGGCAGGCGCTGGCGGTTCCGGTGCAGGGCGCATTCAGCGCCAGTCAGGGCTCGATGCTGCGCGGGCTGGTGCTGGCCGGGCTCGGCATCGCCTGCCTGTCGCGGCATGTGGTCGAGGCGGATCTGGCGGCGAGGCGGCTGGTGCCGCTGCTCGATGCGTTCGCGCCTGCCGAGGGTGTGCCGCTCTATGCGGTCTATCACGACGCGCGGTTTCTCAGCCCGCGCATCCGCTGCTTTGTCGATTTCCTCGCCGAGGCGCTCTCCCGCGACGGCTGAGCCTCAGGCCCGGCGCTCGCGCTCGCCAAGCGCCGCTTCGATCACCGCGCCCGCCGCCAACACGATCGGGTCGCCATAGGCCGGCCCGACGATCTGCACCGAGAGCGGCAGCCCGTCCGACCCCCAGCCGCTGCACACCGAGAGCGCCGGGCTGCCAGTGACGGAAAAGGGCCGCGTGGCGAGGCGGGCATAGCTGGTGGCGCTGCCGGCCTCGGGCGCGGTCGAGCCCGCCAGCGGCGTGAGCAGCAGGTCGACCCCGGTGAACAGCCGCTCCATCGCCTCGATCAGCTCGGTGCGGATGCGCAGCGCGTCGATATACTCCGCCGCCGCGACCAGCCCGCCCGCCATCATCCGGGCGCGGGTTTCCTCGCCGAAGGCCTCGGGCCGGGTGGCGAGCGCGTCGCGGTAATAGCTGAAGGTCTCGGAGCGGGTGATGATGTTGCAGGCGGCATCGAAATCGCGCAGCGGCGGCAAGGCGGCGGACACCAGCTCGGCGCCCGCGTCCGACAGCGCCCGGCCCGCGGCGGCGAGGCCGTCGGCCATCTCCGCGTCGATATCGTCGAGCAGTCCCTCGGCAATGCCGAACCGCAGGCCGGAGACGCCGCCGTCCAGCCGCCCGAGCCAATCGAGCGCGGGGGCGTGGCGGGTCGTCGGGTCACGGGGATCCGGGCCGGCCAGCGCACTCATCAGCAGCGCGCAGTCGCGCACCGTCCAGGCGATGGGGCCGGCATGGTCGAGCGTGTGCGACAGCGGGTAGATGCCCGCGCGGCTCACCAGCCCCTGCGTCGGCTTCAGCCCGGCGCAGCCGCACCAGGCGGCGGGCACCCGGATCGAGCCCGCCGTATCGGTGCCGATGGCCCCGGGCACCATGCCCGCCGCCACCGCCGCCGCCGAGCCGGAGGAGGAGCCGCCGGTCTCGCGCGTCACATCCCAGGGGTTCAGCGCCGGCGGAAAGGGCAGATCCTGTCTGGTGCCGCCGATGGCGAATTCCCAGGTGGTGGTTTTGCCGAGCAGGATCGCGCCCGCCGCCTCCAGCCGCTCCCAGAGCGCCGCCGAGCGCCCCGGCACCCGGTCGAGGAACAGGCGCGAGCCGCCGGCGGTCCGCACGCCCTCGGTCTCGATGATGTCCTTCAGCCCCAGCGGCAGGCCATGCAGCGGGCCGCGCCCGGGAGCGCTGTCTGCCGCGTCGGCGGCGCAGCGGGCGGTCTCGGCGGTGATTGTGACGAAGGCGGCAAGCTCGGGCCGCGCGTCGATGCTTTCCAGACACTCCTCGACCAGCGCCCTTGCGGTGAGCCTGCCCGCCTGCATCGCCTCGGCGGCCGTCGACAGGGTCCAGGGGCTCATGCCTCGGGCTCCTGCGGCCGCCCGCTCACCGGCCCGCCGAGCGGTTCGGTCCCGAAGGGCAGCTTGCGGCGCAGGTGAAGGGCATCGGCGCGGAGCTGCGCCGCGAGCATCGCCATGCGCTCGGGCTCGGCGGCCTCCATGCGCAGGCCCAGACGGGCGAGCGCGGCGGCTTGGGTCTCGGGTGTCTCGGGCATTGCGGCTGACCTCATCTCTCTCACGCCGAGCATAGGCGCGGCGCGCCCCGCCGGACAGCGCGGCTTTGGTCACAGCAGCTGTTCCCGAAACATGCATCCGGCACCGGTTTTTCCCGGCACACGCAAAGGCGGTTGCCCTTGCGTCGCCGCCGGTCTAAGACGCGTGGTCCGGCCTGACGCAGTTTTTTGTTTACACACAAACGATTAGGCCGAAGCCCGGGAGAGAGGAGCCCCGAAATGCTCGATCAGACCGCCATCGCCGAGACGCTCGGCGCGCATTACGATCTCGCCCCGTCGCCGGAAGCGGCGGAGCGCCAGAGCGATATCTATGCCCGCATGAGCCGCGTGCTCTCGCCCGCCGACTGGGCGATCCACGCGCCCTATGTCGAGGCGATCAACCGCCTGAAGGCAGAGCGCAATGCGGTGATCCTGGCGCATAACTACATGACGCCCGATATCTATCACGGCATCGCCGACGTGGTGGGCGACAGCCTTCAGCTCGCCATCGAGGCGACCAAGGTCGAGGCGGATGTGATCGTGCAATGCGGCGTGCATTTCATGGCCGAGACGTCGAAGATCCTGAACCCGTCGAAAACCGTGCTGATCCCCGACATGGAGGCCGGCTGCTCGCTGGCCGAAAGCATCACGCCCGAGGGCATCGCCGAGATGCGCCGCCGCTATCCGGGCGCGCCGGTGGTCACCTATGTGAACACCTCCGCCGAGGTGAAGGCGGCGTCGGATATCTGCTGCACCTCGTCCAACGCGGCGCAGATCGTCGCCGGGCTCGACGCCGAGACGGTGATCATGACGCCGGACAAGTACCTGGCGCAGAACGTCGCCAGGCAGGTGCCGCAGAAAAACATTGTCTGGTATGACGGCTCCTGCATCGTGCATGAGCGTTTCACCGCGCAGGAGCTGAAGGATTTCCGCGACTGGCAGCCCGACACCCGCATCATCGCGCATCCCGAATGCCCACCCGATGTGGTGGCGGAGGCGGATTTCTCCGGGTCGACCAGCGGCATCATCGACTATGTCACGCGCGAGCAGCCGGAAAAGGCGCTGCTGGTGACGGAATGCTCGATGGCCTCGAACATCTCCGACGCGCTGCCGGGGATCGAGTTTGTCGGCCCCTGCAACATGTGCCCCTACATGAAAAAGATCACGCTGGAGAAGGTGCTCTGGTCGCTGCACAGCATGGAGGGCGCGGTCGAGGTCGACGCGCAGGTCGCCGAGGGCGCGCGTCAGGCGGTGCAGCGGATGATCGACATGTCGCGGCGTCTGAGCGCCTGAGATCATGCAACAGGTTTCTACCGGTCGGGTGGTCATTCTGGGCGCCGGTCTCGCGGCGCTCTATGCGGCGCTGGCGCTGGCGCCGCGCCCGGTGCTGCTGGTCTCGCCCGATCCGCTGGGCGAGGGGGCGAGCTCGGCCTGGGCGCAGGGCGGCGTCGCGGCGGCGATGGACGTGCCCGACAGCCCCGAAGCGCATGCCGCAGACACGCTGCGCGCCGGCGCGGGCATCGTCGATCCAAAGGTCGCGCGCGCCGTCACGCAGGAGGCGCGCGACCATATCCTGACCCTCACCGACCTAGGCGCACCCTTCGATCGCGATGCCAGCGGCGGCTATCTGCTGTCGCGCGAGGCGGCGCATGGGTTTGCCCGCGTCGTGCGCGTGCGCGGCGACCGTGCGGGGGCCGAGATCATGCGCGCGCTGGTGGCGCGGGTGCAGGCGACGCCCTCGGTGCAGGTGCTGGACGGGTATGTCGCCACCGGGCTGCGCTGCGACGCGGGGCGCCTGAGCGGGGTCGAGATCGCGCCGGCTTCGGGCGGCGCGTCGGTGCTGCTGGAAACCGCCGTCTGCCTGCTGGCGGCGGGCGGTTCCGGCGGGCTCTATGCGCTCACCACCAATCCCGCGCGGATCCGGGGGCAGGGCGCCGGGCTCGCGGCGCGCGCCGGCGCGGTGATGGCGGATATGGAATTCGTGCAGTTCCACCCGACCGCCATGGATATCGGGCTCGACCCGGCGCCGCTCGCCACCGAGGCGCTGCGCGGCGAGGGGGCGGTGCTGCTCAACAAGCGGGGCGCGCGCTTCATGACCGGGCAGCACCCGGATCTGGAACTCGCGCCGCGCGACGTGGTGGCGCGCGCCGTCTATGCCCAGAGCCAGGCCGGGCTGCGCCCGGTGCTCGACACACGCGCGGCGCTGGGATCCCGAATTCGGGAGGAATTCCCTTCCGTGACCGACGCCTGCATGGCCGCCGGTCTCGATCCGGTGGCCGAGCCGATCCCTGTGGCCGCCGCCGCGCATTACCACATGGGCGGCGTGGCGACCGATGCCGCCGGGCGCAGCTCGATCGCCGGGCTCTGGGCCTGCGGCGAGGTCGCCTCGACCGGGCTGCATGGCGCCAACCGTCTGGCCTCGAACGGGCTTCTGGAGGCGCTGGTCTATGCCCGCCGCTGCGCCGCCGATATTGCCGAGACGCTGGGCGACAGGCCCGGGGCGCCGCTGGTGAGCCTGCCCGAGACCGGCGCCGCCGAGCTGCCCGACCCAGCCCTTGTGGCCCGTCTGCGTCTGACGATGACCGCAGGCGCCGGGGTGATCCGCGATGCCGGCGGCCTGCAAAACTGCCTGCGCGAGATCGCTGCCGTCGAGGCGGCGCAGCCCGGCTGCGCGGTGCTGCGCAATATGACCGCCACCGCGACGCTGATCGCCGCCGCCGCCTTGCTGCGCGAGGAAAGCCGGGGCGCGCATTTCCGCTCGGACCGGCCGCAGAGCGCCGGCGAGACCGGCACGCGCAGCCGCATGACGCTCGATGAGGCGCTCGCCCTCCGCGCCCGTTTTCAGAAGGAACCCGCCTGATGTCCCTCCCTCCGTTGCCCGACATGATCCTAGACCCGCTGGTCCGCGCCGCGCTGATGGAGGATCTGGGCACCTATGGCGATCTCACCACCCGCACCGTCATCCCCGAGGGCACCCGCTACAGCGCGCGCATCCGGGCGCGTGAGGCGGGGATTGTCTCGGGCATGCAGGTCGCGCGCATCGCCTTTCACATGGTCGATCCGGCGCTGAAGCTGCGCGTGCTGAAACCCGATGGCGCGCCCATCGCGCCCGGCGACGTGCTGATGGAGATCGAAGGCGATGCCGCCTCCATCCTCTCCGCCGAGCGCGTGGCGCTGAACTTTGCCGGGCGGCTCTCGGGCATCGCCACGATGACCGCCGCCTATGTTGCCGAGACCGGGGGCACGCAGGCGCGCATCACCTGTACCCGCAAGACGACCCCCGGCCTGCGCATCGTCGAGAAACAGGCGGTGCTGCATGGCGGCGGGTTCAACCACCGCTTTTCGCTCTCCGATGCGATCCTGGTGAAGGACAACCACATTGCGGCGGCAGGCGGGGTGCGCCCGGTCTTGCAGGCGATCAAGGCGCGGGCCTCGCACATGATCCGGGTCGAGATCGAGGTCGACACGCTGGACCAGCTCGAAGAGGTGCTGGACGAGGGCGGCGCCGAGGCGGTGCTGCTCGACAATATGGACACGGGCGAGATCGGCGAGGCGGTGCGGCTGACCGCCGGGCGGCTCTGTCTGGAGGCCTCGGGCAATATGCGACTGGAGCGCATCGCCGAGGTTGCCGCGACCGGGGTGGATTACATCTCTGCCGGCGCGCTGACCCATTCCGCCAAGACGCTGGATCTCGGGCTCGATTTCTGAGCCGGGCGGGGCGGTGTGCTTGACAGAGAGGGCGCGAGAACCTATCTAGCCAGATAGCTAGACAGGAGATTGCCATGCTGACCTTGCAGGACGCCAAGAACCGTTTCAGCGCGGTGGTCGAGGCGGCGCTGGCCGGGCGCCCGCAGGAGGTGTCGCGGCGCGGCAAGCCCGCTGTCGTGGTGGTCTCTGCCGAGGAGTACCACAGGCTGACCGAGGCGGCGCGGGCCAATCGCGGCAGCTTTGCCGAGCATCTCCTGGCCTTTCCCGGCGACGACATCCCGCGCGCCGGGGCCGCGCCGAGGGACGTGGCCTTTTGACCCTGATCCTCGACACCAATGTGATCTCGGCGGCACGGCGGGCCGAGCGCGCGCCCAAGGTGGCGGCCTGGCTTGCGGGGCAGGCCGAGACCGATCTGTTTCTCAGCGTCATCACGCTGGGCGAGATCGAGCGCGGCATCCGGCTGCAAGAGCCCAAGAACCCGGATTTCGCCCGCGACCTGCGCGCCTGGATCGAGCGCACGGTCACGGTCTTTGCCGACCGGCTGCTCGATTTCACCGCCTCGGATGCGGTGATCTGGGGCGACCTCTCCGCCCGGCTCGGCCATTCCGGCGCCGATCTGATGATCGCGGCGCAGGCTTTGGCGCGCGACGCGACCGTCGTCACCGGCAATGTCTCGGATTTCGCCCCCACCGGCGCGCGCATTCTCGATCCGTTTTCCTGACAGGTTTACCGCAAGGCGCGGCGCTCAGCCGCCGTCCTTGCGCCCGGCCGCGTGCAGCATCTGCGAGATCTCGTAGAGCCGCTTTTCCAGCAGCGTCGGGGTTTCGCAAAGATAGGTGATCGTCTTCTGCCGGTCGGTAAAGATGCGCTGATCCCAGTCGAGCTGCTCCTCCAGCGCGTCCACCTTGTCGTAATCCGGCGCGTCCTGCGCCATCTGCGTGTCCATCTCGGCGCGCGCCGCGTCGATCTTTTCCGACAGCGCGATCTGGCTCAGCGAGAAGTCTCCGATCCCCGAGATGATCCGGGTGCGCCGCGAGGACAGCCTGTCGAAGACCCGCGAGAACACCTCGCCCATCAGCGGCGTGCCGCCGCCATGCGCCTCGGCGAAATCGGCCACCGCCGCGCGCGCCGATTCGAGATCCACCCGGCGCAGCGCCAAGGTCTCGGCCAGCTCGTCCACGGCGGCATCGGTTTCCGGCGTCAGTTTCAGCTTGGCCAGCGGTTCGGGCCACATCAGACCGACCGACAGACGCTCTACCTTGCGCTGGATGCAGGGCCATGTCGGGTCGGAAAAATCGGCGGCCGCGAGCGGCGTTGCACAGGCGATAAGCAGCGCCCCGAAAGCCACGGTTTTGACGTCCCACATCGTGCTTTCCTCCCTCCGCGAACTGTGGGACAGGGTGCGCGCCAAGTCCATACCGGGGAATACCCACCATTGGCTGTATTGTTCGGTATGCGACCGCGCACCCATACTCTGGGCAACCGCCGCAGAGCGTCGAAGTCGTAAACGGACTACTCAGGAAGGAATCTGCATGAGAACCCGTGCAGCCGTGGCCCTCGAGGCCGGCAAACCTCTGGAAATCATGGAAGTGAACCTCGAAGGCCCGAAGGCGGGCGAGGTTCTGATCGAAGTCAAGGCCACCGGGCTTTGCCACACAGACGAATTCACCCGTTCGGGCGCCGACCCGGAGGGGCTGTTCCCGTCGATTCTGGGCCATGAGGGCGCCGGCGTCGTCCTGGAAGTGGGCGAGGGTGTCACCACGCTGAAGCCGGGCGATCACGTCATTCCGCTCTATACCCCGGAATGCCGCGAATGCCCGTCCTGCCTGTCGGGTAAGACCAACCTCTGCACCGCGATCCGCAACACCCAAGGTCAAGGCCTGATGCCCGACGGCACCACGCGCTTCTCGATGCTGGATGGCACGCCGATCTATCACTACATGGGCTGCTCGACCTTCGCCAACCACACGGTGATGCCCGAGATTGCGCTGGCGAAAGTCCGTGATGACGCGCCCTTCGACAAGATCTGCTATATCGGCTGCGGCGTCACCACCGGCATCGGCGCGGTGATCAACACCGCCGGCGTCGAGATCGGTTCGACCGCCGCGGTCTTCGGCCTTGGCGGCATCGGCCTCAACGTGATCCAGGGCCTGCGCATGGCGGGGGCCGACATGATCATCGGCGTCGATCTGAACGACGACAAGGCCGAGATGGCCAAGAAGTTCGGCATGACCCATTTCGTGAACCCCTCGAAGGTCGAGAACACCGTGCAGGAGATCGTCAACCTGACGAAGCGCGGCGCCGACCAGATCGGCGGGGTGGATTACAGCTTCGACGCCACCGGCAACGTCAAGGTGATGCGCGACGCGCTGGAATGCTCGCATCGCGGCTGGGGTGTGTCTGTCATCATCGGCGTGGCACCTGCCGGGGCCGAGATCTCCACCCGTCCGTTCCAGCTTGTCACCGGCCGGGTCTGGAAGGGCACCGCCTTCGGCGGCGCCAAGGGCCGTACCGACGTGCCGAAATTCGTCGAGTGGTACATGGACGGCAAGATCGAGATCGACTCGATGATCACCCACAAGCTCAAGCTTGAAGAGATCAATCACGGGTTCGACCTGATGCATGAAGGCAAGTCGATCCGCGCGGTGGTGGAATTCTGAGCCATGGAAACCGTCTCGGAAAACCGGAGCTTTGGCGGGGTCCAATCCGTCTACAAGCACGCTTCGAGCACCTGCGGCTGCGACATGACCTTTGCGGTCTATATGCCGCCGCAGGCCGCGAACCGCCCGGTGCCGCTCTTGTGGTATCTCTCGGGGCTGACCTGCACGCATGAAAACGCCATGACCAAGGGCGGGTTTCAGGAACACGCGGCGAAGCACGGCATCGCCGTCGTGTTTCCCGACACCTCGCCGCGCGGCGAGGGCGTGGCCAATGACGAGGCCTACGATCTGGGGCAGGGGGCGGGGTTCTACGTGAACGCCACCCGCGACCCGTGGAAGCCGCATTTCCAGATGTACGATTACATCACCAAGGAATTGCGGGATCTGATCGTCTCGGAACTGAACGTGCAGGACCGTCACGGCATCACCGGCCATTCCATGGGCGGGCACGGGGCGCTGACCCTCGCGATGCGCAACCCGGAGATGTATGACAGCCTGTCGGCCTTTGCGCCGATCGCGCATCCGACCCGGTCGGACTGGGGGCGCAAGCAGCTCTCGGCCTATCTCGGCGACGATGAGGGCTGCTGGGCCGCCCACGATTCCACGCTGCTGCTGGAGGAGCACGGCTGGAAGGGCGACATCCTTGTGGATCAGGGGGCGAGCGACCAGTTCCTCGACCTGCTGAAGCCCGAGGCGCTGGCCGCGGCCATCGCCAAGCGGCGCCAGCCGGCGACGTTCCGGATGCAGGAGGGGTACGATCATTCGTATTTCTTCGTGAACAGTTTCGCGGGCGACCATGTCGCCTGGCATGCGGAAAGGCTGACCTGACTTCAGAGCTGACCTTAGGGAGGAGGACCTTATGCTCGAAAAACTGCTCGCAACCGCGTGCATGACGATCCTGTCGGCCGGGATGGCCCTGGCCGACAGCCATGGCGACCTGGCCGGCGACCCCGAGAAAGGCGAGAGGGTCTTTCGCAAGTGCAAGGCCTGCCATGCGGTGGGCGAGGGGGCCAAGGCCAAGACCGGCCCGGTTCTGAACGGGGTCGTAGGGCGCGAGATCGCCGCCCAGCCCGATTTCGACTATTCCGACGCGCTCAAGGAGCTGGCCGCCAAGGACGGCACCTGGACGCCGGAAGAACTGGCCGCTTTCCTGGAGAAACCGCGAGGCTTTGCCAAGGGCACCAAGATGTCCTTTGCCGGTCTGCGCAAGGAGGAAGAGCGCGCCGACGTGATCGCATATCTTGCAACGTTCAGCATGGAGGGAGGCTCTTAACCGACACCAGAACATCCGGGATCCGGCGGGAGGAGAAGAGGCGCCGGCTCCACAGGACAAACGCGGCCGCCTGACGCGCGCCGCCGGCGGGAACCGCCGAAACCCAAGGGAGAAGGAAATGAAAAGGCTGACGCTTCTGACGTCGGGGGTGGCTCTGTGTGCCGCTTCCATGGCGATGGCGAATGACGATCTCATGACCCAGATGGACGACCCTTCGCAATGGGCGATCCAGACGGGCGATTACGCCAACCAGCGCTATTCCGAGCTCGATTCGATCAACAAGGACAATGTGGGCGATCTTCAGGTCGCGTGGACCTTCTCGACCGGCGTTCTGCGCGGGCACGAGGGCTCGCCGCTGGTCGTGGGCGACACGATGTTCGTGCACACCCCGTTCCCCAACATCGTCTATGCGCTCGATCTCAATGAAGAAGGCAAGATCAAGTGGCGCTATGAGCCCAAGCAGGATCCGAACGTCATTCCGGTGATGTGCTGCGACACGGTGAACCGCGGCGTCGCCTATGCCGACGGCAAGATCTTCCTGCATCAGGCCGACACCAAGGTGGTGGCGCTCGACGCGGAAACCGGCGAGGTCCTGTGGGAGGCGCAGAACGGCGATGCCTCCAAGGGCGAGACCAACACCGCCACCGTGATGCCGGTGAAGGACAAGGTGATCGTCGGCATCTCCGGCGGCGAGTTCGGTGTGCGCGGCCATGTCACCGCCTACAACATGGAGACCGGCGAGCAGGAATGGCGCGCCTATTCCATGGGGCCGGACGAAGATATCCTGATGGATCCCGAGACCACCACCCATCTCGGCGAGCCGGTGGGCGAGAACTCGGGCACCAACACCTGGGAAGGCGATCAGTGTATGATCGGCGGCGGCACCACCTGGGGCTGGTATTCCTACGATCCCGAGGCCGATCTGATCTATTATGGCACCGGCAACCCCTCGACCTGGAACCCGAGCCAGCGGCCGGGCGACAACCGCTGGTCGATGACGCTGATGGCGCGCGATCCCGACGACGGCATGGCCAAGTGGGTCTATCAGATGACTCCGCATGACGAATGGGATTACGACGGCGTCAACGAGGTGATCCTCACCGATCAGGAGGTCGATGGCGAGATGCGCAAGCTTCTCACCCATTTCGACCGCAACGGCATCGCCTACACCATGGACCGGATCTCCGGCGAGCTGATGGTGGCGAAGAAATACGATCCGGCGGTGAACTGGACCAGCGGCGTCGACATGGACCCGGAGTCGGACACCTATGGCCGTCCGGCGGTGGTGGCCGAATATTCGACCGAGCAGAACGGCGAGGACGTGAACTCGACCGGCATCTGCCCGGCGGCGCTTGGCTCGAAAGACCAGCAGCCGGCCTCCTACTCGCCCAAGACCGGGCTGTTCTACGTGCCGACCAACCATGTCTGCATGGATTACGAACCGTTCCGGGTGAGCTATACCGCCGGTCAGCCCTATGTCGGTGCCACGCTGGCGATGTACCCGGCGCCCGACAGCCATGGCGGCATGGGCAACTTCATCGCCTGGGACAATATCGCGGGCGAAATCAAGTGGTCGATCCCAGAGCAGTTCTCGGTCTGGTCCGGCGCGCTTGCCACCGCGGGCGATATCGTCTTCTACGGCACGCTCGAAGGCTACCTGAAGGCGATCGACTCCGAGACCGGCGACGAGCTTTACCGCTTCAAGACCCCCTCGGGCATCATCGGCAACGTGATGACCTACGAGCATGACGGCAAGCAATATGTCGGCATCCTCTCGGGCGTCGGCGGCTGGGCCGGCATCGGCCTCGCGGCTGGGCTCACCAACCCGAATGAGGGTCTCGGTGCGGTGGGCGGCTATTCCGCGCTCTCCGATTACACCGCGCTCGGTGGCCAGCTGACGGTCTTCGCCCTGCCCGACTGATCCGCAGCCATCGCCGGGCCGGCGGGACACCGTGACCCCGCCGGCCCTCATCCCAAAACGCCCCCAGGACGAGCTGACCATGATCCGACACCTTACCCTTCTCGCAGCCGCCGGCATGCTTTCGGCCACCGCGCTGTCCGCGGCGGACAATGTCTCGATGGACGATCCGAATATCGCGGTGGATTACGAGGAAGACGGGCGCTATTTCACCGAGGACGGCGTGCCCACCTTCAACGTGGCCGAGGACGGAACGGTAGACTGGCCGACCTTCTCGGGCTTCCGCCGCTATCACGCCGAGTGCCATGTCTGCCACGGCCCCGACGGCGAGGGCTCGACCTACGCCCCGGCGCTGAAGAATTCCGCCATCGACATGGATTACTACGATTTCCTCGATGTGGTGACCAATGGCCGGCAAAAGGTCGGCGCCGCCGAGAACTCGGTGATGCCCGCTTTCGGCACCAACCCCAATGTGATGTGCTATCTCGATGATATCTATACCTATCTCAAGGCGCATGGCTCCGGCGCGATCCCGCGTGGCCGTCCCGCCAAGAAAGAGCGCAAGAGCGAGGTCTTTGCCGAGATGGAAGATGCCTGCATGGGCTCGTGATCTCCGCACCCTGGCGCTGGCTGTGATGCTGGCGCTCGGGGCCGTGCCGGCGGCCGCGCAGACCTCCGATCTGGTCTCGCATTCTGCGTTCCGGGTCTGCGCCGATCCGGCCAACGACCCGATGTCGATGCAGGACGGGTCGGGCTATGAGAACAGGCTCGCCGAGCTGATCGCCGCCAAGCTGGAGCTGCCGGTGCGCTACACCTGGTATCCGATGGCGACCGGCTTTATCCGCAACACGCTCAAGGCCGGGAAATGCGACGTGGTGATGGGCTATGCCCAGGGCCACGAGCTGGTGCTGAACTCCAACCATTACATGACCTCCGCCTATGTGCTGGTGGTGCCCGCCGACGGCCCGCTTGCCGATGTGACAGAGCTTTCGGATCCTCGGCTTCAGGGGCGCTCCATCGGCATCGTCGCGGGCTCGCCGCCGGCGACCCATATGGCGAAGAACGGGCTCATCGGAAAGGCGCGGCCCTATCGGCTGGTGGTCGACCGGCGCCATGAAAGCCCTGCCGTCGACATGCTCGACGATCTCGAGGCCGGCGAGATCGCCGCCGCCGTGCTCTGGGGGCCCATCGCCGGGCCGCTGGTCAAGCGCGATCATCCCGGGCTCAAGGCCACCCCGTTGCTGAAGGAGGCGGCGTTTCCCAAGCTCTTCTACCGCATCACCATGGGGGTGCGTCGGGGCGAGAAGGTCTGGCAGCGCAAGCTGAACTCGCTGATCCGTCGCAATCAGGACGAGATCGACGCGCTGCTCGCCGAGGCGGGCGTTCCGCTGATCACCAATATGGGCGACGGGGTGATGGAGGTCGGTCAGTGACGCGCGCGCTGGCGGCGGTGCTGATGCTGCTGCCGGCGCTTGCGCTTGCCGGGGAGCCGGAACCCGAGGGCTACCGGATGGACCACTACCGGGGGCCGGTGCCCGACACGCTGGCGGGGGCCTTTGTGGTCGATGCCGAGGCCGCGCACGAGCTCTGGCAGGCGCGCAATGTGGCGTTCATCGACGTTCTGCCGCAGGCGCCGAAACCCGCCAACCTGCCCGAGGGCACGATCTGGCGCGACAAGCCGCGCGACAGCATCCCCGGCGCGCTCTGGCTGCCCAATGTCGGCTATGGCGCGCTGGCGGATGTGACGGAGCGCTATTTCCGCGACGGGCTGGCGGCGGCGAGCGGCGGCGACAACGCCCAGCCGCTGCTGTTCTTTTGTCTGGCGGAATGCTGGATGAGCTGGAACGCCGCGAAACGGGCGCTCGGCTATGGATATGAGACGGTCTACTGGTTTCCGGACGGCACCGATGGCTGGGTGTTTCAGGACTATCCGACCGAGCGAGTCACCCCTTGGGTGCCGCCGCAGGGTGACTGAGGCGGCGCGTACCGGCCCCGCCTCTGCCTGATGTCGCGGGCTGGACGCCTCCGGCGGGAGTATTTTCCGGAAAGATGAAAGGGCAGGGGCCGCTCCCGGCGGTCCGAGCGTGGTGTAGGGTGGGCAATCTGCCCACCGCGCCTCGCCACTCAGAACCCCGTCAGATCCTTATGCGCGGTGGTGATCGTGCCTTTGGTGTCGGTCATCGTCACATCCACCGAGCGCGTCGCGCCGGGGACCGAGAGGCGCACCTGCGGGTTCTCCGACAGGGAAATGCTGCCGGTTATCTCGACATATCCGCCGGCATCGGTGGCGATCTCGACGCGCTCCACATAGCGCATCGGGATGAAGAGCAGGGTGATCTGGTCCATCTGCATGCCGGAATGCGAAGGATGCGAGATATCCACATCGAGCCGCCGCAGCCTTTCCGCGAGCCCTGCAATGCGCGCCGCCGCGTCGCCGGGCAGCGTGTCGCCGACCGACAGCACCATCTCGCCCAGCGTCGCCAGCGCTGCCTCCGGATCGGTGCCCGGCGGCGCGGCGCAGGCGCCCTGGCCGGAGGTTTTCACAAAGGCTTCGGTCACGAAGAGCCGGCCGTCGGTCATCTCGGCCAGCACATGCACCGGCGTCGGGCCGTTGATCCGCAGCGTGGTGTCGAAGAAGAAGCGCGGTTGCGGTTCATGCAGGGCAAAGACCGCCGAGACCGGCATCGGGTTCTCGTCGAGCACCACCGTGACCTTGCCGATGCGCCCGCCGGTCGGCGCCGCCACTTGCACGGCGATGCGGGTGCGCGCGTCGTTGTCGGTGCGATACGGCGCGTCGAGCGCGATCACCCCGACGCCGTCGAGCAGCGACCGCTCGCCATAGAGTTGATGGCGGACCGAGTCCCAGGCCTCGCCCGCCCAGGCGGGCAGGGCGGTGAGGCACAGCGCCAGTGCGAGGCCTTTCATGGCAGCTCTCCTTTCAGGATGAAGGCGCCGAAGGCGCGTGGCCCGTCGGCAGTGTCGAGCACTGCCACGGTGTCGAGCGTCTCGGCGTCGATCACGCTCAGCGTATTGTCGAACCAGTTGGCCACGGCGATGCGCCCGTCCGATGTGGCGGCGATGCCCTCGGGGTATTCGCCGACCTCCAGCGTCGCCACAGGGCGCAGATCGTCGAGCGCGATCACGCTCACGGTGTTCGCGTACTGGTTGGTGACAAAGGCCCGCCCCGCGGCGAAGGCCACGCCATAGGGCCGCTCGCCCACCGGCAGCGTCGCGAGAGCCACGCCGGCGCCCGGGTCGATCACCGTGACATCGTTGCTGCCGACATTGCCGACGAACAGCCGCCCGTCCGGGGCGAAGCCGAGGCCGAAGGGCCGCGTGCCCACCGGCACGCTGTGGCGCAGTGTCAGCGTCTCGGCGTCGTAGAGCGCAACCCGGTCGGCGTCGCGCTCGGCGGCGGCGAGAGCCGTGCCGTCACGCGACAGCGCCAGACCCGCCGGGGCGGCGCCCGCCGGCAGGGTGCGGAGCAGCGCCAGGGTCTCGTCGTCGAGCACCCAGAGCCTTGCATTGTACCAGTCCGACACGAAGAGCCGGCCCCGCTGCGCATCGTGGGCGACCCCGATCGGGCCGCCGTCGAGCGTGACGTCCGCCAGCAACTCGCCAGCGGCGGAAAAATGGCGCACGGACTTGCTGTCGGGCGACACGGTATAGACCGTGCCGCCCGTGCCCACCGCCACACCCGCCGGCTTGCCGGATACGCGCCAGCGCGCGTGTTCCTCACCGGTGGACAAGTCGAGGACGCTGACCGCGTTGCCGTTCTGGCAGGTCACAAAGGCCATATCCCCCGCCACCGGTCCGGCAGCGAGGGTGAGCGCGAGCCACAGCGCCAGATCAGGCGCCCGGCGCACCGAACCGCTCGACCAGCGTGTCGAGCCCGGCCTGATAGACCGCCGAGACCGCCGCAATCGCCGCCTCGTCGTTCAGCTCGGGCGGCGGGTCGTTGTTGGGGTAGCCGCGATAGAAGGCACCGCGCCACTCCACCATCGAGCCGCCGCCGTCGCGCGGCATCACGGTGAGATGCGAGGAGTAGTTTGTGACTGGCAGCACCTCCACCGCAACCTCTGTGATGCGGTAGGAGTACGACATCTTCTCGTCGCTGTATTTGTAGAGGATCTCGTCGATGCGCGGCCCGTCGGGGCCGGCATCGCTGAGATAGAGCGCGCGGGTGGCGTCGATCTCGTTGCCGCCCTCGCCCTCCTGCGACACCACCGCCGGGTGCCAGCTCATGTCCTGGAAATCGCCGATGGCGGCCCAGACCTCGGCTGGATCGGCGGCCACCTCTGTGGTCAGGGTGATCTTCTGCCGGGTCGGCCCGTGGGCCAGGGCCATGCCGGGCAGCAGCGAAAGCGCCGCCCCCGACATTAGCAAATGTCGTCTGTTCATTCTTCCTCCTCCTTGAAGAACGCGGTTTTCAGAATGTAGCGCATGCCGCGCAGCCAGCTTTCATCCGTGTTGCCCCGGATATCGACGACGCGGCCTTTGACCGTCTCGCCGCTCTCGGCGCTGCGCAGTTGCAGGTTCATGCTCAGGATCAGGTTCGAGACCTTCTGAACCTCGCCTACCAGCGCGTAATCGGCGCCGAGCTTGGCCGCCATGCGGGCATCGCAGCCATAGCATTTCGCCGGGTTCACGATGCGCGAACGCGCCTCGGCCACCGGCGCCAGATCCACCAGCTCATAGCCGCCCCGGGCGAACCGCTCGCGCACCAGCTCCTCCAGCATGGCGAGCCGAGCGGCCTCTGCCGGGTCCTGCCCCAGTTCGGCGGTCTGTAACGAGCTGTCCAGATAGGCGATGCCGAAAAAGGCAATCTTTTCTTGCGCATGCGCCGCGCCGCAGAGCATGAGGCTCAGGATGACGATACGGGTAAGCATGTCTCCCTTCTTAGAAATTAAGAGTCGCCTCTCATGGTGCCGCCGCTACCCTGATCCCGGCAACCGAACCAAAAGTATCGGTTCCGCGACCACCCGGACGGGGTGCAGAGTGGAGAAAGCCCGACAAAAATGCACGGGCTAAGGGAGGAGACATTGCTGACAAGGCTCGTGCCGCTGCTGGCAGCGGCGTTTCTCACTGTTTTCGCGGGGCTCTATGCTCCTGCCGCGCAGGCGCTGGATGTGCGTGCGGCGGTGCTGCGGGTCGATTACCCGGAGCTTCTGCCGATCTCGCGCTACGATCTGCGACCCGAGGATCTGGCCTTTGCCGGCGCCGCGCTGGCCGAGGAGGACAATGCCACCACGGGCCGCTTCCTTGGCCACAACTACGATACCGTGACACGCAGCACCACACCCGAAGAGGCGGAGCAGGCGATGGCAGGGCTGCTCGCCGACGGCATCCGCTATGTGGTGGTGGATGCGAAATCCGCCGAGCTGGAGGCGCTGACGGCGCAGGCGGACGAGGCCGGTGCGCTGGTCTTCAACACCCGCGCCCCCGAGGCCGCGCTGCGCAGCGACGCCTGCCGCGCCAACCTTCTGCATGTCGCGCCCTCCTACGCGATGCGGGCCGACGCGGTGGCGCAGTTCGCCATCTGGAAGCAGTGGAAGCGCTGGCTGCTGGTCTCGGGCTCCAACCCCGAGGACCGGGCGCTGGCCGAGGCCTACCGGCAGGCGGCGCGCAAGTTCGGCGCCACCATCGTCGAAGAGCGCGAATTCGAGGATACCGGCGGCGCACGGCGTACCGATAGCGGCCATGTCATGGTGCAGCGCCAGCTCCCCACCTTCATGCAGGGCGCCGAGGCGCATGACGTGGTGATCGCCGCCGACGCCACCGACTATTTCGCCGCCTATCTGCCCTATCATCTCTGGACCCCGCGCCCGGTCATGGGCAGCGCCGGGCTGCGGCCCGTCACCATGCACGGCGCGCACGAGGCCTGGGGCGCGACGCAGTTCCAGACGCGGTTCGAAAAGCTCACCCAGCGTCGTGTGATGGAGGAGGACTACAACGCCTGGCTGGCGCTGCGCGTGCTGGGCGAGGCGGTGACCCGCACCTCTTCGGCAGAGCCCGAGACGGTGGAGGACTATATCCTGTCGGACGCGTTCGAGCTCGCCGCCTTCAAGGGCCAGAAGGTCACCTTTCGCGACTGGAACGGCCAGTTGCGCCAGCCGCTGCTGCTCTATGACGGGCGGATCACCGTCAGCGTCAGCCCGCAGGAGGGCTTTCTGCACCAGGTCTCGCCGCTCGACACGATGGGGCTCGACCGGCCCGAGTCCAACTGTACCGCTTTTGAGTAGAGGACCGACATGACACGACTGTTGCTTTCCACCGCGCTCTGCATCGCCGCCACCGGTGCCCTGGCCGGCAAGGCCTTTGTCTCGAACGAACGCGGCAACACGATCACCGTGATCGACACCGAAAGCTGGGAGGTGATCGAGGAATTCGAGGGCGGCAACCGGCCGCGCGGCATCACCCTCTCGCCCGACGGCGCGCTGCTTTATGTCTGCGCCTCCGACGACGACACGGTGCGGGTCTTTGACACCGAGACCTATGAAGAGCTCTACACGCTGCCCTCCGGCCCCGATCCCGAGCTCTTCGTGATCCATCCCGAGGGCAACCCGCTTTATACCGCGAACGAGGACGACAACCTCGTGACGGTGACCGATACCGAAACCCACAGCGTCCTTGCCGAGGTGCCGGTGGGGGTGGAGCCCGAGGGCATGGCGATCTCGCCCGATACCAACTGGGTGGTGAACACGTCAGAGACCACCAATATGGCGCATTTCATCTCGACCGAGGATTACGAGATCAAGCACAATATCCTCGTCGATCAGCGCCCGCGCTACGCGCAATATACCAGCGACGGGCGGCGGCTCTTTGTCAGCGCCGAGATCGGCGGCACCGTTTCGGTGATCGACATCGCCGAGGACGGCACGCCGACGCTGAAGCAGAAGATCGGCTTCGAGGTGCCCGGCGTGCTGCCGGAATGGCTCCAGCCGGTGGGCGTGAAGGTGACCGAAGACGGCAGCCGGATCTTTGTCGCGCTGGGGCCGGCGAATCGGGTGGCGGTGATCGATGGCGCCTCGCTGGAGGTTGTCGATTATATCATGGTCGGACAGCGCGTCTGGCAGATGGCGTTTACACCGGGGGAAGAGTTCCTGGTGACCACCAACGGCAATTCCAACGATGTGACGGTGATCGACGTGGCCGCCGAAAAGGCCATCAAGTCGATCCAGGTGGGCCAGCAGCCCTGGGGCGTGGCGATCACGCCCGACTGATCAAGGCGCGGGCGCCTCAGCCCGCCTGACGCGCGACTTCTGGGAGGAGGGAACATGCGCATCCGAACACTCACCACAGCACTGTGTGTGGTCTTTGCCGCCGGCGCCGCGCTGGCGCAGGATCTGCCGGTGATCCGCGCCGCGACGCTCAAGATCGGCACGGTGAACTGGGAACTGACGACCATCGCCGAGAACGGGCTCGACGAGAAACACGGCTTCAGGCTGGAGATGATGCCCTATGCCGACAATGGCGCCACCCGCATCGCGGTGGAGGGCGGCGAGGCCGATATGGCGGTGGCCGACTGGATCTGGGTCGCCCGGCAGCGCGCCGAGGGCAAGGATTACGTGGTGGTGCCCTATTCCCGCGCCGTGGGCGGGCTGGTGGTGCCCGAAGGCTCGGAAGCCGAGACGCTGGCCGATCTGGCGGGCGGCAAGATCGGCATCGCCGGCGGGCCGCTGGACAAGAGCTGGCTGATCCTGCGCGCCTATGCGCAGCAGGAATACGGGGCCGATCTGAAGGCCGAGACCGAGCAGGTCTTTGGTGCGCCGCCGCTGATCTTCAAATCCGGGCTCGGCGGCGATCTGGCTGGCGCCATCAATTTCTGGCACTTCCTCGCCAAGATGAAGGCCGCCGGCATGCGCGAGCTGATCTCGGTCGAGACGGCGGCGACGGCGCTGGGGCTCGACCCGGACGTGCCGCTGCTGGGCTATTACTTCAAGGGCGATTTCCTCGAAGCGCATCCCGATCTCGCGCAGGGCTTTTACGAGGCGAGCCGCGAGGCCAAGGCGATGCTGGCCGAGGATCCCGCCGCCTGGGAGGCGATCCGCCCGATGATGAACGCAAAGAGCGACGCGCAGTTCGAGCAGCTGCGCAGCGACTGGCTGGCCGGCATGCCGGCGCGCGGTCCGGTCGATGCGGAGGCCGCCGGCAAGCTGCTGGCGCTGATGGGGGAACTGGGCGGCGCAGAGCTGGTGGGGCAGGCGGACGCGGTGCCCGACGGGCTCTTCGCGGCGGTGCAATGACCCCGGGTCTGCGCAGCGGCGAGGCGCCGGTTCCGTTGCGGCTGGTGCAGAATGAGACGGGCGCCGTGCGCGTCGATATCGACGCCAAGCGCTTTGGCGACACGCTGGTGCTTCGCGACGTGCATTTCTCGGTGACGCGCGGCGAGACGGTGGCGCTGCTCGGGCCTTCTGGTATCGGCAAGTCCACCCTGCTGCGCATCGTTGCCGGGCTCGACCGCGATTTCGACGGCAGCGTCGCGCGCCCCGCCAATATGGCGATGGTGTTTCAGGAGCCGACGCTGCTGCCCTGGCGCAGCGCGCTGCAAAACATCCTGCTGGTGCATCCCGAGATCCCCGAACGCCGCGCCCGCGCCATGCTGGCCCGCGTCGGGCTCTCGGGCCGCGAGCAGGCGTTTCCGCGCAGCCTGTCGCTCGGCCAGCAGCGCCGGCTGGCGCTGGCCCGGGCCTTTGCCGGGTGCCCCGAGCTGTTGATCATGGACGAGCCCTTTGTCTCGCTCGATCCCGCGCTGGCGGACTCCATGCTGACCCTCACCGAAGAGCTGATCGCCGAGGCGCGCCCGGCGACGCTTTTCGTCACCCATGCCAGAGCCGAGGCCGACCGCCTGGCCAGCCGGGTTCTCGAACTGCGCGGCAGCCCTGCCACGCTGAGCCCCCATCTGATCTGAAGGAGACGTTATTCATGAAAACCCCGATCCTCGCCGCCGCGCTGGCGCTGTTCTCGCTGCCCGCCACCGCCCATGAATTCGGTTTCGCCGGGGTGCTTTCGGCCTCGAACAAGGGCGAGATGCCGGAGATCCTGCTCTCGGTCGGCCAGCCACTGGCCGAGGGGCCGATCACGCTGAAATCCGGCATGGTCTATGAGCTGGAAATCGAGGCCGACGGCTCGGGCGAGCTGGCGCTGGAGGGGCCGGGCTTTTTCCGGGCGATCTGGGTGAACGAGGTGGTGGTGAACGGTCTGGAGATCCGCCCCTTTGGCCTGGAATCGGTGGAATTCGACGAGGCCGGCACGATGGAGATCGAATTCCTCGCGATCAAGCCGGGGCAGTATTACCTCAAGATCCCGGGCTCCAAGGGCGAAAGCCAGCGGGTGGATATCTCGATCCAGTAAGGGGCGCGGCCTATGCGGGCCGCAGCATCCCCGCCACCTCTTCGGCAATCGCCAGCGATGCGGTGAGCCCCGGGCTTTCGATGCCGAAGAGGTTGACCAGACCGCCAACCCCGTGCCGCGCCGGCCCGTCGATGCGGAAATCGGCCGCCGGGTCACCCGGGCCGGAAAGCTTGGGCCGGATACCGCAATAGGTGGGCGCCAGCGCGTCGCGGGGCAGGGCGGGCCAGTATTTGCGGATCTCCGTCTCGAAATGCGCGCGGCGGGCGCCGTTGACGCTGTAATCGACCTGCTCGATCCACTCCACATCCGGGCCAAAGCGCATGCCCCCGGCCAGATCCAGCGTCAGATGCACGCCGAGCCCGCCCGGCTCGGGCACCGGATAGATCAGATGCGAAAAGGCCGGCCGCCCGGGAAGGCCATAGTAATTGCCGCGCGCATAGAGGGTCTGCGGCACATGCTCGGGCGCCAGCCCCTCTATGCGCGCGGCAAGCACCGAGGCATGCAGCCCGGCGGCGTTGACGACCTGCCGGGCCCCCATCGTGAACGTCTCGCCCGTGGCCGTGTCCTCGGTGGTGACCTCGAAGCCCTCACCGGTCACCGCCACGCCGGTCACCCGGCTGCCGAGGCTCAAGAGCGCCCCGGCCTGCTCCGCCTGACCCAGCAGCGAGAGCATCAGCGCGTGGCTGTCGACAATCCCGGTGGAGGGCGAGAGCAGCGCCGCCTTGCAGGCGAGCTGTGGTTCCATTTCCTGCGCCGCGCCCGCATCGAGCAACCGCAGGTCGTGCACGCCCGCCGCCTCCGCCCGCGCGCGGATGTCGTGCAGCGCCGAAACCTGCTCATCCGAGGTGGCGACGATCAGCTTGCCGCAGCGCCGATGCGGGATGTCGTAGCGGGCGGCGTAGTCGTAGAGCCGCTGCCGCCCCTCGACGCAGAGCCGCGCCTTGAGGCTGCCCGGCGGGTAATAGATCCCCGCATGGATCACTTCGGAATTGCGCGAGGAGGTGCCGGTGCCGAAGGCGGGCTCCGGCTCCAGGATCAGCACTTCGGCGCCGCGTTGCGCCAGCGCGCGCGCGGTGGCAAGCCCTATGACCCCCGCGCCGGCGATGATGATGTCGACCTTGTCCATGGCCCCGTTCTGACGCGCCGCGCGGCAAAGCGAAAGCCCCGATCCGCAGGGTTATTCCCATTCCAGCTCGGTGAAGGCCACCGTGGCGTTGCGCGCGTTATAGGCATTAAAGAGCTGCCAGTGCGCCGCCTCGCTCTCGCCGATGCGCGTCACCGCCTCGCCCAGCCGCGCCCCGGCATCGAGCTGCGCCTGCGTGTCCCGGGCCAGCACCTCCAGATAGCGCTCCAGCGGCGCGGCACCTTCGGGCCAGTCCAGCACCGGCCCGCCATGGCCGGGCACCAGACGCGCGACCTCCATCCCGCGCATCTCCGCCAGCACCGCCTGCCAGCCGCGCAGGCTGCCATCGAGCGCTGGCGTATGGCGGTCGAAGACCAGATCGCCGGCAAAGAGCGTGCCGGTGGCGCGGTCGAACACGGTCAGATCGGTGCTGGTATGGGCGGTGGGCCAGGCACGCATCTCCAGCATCCGCCCGCCGAGATCGAGCGAGGCGGCGCCGTCGATGCCGGTGGTGACCTCGGGGCTCTCGGTGCCAAGGAACCGCGGCGCGCCGATGAGCCGGGCGAAGCTCTCCAGATAGCTGTCGCGCCGCTCCGCCAGAGCGCGCGCCAGTTGCGCATGGCCCACCACCTGTGCACGGGGAAAGACGCTGGCGCCAAAGACATGATCGGGATGCATATGGGTGAGGATGACATAGCTCACCGGCAACTCGCTGCGCGCCCGGATCGCCCGCCACAGCGCCTCGCCCATCCAGGCCGCGCCGCCACTGTCGATCACCGCAATGCTGTCCCTGCCGATCACGAAGCCCAGATTGGACACGTCGCCGCCATTCTCCGCGTCCGGCTCGGCAATCGCGCCAAGATGCACAAAGACCCCCGGTGCGATCTCCTCGACCGGCAGCGGGTCGCCGGCGCTTTGGCACACCGCTCCCGGAACGGGCCGTTCGGCCAGCGCCGCCAGACATGCGGCATGCGTGTCGGCCTCGTAACTCGGCACCAGCGCTTCGCGGCAGGGTGCCCCCGCCAGCGCCGCGCAGAGCGTCACCACCGCTTCGAACATCTCCGTCCTCCCCGCCTCAGCCTCGCGCCGCACGCGGCCGCGATCCATACCGACCATGCGCTCGGTATCCGTCGCCGAGGTTTTCTGGCATACTGCGCCGCATATCCCATGCGAGGAGGAGAAGCATGGACCGTATCACCATCCACGCGGCAGTGCTGGCGGCGGTTCTCGCCGCGCCGCTCTGTGCCGCCGAGACCGCCAACCCGCTTACCGAAAGCCCGACCTGGGACAGCCTGCGCGAGGATGTGGTGGGCGAGGCCCCTATCGCGCCCGCCGACGGGCTCTTTACCGTCGAGGCGCCCTATCGCGCCGAGGACGCCGCCACGGTGCCGGTGCATATCGTGCAGACCGACCCGGCACAGCGCATCGAGACCGCCACCGTGGTGATCGACGAAAACCCGGCACCGGTGGCAGCGGAGTTTTCCTTTTCCGAAGCCATGGCGCCGCTCGATTTCGAAATGCGGGTGCGGGTGAACCAGTATTCCAACCTGCGTGTGATCGCCGGTACGCCGCAGGGGCTGCGCATGGCCGGGCGTTTCGTGAAAGCCTCGGGCGGCTGCTCGGCGCCGGCGACCAAGGATCCGGAGGCGGCACTGGCCGGGCTCGGGCGGATGAAGCTGCGGCTCTTCGGCGAGGCCCCCGCCATGTCGATGCCCCGCCGCGAGGCGCAGATCCTGATCCGGCACCCGAATTATTCCGGGCTGCAACGCGACCAGATCACCCAGCTTTTCATCCCGGCGCATTTCATCGACCATCTCGAGGTGTGGCAGGGCGAGGAGCGGCTTTTTGTCATGCAGGGCGGGATCTCGATCAGCGAAAACCCGGCCTTCCGCTTTTCCTATACGGATAATGGCGCGCCCTCGCTAAGGGTCCGGGCGACGGATACGGACGGCAATCTCTTTGAAACCGATCTGCCCAAAGCCGGCGGATAGGGTGGGTTTTTTGCCCACCACGCCCTTTCAAAAGAAACACACCACCTCGGCCTCGGCCTGGGCGCGGCGCAGCTCCGCGACCAGCGTATTGGCCGCCACCGAGCTGTTGAACACCGCCATGCGCTCGCCGCCGGTGAGGCGCATCGACAGCACGGTCTCGGCCTCGACATAGGCGTCATAGGGCAGGATGGCGGCGATCTCGTCGATGGAACAGGCGCATTGCCGCAGCACCTGACGATTTTGCCCGTTCGCCGCCATGCAGCCAAAGACGTAATCCGCCCGCGCCTCCGTCGGGTAGTCGTTGAGCCGCTCAGCCACGCTCTGCGCCAGCGCCGCCCCCGGCAGCGTGATCGCGAGCGCCGCGAGTGCCGCGCGGATCATGGCTCTGCCACCGCGTCGAAGCGCAGCTCCGAGCGGTAGCCCTCAGCACTTTCGCCGACCCCGGGAGCCGTGGCCACCAGGCTCAGATACCAGCCGGGCACCGCCTCGGACATGGTCACCCGCAGCTCCAGATCGCCGAACCCCATCATCCGCGCGCGGTTGGGATCCTTGGCAAAGGGGCGCAGGGTGACGGTGCGGGTCTCGATCGTGCCGCCGGCAAACGACGCCTCGCCGGTCTCGGTCTCGGCGGGACGGGTCAGCGCCTCTTTCACCCGGTTGCGGATGTAGAAGGGCGAGCCGCCGGCGGTTTCCGCCATGTCGCGGATCACCGCCTCGTAGAACACCATGATCATCGGGTTGCCGACGCTGGCGGGAAAGCTGCCGAGATTGCGGTGCTTGCCGTCCTGGAGGAATTGCAGATTGGCCAGCACCGCCTCGCCCTCGGTGAAGGAGAGCGCGATCTCGCCGGTGTCGCGCTCCGCCGCCTCGGGTTTGGCGGGGTTGGTGACGTCGCGGGTGTAGCGCAGCACCTTGTCGCGCCCCACATCGTCGAGCGTGCCCTGTCTGAAAAGCAGATCGTAGGTCTGGCCCGCCTCGGTTGTCGCCGCCGCCACGGGCAGCGCGAGACAGGCCAGCGCTGCCATCAAAGCGAATGTTCTGCGCATGTTCGAATCCTCCCTCTCTCCAGCCTATTCCCCACGCCCCGCCTGTCATTGCCGACTTTTGTCTGTGCCGGATTCGGGGGCGGGCCAGCCCTGTCTTCTCTTTGAAAATACGCCTCTCCGACGATGCTGCTCCGCGCGCGACGAGCAGGAGAAAAATTTTCGAGAAAATTTTTCGGACCCGCAGGATTTTCCAGAAAATCCTGCTCCCCGCGCCGCGCTCAGACCTCCGCCTCCTCCGGCGCCTGCCAGCGGATCTTCCACTCGATCAGCGGGCGCAGCCGGGACAGCTGCACCGGCTTGGTCAGCACCGAAAACCCCTGTTCCGCACCGGCCTTCAACAGCGCGTTGCTGCGGTCGGCGGTGATCATGATCGCCGGCACATGCACGCCGCTGGCCTGCCGTATCGCCGCGATGGCGCGGTCGCCGGTGTCGCCGTCATCGAGCTGATAATCCGCCAGCACGATATCGGGCGGCATGCCCATGTCGCGCAGATGCCCCAGCGCCTCTTCGGTGGAGCGCGCCGCCAGCACGCTCGCGCCCCATTGCTCCAGCTTGCTTGTAAAGGCGTAGAGCACATCCGGGTCGTTCTCGATCACCAGCACGATATGATCGAGCTCGTAGTCTTCGGCAGGCGTCTGGCGGCAGCCTTCCTGCACCCCGGCGGGGCGGCCCGACACCGCCTCCATCTCGATGGAAAACACCGAGCCGATCCCCGGTTTCGAGCGCACCCGCACCTTGTGGCCGAGATGCCGGCAGGTGCGGTCCACCACCGACAGGCCGAGCCCGACACCCGAGCCAAGCGGCACATTGTCGGCGCGCGCGAACTCCTCGAAGATGCGCTTCTGATCCTTGCGCGAAATGCCGATGCCCGTATCCCAGACCTGCAATTCCACGCGCCCGCCCTTGCGCCGGCAGCCGGCCAGCACCCGCCCGCCCTCGGGCGTGTACTGGATCGCATTGACCACCAGGTTCTGGATCGAGCGCAGCAGATAGACCGGATCCGAGCGCACGAAGACCATGCTCGGCACCATGTCGAGCCGCACCCCCTTGCGCTGCGCCAAAGGCATCTGGTCCTCCCAGACACTGCGCATCAGCGTGCCGAGACAGACCTCGGTGGGCGTCAGCGCGCGGTCGGCGCTTTCCAGCCGCGAGATATCCAGCAGCGAATGCAGCAGCTGCTCGATAGAGGAGAACGACCCGCCCAGCCGCTCGACCATCGGCGCAAAGCGCGTGTCCGAGGCGGCATCCGAGAGCGTCGCGATCAGCAGCTTGGCGGCGTTGATCGGTTGCAGCAGATCGTGGCTTGCCGCCGCCAGGAACCGCGTCTTGGACGAGACCGCCGCCTCGGCGCGTTCCTTGGCGACGCGCAGCTCCTCCTCGACCCGGGCCTTCTCCTCGTATTGCTCGCGCAGCTGCTCGTTGGCGCGGGTCAGCTCGGCGGTGCGCTCTGTCACCCGGTTCTCCAGCATCTCCGTCGCGCGGGTTTCGAGCGTCACGTCCTTCAGCTCCAGCAGCACGCCGCCATCGGGCAGCCGGTGCGCGTGCAGGTCCAGCATCCGGCCGGTGGCGTGGCGCACCCGTCGCCGCAGCCGGCCCTGCCGTTCCAGCCGGTCGAGCCAATGGGCGATATCGTGCTCCGCCGCCTCGGCGATGAGCCCGTGCTGCGCGACGAAATCCAGCAGCCGCTGCAAATCGGTGCCGGTCTGGAGCATGGTATAGGGCAGGCCGAGCAATTGCCGGAACTGGCGGTTGAACATAGTCACCGCGCCCTCGGGCGAAAAGGTGCAGACCCCCGAGGTCATGTTCTCGAACACCGCTTGCAGATAATCCGCCTGCCGGTCGATCAGATGCTCCTTTTCCGAGCGATTGCGGCGCACGATGGGGGTGATCTCGGTCAGCAGCAGCACCAGGTTCTCGGCGCTCGTGCGTTGGAGGTTGATCTGATACCAGCGGTCGCCCGCCAGCTCGATCACCAGCGACACCACCGAGGCCCCGACCCGCCCGCGCCGGGCCTGCGCCAGTGCCACGTCGAAACTGCCCTCGACGGTCACCAGATGGCGGCTTTCGGCCATGGCGGCGAAGCAGTTCTCGACCGACAGACCCGGTTGCAGCCGGCCCGAAATATCCGGCAGCAGCCGCAGGAAGATGTCGTTGCAGACCTCCAGCCGCCCGCCGGTGAAGAGCGCCACCCCGCCATCCATCGCCGAGAGCGCGTCGGCGAGGTTCTTGCGCATGCGCTCGCTGTCGTCGCGGGCATGGCGCAGCTCGGATGTGGTGCGTTCGAGATCGCGGGTCTTGGCCCAGACCTGCGCCTGAAGGGCAATCGCCGACTGAAACGCGCCATAGGCCGAGCTCCCGACCTCGTGCTGGCGATTGGCGCGGCGCATCAGCGCGTCGATGATCTTGGCCTGCCGCGCGACCTGGGTTTCGAGCGGCTCTTCGTGGTCGATCATGCGAATTCCCTCCGCCCCGGATCGAAAAACGCGACGCCCACGAAGGTCTGGTTCACATGCACGCCGCAATGCTGCTCGCCATAGGTGTTGAATCCCACGACGCGGCGCTCGCGAAAGATCTCGCTCACCGGGCCGGAGAGCTGCTTCTGCTCGATCTCCAGCTTGCGCAGCACGCAGTCGAAGCCCAGCACGAAATCCGGCGCGGCGTCGCGCGGGCCCTTCACGTCTAGCTCTGCCCTGAGCGTTTCCAGGATCTCCTTGCCCCGACCCAACGTCAGGATCAGCCCGTCGTCGATGGCGCCCAGAAAGGACAGCGCATGGGCGCCGGGTGCGTCATGGATGGCGCGGACATGATAGTTCATATTCTGCCGCACCAGCATCGGATTCTCGGCAAAGACCTGCGGCGAAAGCTGTTCGACCGGGCAGCCGACGACGCGGGCATATTCCAGCGCCGCCGGGGCGCCGTTGATCTCCAGCACCAGCCGCTCCTCGGGGATCGCCTCGGTGACGACCATCTGTTGCTCTGTCGGGAGGAAATGGTCGAAGCCCAGCCCCTGAAAGGCCAGATCCGTTTCCAGCAGCAGGAGCAGCGCTGCATTGGTGTGAAACCGCCCGTTCTGAAGCACGAAGGTTTCCCTGAACGCCAGATTGTCGCCCGCCGAGCCGCCGAAGATCGGGATCTCGCGCAGCGCCGCCTCCAGCGTGGCGACCAGCAGATCCTCCTGTTTCGACAGCCCGTCGGCAAATATCAGCGCCAGTCGGTTCCAGCCGGCGGTGCGCTGGAACCGCGCCGCATGGGCGCGCACCTGCGACGCGATGGTCTTCATCGAGAGCGGTTTCAGCGGCTCGATCAGCAACGAGGCGCAGCGGAAATGCTCGCGCGGGAAGGCAAGCAGCAGCAGCGCCTCGATCTCGTAACCCTCCGGCGTGATGGTGCCGGCGGTGGTGCAGCCAAAGACCGGCACACCGTCGGCCCCCGCCTCCAGCGCCTGCGCCACGGTGTCGAGCGGCAGCCCCTCGGGCACGAAGGCCAGCACGAAGCAGGTCTCCGGCAGGTCGATCTGGCTCAGCGCCTCATCCACCGCCGCCCGCGCGCCGGTGTCGCGCGAGACGGCGATCTTCACATAGCGTGGCGGCGCGCGCTCCGGCCCCATGCGGCTAGTGGCTCAGAAAGGCCTGGGCGTCGGCGTCGCGGGTGCCGATGGCCGTGGCGGGCTGCGATCCCTCGACCAGAACCGCCGCCTGGGTGCGGTTCTGCACCCCCAGCCGCCGCAGCAGCGCGGTGATATGCGCCTTGACCGTGGCCTCGGCCAGCGACAGCTCATAGGCGATCTGCTTGTTGGGCTTGCCGGCGCAGATCAGCTTCATGATGCGCTGCTGCTGCGGGGTGAGCTCGGCCAGCTTGGGATGCAGGTTCTCGAAGGCCGCGTCCGGCGCGGTGCCTTGTCCGGCCTGATAGCCCGAATGCACGTATTTCCGCCCCGCCGCGATCTCGTGCAGGGCCTGCCGCAGCAGCGGCGCCGGCGCGTCCTTGGGCAGGAAACCGGCGGCGCCCTCGGCCATCAGCGCCTGCACCACCTGCGCCGAGGTCAGAGACGAGATCACCAGGATCGGCGCGTCGGGCAGCGCCTCGCGCAGCCGCTGAAACCCCGAGATGCCGCTGACATCGGGCAGCTTGAGGTCGAACATCACGAGATCGGGGGCAAAACCGCTCTCGACCAGTGCCAGAGCGCCGCCGAGCGTCTGGGCCTTTTCCACCTGGCAATCCGGGAACACCAGTTGCAGCGCGGCGGCGAGCGCATCGCTGTAAAGCGGATGGTCGTCGACGATCGCCACGGACTGGATGGTACCCGGCGGCGGGGTGCCGGTCATGTCTTTCATTGAAATCTCCTCCCATTGGGAGGTTAGCGTATGACAATTCATTCGCGCAACGGTAGAGATGCGGTCCGGCGTCGGCAGCGGTGAGCCGCCTGCGCCAGAACCGGGATTACGGGACATCGGCCCTATTTCAAAGCGCCGCTCTGCTTGGCCACATGGGTGGCGATGACATCCATCAGCGGCGGCGACAGGCAATCGTAGGGCTCCAGCCCCAGCTCGCGCAGCCGGCCGCGGATCTCGTCCATGCGCGACGGGTCCACCCCCGATTCGATGATCGAGGAAACGAAGGCGGCGAATTCCGCAGGCGACCAGCCCGATTGCGACGACAGCTCCGTATGCACGAAATCGAGCCCGTGGAACGGGTGGCCGGTATTCTCGATGCGGCCATACATATGCACGCCGCAGCCCTTGCAGGCATGGCGCTGGATCGCCGCCGAGGCATCGACGATCTCCAGCTTGTCGGCGTTTTCGGTCACCTCGACCTGATCGCGGCCCACCACGGCGATCTGGGCAAAGATCGCGCCCTCGGGTTTCCAGCATTTGGTGCAGCCGCAGACATGGTTATGCGCGGTCTGCGCCGAGACCGCGACCACCACCGGGTTGCTGCTGCATTTGCAGCTGAGCGTGCCGCCGGAAAACCCCGGGGTCGCGGGTGTCACACCGTTATCGACCGAGGGGTGAATCCTGACATGGCTGTAGCTTTGCGCGGCGGGTCCGTCCTCGCCGCCGAAGAGTTTGTCCAAAAGTCCCATATTGCGTTGTCTCCTCCCAATGGAGCGCCGCTTTCGCCGGGCGCCCCTGCCCAAGCGTGGGGCCTTGGCGGGATTCGGGCAATTCAGCCGTAAGTATCGGCTGGGATACAGGCCGATGGCGGTATGAATGGCATTTCTTTCCCCGAGATGAGGATCGAATCGCCTTCTGTCCGGCGTTCTTGCAGATCGTTCTGCCTGTTTCCGGAGTGCGCTCAGCCGATCCGGAACCCGCCGGCCAGCATCCCGGCAACGGCTTCCGGCGGCAGGCTCGCATCGAGCGCCAGCGCCGCGTGGCCGGCGATCTCGGCGCCGATCTCTTCGGTATGGCCGCTGTCGGAGACATGCAGCAGCCGCAGCGCGTGGCGGCTGGCCAGCAGATCGAGCCGCGCCGCCAGCCCGACGCCCGGCATGCCGAAACCCGAGGCGATCACCAGCTCCGCCGGATCCGGCACCAGTGCCGCCAACCCGGCGAGGCCGCGGTCGAGCGGCGGGTCGTCGAGCTGCCCCGCCGAGGCCAGCGCAGAGGCGGTGTCATGGGCGCTGACCATCCCGGCGATCACCTCGGCCATGCCCCCGGCGCGCAGCGGCACCGCAAGCGGTGCGCCGGCCCCAAGCGCCAGCAGCCCGACGCGCCCGCCGGCGAGATCGGCGCGCCAGCCGATCAGCGCCAGCGCCTCGGCGGCAGCGACAGAGCGGAAGGCGCGGATCAGACCCCAGAGCATCGAGGGCCGGAAATCCGCTACCAGCAGACAGTCGCCCGGTCGCGCCGCCTCTGCCGGGCAGGGCGCCAGATCGCGCAGCGCCAGCAGCTCCGCCGGTCGCAGCGCCGCGCCCGGCACGTCCAGCGCGGCGGTCATCGCGGATCCCTGCGAATGGGCATGGGGACGGCCTCGGCGGTCATGGCTCCTCTCGGATGTCGAAGACTGGGCCTCAGTCTATCCGAGCGCGGACACCCCCGGAATACAGCCAGAGGTCGCAAACCGGGCGGCCTATTCGGCAGGTTCGGGCACGGGCTTTCCGGGCGCGCTGCGATAGATGAGCGGCGCGCCCTCCGCCGCCGCATGCGCCTCGGCGCGGGCTTGCAGGTCGATATGGTGGGGGGATTTCACGCAGACCGGATCGGTTGCAGCGGCATCGCCGGCAAGCGCCATGGCCTGACAGCGGCAGCCGCCGAAATCCACCTCCTTGCGCTCGCAGCTCGCGCAGGGCTCGGGCATCCAGTCCGTGCCGCGATAGGCGTTGAACGCGCGGCCCTCGTACCAGATGTCCGACAGGGGCGTTTCGCGCGCATTGTCGAAGCTGAGATGCGGGATACTCTGCGCCGCATGGCAGGGCAGCACCACGCCATCGGGCGCCACGTTGAGCCCGGTGGAGCCCCAGCCCCCCATGCAGCGCTTTGGGTAATCGGAGTGGTAATCGGCGGGCACGTAGTCGATCACCAGCGTGCCTTTCAGCCTTGCCCGCGCCTCTGTCACGATGCGCGTCGCCTCCTCCGCCTGGGCGCGGGTCGGCATCAGTGCATCGCGGTTTTTCAGCGCCCAGCCATGGAACTGCACGGTGGCGACCTCGATGCGTCGGGCGCCCATCTCCACCGCCATCTCCAGCGCGCGGGGAAGCTGGTGCAGGTTGCGCCGATGCAGCACCGCGTTGAGGGTGAGCGGAAAGCCGATTGCGGCGATCCACTCCGCCACCATCATCTTGCGCTTGTAGCCGCCCTTGTAGCCGCCGATCTCGTCAGCCATCTCGGGCGTGGTGCCTTGCAGCGAAAGCTGGATATGGTCGAGCCCGGCGTCGTCGAGCGCTTTCAGCCGGCGCTCGGTCAGGCCGATGCCCGAGGTGATGAGGTTGGTATAAAGCCCGGCGTCGCGGGCGGCCTGCACCAGCTCTTCGAGATCGCGGCGGGTGGCGGGCTCGCCGCCGGAGAGGTGGAGCTGCAACACACCCAGATCGGCGGCCTGTCTGAAGACGTCGCGCCATTCGGCGGTGGAAAGCTCGTTCTCCTGCCGGGCGAGGTCGACCGGGTTCGAGCAATAGGGGCAGGCGAGCGGGCAGCGATGGGTGAGTTCGGCCAGCATGGCGATGGGGGGACGGGCGGTCATTTGGCGCCTTTTTCTGCGGCGGCGGGCCGGGTGGCAAAGGCCGCGCCTTGCGTATTTGGAAAGAGAAGACGCTGCTTATGTGGAACTGACGGGCAGGTCATCGCAGATCCAGAAAGCGGCGGGTGTGCAGCGCGCCGAGGAACCCGGCGCTGTCGGCGGCGATCTGTTCCTGCGGGGCGTTGTATTTCGCCGCCAGTGCCGCGGTGATCTCGCCAAAGCTGCGGATACCGTCGAGCTCCGACAGGATGGCATGGGCCACCGTATCGAGTGTGACGGTGCGTTCCGGCGCCAGCAGCACCCAGGTCTCGCGCACCCGGTCCCAGTGCAGGCGCACGCCGCGGGGCAGGGCGGGGATGTCGGCGGGCGACATCACGCGGCCTCGGCGGCACGCAGCCCCTCGCCGGGGCGCCAGGCGCCGGGCGGGATGCGGGCGGGCTCGACATAGGCGCCCCAGAGCGCATCGAGCTGCGACCAGAGCACATCGGTTTTGAAGATCAGCGCTTTCGCCGCCATCTCCTGTTTCTCGGCGGTGTCCGCATGGTCGAGCACCCATTTCAGCCCGAAGGCCACGTCTTTGGGCGCCTCCTTCAGCCGGTTGCGGAAATAGCTCAGCGAGCTGTCATCGGCGAAATCGTAATTCTCGAGCAGCCCCTCGATGCGATTGGCGTGGATCGCGGGGGCGAACAGCTCGGTGAGCGAGGCGGCGACGGCCTCGAGCAGCGTCTTGTCGCGGACAAAGCGCACATAGGCGTCGACCGCGAATTTCGTCGCCGGCAGCACGCCCTCGCAGGAGGCGACATAATCGGGGTCGAGCCCCACCGCCTCCGCCAGCCGCAGCCAGCGGCGGATGCCGCCCTCGTTGGTGTCGGTGCCGTCGTGATCCTCGATCCGGCTGCGCCAGGCGCGGCGCAGGGCCGGATCCTCGACGCGGGACATGAAAGCCGCGTCCTTCATCGGGATAGAATGCTGGTAGTAATAGCGGTTGATCACCCAGGCACGCACCTCGTCGGGCGTGCAGCCGCCGCCATGCAGTCGGTGATGAAACGGGTGCAGATCGTGATAGCGCTCGGCGCCGATCTGCCGCAGCCTTGCCTCGAACGCGTCGCGTGTCTGGGTCATGCCGTTACCTCCATGCCGTCCTGACCGATGGTCCATCCCGCCGCCTCCGCCTGCCGGCGCTCCTCCGAACCGGGGCGGAGCACGGGATTGGTGTTGTTCATGTGAACGAAAACTTTCCTGCCGATATCGAGCCCGGCGAAGGCGGCGATCGAACCGTCCGGGCCGCTCATCGACATATGGCCCATACGCTTACCGGTCTTCTGGCCGAGCCCCGCGCGGACCATTTCGTCATCGCGCCAGAGCGTGCCGTCGAAAAACACCAGCGTGGCGCCGGACAGCCTGTCGCGCAGCGTATCGTCGAGCCGCGCGCAGCCGGGGATGTAATAGGCCGTATCCGCGCCGGCCTTCAGCTCGACCCCCACGGTCTGCTCGCCCATGAGATCGGTCTGCACCTCCTCGCCCTCCAGATAGAGCGGCACCTTGCCGGGCACGGCGAAGAGCGTGGCCGTGAGCCCGGGCGCGATCTCGGCGGGGCTGTCGAGCGCCACATCGGCGCGGGTCACCACCTCGGGGTTCAGCGCGGAGAAAATCGGGTTCGCCGCCAGCACCTCGTGGATGCCGGGCGTGGCGTAGAGCGTAAACGCCTGCATTTCGCGCAGCGTCAAAAGCCCCGCCACATGGTCGATATCGCCATTGGTCAGCAGCACCGAACAGAGCGGCATCTCGCGCAGTCCCGTCGGGTGCAGCTCTGGCGTGGCGGCAAACTGGGCGCGGATATCTGGCGAGGCGTTGAGCACCGCCCAGTCCACGCCATTGGCGGACACGGCCAGCGAGCTCTGCGTCTGCGCCGGGATCTCTCCGGCACGCGCGGCGTTGCAATTGGCGCAGCCGCAGTTCCATTGCGGCAGCCCGCCGCCGGCAGCCGCCCCGAGAATGCGCGCGCGGAACGTCATCTTATCCTCCCGCGCGCGTCAGATCAGAACAGCACGCCGTCGTCGTGTTCCGGGCCGTACATGTTGATTTCCATACCGCACTCGATTTCGCGGATAACGGGTTTGCTCCAGGCCATGGGTTTCCTCCTCCACTTCGGTCTGTGTGACTCGCGTCAACGTAACCAGCATGGCAAAGGCAGGCGGCGTCTGGCTATTCTTATCTTCTAAGGAAAGCTCAGACTTTGGTCGGTAACGGTGGCGCTGACCGGGCTGATGATCCGGGGCATCTCAAAGCGCTATTTTGCATCGACCGAACAAAACGCTTCTTCGAGTTTTGTACGGGTCTTGCGGATATGCGCGCGCAGCAGGTTCTCGGCCTCTTCGCAGTCCTTCCGGCTGATCGCCGAGAGCAACAAACCGTGCTCGGCATGAATGATCCATTGTCCCTGCGCGCCGAGGATGTCGGAATAGGTGCGGCGGTAATGCTGCGTGGTGCTCCAGAACCGCTCGATCATGCCAAGCAGCATCGGTGCCTCCGCATGTGAATAGGTCAGCAGGTGAAATTCGCGATCCAGCCGAAGGAAGGTCTCGGTATCGGGGGCGGCTTCGCAGCCCTTGTGGAGCTCTTCGAGACGGGTCAGCGTCTCGGGCGTCATCCTGGGGATGCTCTCTGACAGCGCCAGCGGTTCGAGCCGCTCGCGGATCTTGTAGATCTCGACGCATTCGGCCATGTCGACCTCGGCGATCCAGGCACCGTTGTTCGGCACAAAGACCACCAGCCCGTCGCGTTCGAGAATCCTCAGCGCCTCGCGCACCGGAATGCGGCTGGTGCCGTAACGCTCGGCAAGCTGTTCCTGGCGAATGCGCTGCCCTGGCGTCAGCTCTCCGGAGAGAACGGCAGCCCGGATGTCGGAGGCGATCGACATGCTCATCGTCGTCGATGCGTCGGCCTTGTGCTTGCGCTCACTCATTCTGCCACTCTTTTTGTTCCTTCATCGCGATCCGCCCTCACAATGGCTGAGGTTGCCACAGGAGCCGGTCGCTGACGCGCTCATAGGCCTTGCCCGCCGGAAAGCTTACCAGTTCGCAGGTCAGGCCCCAAGGCGTCCGGAAATAGATCCAGGTCTGCCCGCCGCTCGGGCCTGCATCACGGACCACCGGCGTTCCCAGCAGCTCGACACCGTGACGACGGAGGCAGGCAAGCGCGGCTGCGAAATCGTCGACATAAAAGGCCAGGTGGTGGCCGCCGACATCGCTGTTGGCGGGCAGTGTGCGGGCCTGATCCGGCGCGGAATACTGGAAAAGTTCGAGATTGGCGCCGTTTGCGCAGCGCATGAAGGCGAGCCGTTCCATCACCGTGCCCGGCGGCACCGCAAGCTGGCGTTCGATCCAGCCGTCCTGCGAGGCGAAGGGGCCGAGCTCGTAGATCTTTTCCCAGCCGAAGACGGAGGAGAAAAACCCGACGGCCTGATCGAGATCGGGCACTGTGAGGCCGATATGTTCGATGCCGCGGCAGCCGGGGACGACATCGGGCTTGGTGCTGTCCTTGCTCATGACCGTTGCTCCGCCAAAATCGCCGCCTCGCGCCGCTCCTCCCAGGCCTGACCGGGCAGGGCGGCGACAAGCGCCTGTGTGTAGGGGTCCCGGGGCTGAAGCAGCACGTCATGCGCGCTGCCGCGTTCCACGATCCGGCCGCGATGCATGACGACGAGATTGTCCGAGATCTGGCAGGCGACGCGCAAGTCGTGGGTGATGAAGATCAGCCCCAGATCGTATTCGCCTTGCAGATCTGCCAGCAGGTCCAGAACCTTGGCCTGCACCGACACATCCAGCGCCGAGACGCTCTCGTCGGCGACAAGCACGCGCGGCGACATCGCCAGCGCCCGGGCGATGCCGATCCTCTGCCGCTGCCCGCCGGAGAATTCATGCGGGAAGCGGGTCAGCGCGCTTTCGTCCAGCCCGACGCGCGAGATCAGGCGGCGGGCATCCTCCATGGCCTGCGCACGGGAGACGCCGGCGGCCAATGGCCCGGCGGTGATGCTGCGCGCCACTGTATGCTGCGGGTTCAGCGAGGAATAGGGATCCTGAAAGATCATCTGGATGACGCGCCGCTTGGGCCGGAAGGCGCGGACCGACATATGTGTGACATCCTCGCCGTCGAGCAGATACTGTCCGCTATCGGGCTCTTCGAGCTTGACCAGAAGCTTCGCGACAGTGGATTTTCCGGAGCCGGATTCCCCGACGACGGAGAGGGTCTCGCCGGCCCTGAGGTCGAAGGAGACATCGTTCACCGCATGCACCGCGCGATGCTTGCCGCCGGGCTTGCCATAGATCTTGTTGAGGTTTTTCACGCTGAGCAGCGGCGGGGTATCGAACGGCCGGGCGTCCTTGGGGATCATCATCGGTACGGCGTCGATCAGCTGTCGTGTATAGGCGTGTTTCGGCGCCTCCAGCACCTCGGCGACGGCGCCCTCTTCCAGCGTTTCGCCATGGCGCATCACGATCACCCGGTCGGCGAGTTCGGCGACCACACCGATATCGTGGGTGATCATCATGATCCCCATGCCCTTTTCGTCCCGGATGCGCTTCATCAGATCGAGGATCTGGGCCTGTGTGGTGACGTCCAGCGCCGTGGTCGGCTCGTCGGCAATTAGCAGGTCGGGTTCGAGCGCGAGCGCCATGGCGATCATCACGCGCTGGCGCTGGCCGCCGGAGAGGCGGAACGGATAGCTGCTCCGGATGGTCTCGGGCTCGGGCAGGCCGACGAACGCCAGAAGCTGGAGCACGCGGGCGCGGATATCGGTGAAGTCGCTGCCCGGATGCACCTTCATCACCTCAGCGATCTGGTCGCCGATCCGCATCAGCGGGTTCAGCGCCGACAGCGGTTCCTGAAAGATCATCGCAACCTCGCGCCCGCGCAGGTCGCGCAGGGTGGATCTGGACTGGCGCAGCAGGTTGCGGTCGTTCAGCCGGATATGCTCTGCGCCAAAGCGCAGGCTTTTCGGCAGCAGCCCCATCACCGCGTTGGCCGTCATGGATTTGCCGGACCCGCTTTCGCCGACGATGCAGAGGATCTCGCCCTTTTCGATGCTCAGATCCATGTCGTGCACGGCAAAGGGCCGGTCGGCGCCATCGGGCAGCCGGACGCTGAGCTTGCCGATATTTAGAACGTCTGTTGCGTGCCGGGTCATGCCTTGCGCTCCCCATGAGCTTGCGGGTTGAGGGCTTTTTCAAAGCCTTCGCCGATCAGGTTGACGGCGACGACGGTGACGACGATGGCGAGGCCCGGAAAGACGCTCAGCCACCAGGCGTCCCGCAGCATCGTGCGCGAGGCGCCGATCATGTATCCCCACGAGATCATGTTGCGATCTCCGAGGCCGAGGAAGGACAGCGCGCTTTCGGTCAGGATCGCGGTCGCCACCATGAGCGAGGCCATGACGACGATGGGCGAGACCGCGTTCGGCAGGATATGCCGGAAGATCAGCGCGCCCTCGCTCTCGCCGAGCACGATCCCCGCCTTGACGAATTCGCGGGTCTTGAGGCTCATCACTTCGCCGCGCACGAGGCGGGCGACCGGTGGCCAGGACACCAGGCTGATCGCCAGCACGATGGTGGTGAGCGAGGGCGAAAAGATCGCCACAAAGACCACCGCCATGGCGAATTGCGGCACGGTTTGGAAGAGCTCGGTGAAGCGCATGAGCAGGTTGTCCAGCATACCGCCGTAGAACCCCGCCAGGGCGCCGATGGCCACGCCGAGCGTGATCGAGATGATTGTGGAGACCACGCCCACCGTCAGCGAGACCCGCGCGCCATAGGCGATGCCGGCGGCAACGTCGCGTCCCAGCATGTCGCTGCCCAGGGGCAGGGTCTCGTCCGCGAACGGTTCCAGAAGCGGAATGGCAGAGCTCTGCCAGGGCGACACGGGATAAAAGACATGGGCGAAGACCGCGATCACCACGATCAGGGCGAGCAGCCCGAGCCCGATGACAAGCGGGGTGTTTTTCAGAAGGGTTTTCATGATCTTCAGCTCCCGGCGCCGGTTTCGATCCGGGGATCGACGATGCGGTAAAGAAGGTCCGTGGCGATGTTGACCAGGATGACCAGCAGGGCGGTGGTCAGGAACACGCCCAGGATGACGGGGTAGTCGCGCTGAAGGATCGCGTCGAACATCAGCCGCCCGATCCCGGGCCAGGCAAAGACCGTCTCGGTCAGCACGGCGCCGCCGATCAGCTGGCCGATCTGCACGCTGGCCAGCGAAAAGACCGGCAGGATGGCGTTGCGCAGCACATGCACGCGCAGGATGCGGCCGCCGGGCACGCCCTTGGCGCGGGCGGTCTTGACGAAATCGGCGTTGGAGACGTTGATCACCGAGGCCCGCATCAGCCGCGCATAGGTCGCGGCATAGAACAGACCCAGCGAGAAGGCGGGCAGGACGAGGTGGCGCCCGACATCCAGCATCCGTTCGAGCGGCGCATCGGGCACCAGCACCGATTGCATCCCGAAGGGCGGGAACCAGCCCAGCCGGACGGAAAACAGCAGCACGAACATCATCGCCAGCCAGAACAGCGGTGTCGCATAAAGCACGAGGGTGACAATCATCAGGCCCCGGTCGAGCAGGGTGTTGCGGAACCAGCCTCCCAGCATGCCGAAGACCACGCCGATGATCAGCGCGATGCCGAAGGCGGTCATCGTCAGCAGCAGCGTGGCGGGGATGCGCTCGGCGATCATGCCGGCGACGTCGCGCTGATTGCGGAACGAATAGCCCAGATCGCCGCGCAGCAGATCGCCGGCGTAGATCGCGAACTGGGTCACCAGCGGCTTGTCGAGCCCCATGTCCTCGCGGAGCTGCTCGACATAGGTTTCGTCGCCGCCGCCAGCCTCGCCGGCAAAGATCATCGCGGGATCGCCGGGCGCCATATGCACCAGCGTGAAATTCATGATGGCAACGCCGATCAGGACCAGCAGGCCATTGCCCAGCCGGGTCAGGAATATTCTGTATGTCATGAAGGTCTCTTTCGAGTTGGCGGGAAGCGCGCCTGCGGCGCTTCCCGCGCGACGGTCAGGCGGCCTTCCAGGTCGCTTTCATGGTGTCCATGGCGCCGATTGCGCTGGTGACGACCTCGTTCACCGTATCGCGGTAGATCGTCGGCGAGCGCATCTCGAAGATCCAGCCGAGCGCCACATCGTCCACGAGCAGCTTCTGCACCTCGGAATAGAGGCGCTGGGTCTCTTCCGGGTCGACCGAGTTGGCGGCCTCGGCAAAGAGCCTGTCGGCCTCGGGGTTGGAATAGCCCTCGTTATTGGCGGCGGGGGTGCCCTGAATGATGTTCGAGCTGAGATAGTGCCGCGCCACCCCCAGCGCCGGGTGGGCGTATTGGTAGGTGTAG